>JAZKFE010000071.1:0-5381 GCA_040386595.1 Planctomycetota bacterium | reverse complement strand
CGAATTCGTGACCACGGTGTCCGCCGCGGTTCCAGCCTTCGTGACGACCATGTCCACGACCGCCTCGGTGGGCGAACTCATGACCGCGGTGTCCGCCACGGTTCCAACCTTCGTGACGACCGTGTCCGCGACCGCCTCGGTGAGCGAACTCATGACCACGGTGTCCACCGCGATTCCAACCTTCATGACGACCATGTCCGCGACCGCCTCGGTGAGCGAACTCATGACCGCGGTGTCCGCCACGGTTCCAACCTTCGTGACGACCGTGTCCGCGACCGCCTCGGTGGGCGAATTCGTGACCACGGTGTCCTTCGTGTGAACCACGAGCGTGGTGCTCTTGATGATCGCCCCGTTCCGCGTGATCACGGGGGCCTCGGTCTGAGTCTCGGCCGTGATCGGAGTGACCGCGGCCGAATCCGCGATGGTCACCATCGCGATCCGAGCGACCTTCACGATGACGTGGCCCGTCACCATGTTGCCGATCACCGCGGGATCGATCTTTCGCCGAGGGTTTCGACTCGGATTTTTCAGCCGACTTATCAGCGGGTTTAGCTTCTGGAGTTTTGGTTTCTGCGGCAGCCTGTTCGGCAGGCTTGGTCTCGGCTTTTCCGTCGCCGTCTTCCGCAAACAGACTTCCCTGTCCAGCCGCCATGACGGCGTACCCGAACATCAATGACATCATGAGCGAACGCATGTGAGGCCTTTCCAAGATCCACATTCCTTGCTGACGCGTCCTGTTGCCGGCAACTCCGCCAGCCAGGATTTTTAAGAATATTAGCTGTCCAACCTTAAGCCGACATGAAATGGTTCACGATCTGGCTCGGTGACAAATTCGACAGCCTGCAATGCGAACGCGACGTCTGCGCCCGCGAGAAACACTGTGTTAAGCCAGGCAAGCCACACACTGCTTCATTGCGACCGATCGATACTGGGTATAGTGGCCGGACGGCTCACCTTGGTTGCATCAACACTCAGTGAAATCCCGATTTTCGCCGGGAATGACACGAGAGGAGACCATATAGAGAGGCCTTAACAAGACCAACCACGTTCAACGAACGCCTGAAATGATCCCGGATGTTTTCACCACGAATCACACAAATGACACGAATCAATCAGGAGAAGAATTTTTTCTTGATAGATCGTCGAAAATGAGAGGAGTCCTCAAGTACCCCGTCGAGTTCAAAAATGCATTGAGCATTTTCTTATTCGTGTGATTCGTGCAATTCGTGGTTAAAAAATCTTTTTTGAAGTCGGGGCAGTCGGACTGCGGCTGCGGCCCCCGATTTCACTGCAAGTTGTCATTTCTGAGGTTTGACGCTCGATTTGCAGATTGCGCAGAATACTTGCGCCCCACCAACCAACTTGCCGTCTCGTCGAACTTCGAGCCGGAAGCTGTAGGTCTCTTCGGAATGGGGAATTGCAGTGGCCTGATACGTTCGACCATTGGCATTGGCCGTCCACACCTTCCGAGTCGCTCCCGGTTCCGACGGTTGCAGGTGAATTTCTTCGTTTGATCCGGCGTCTGTCGGAAAAGTCGCGTCGAGACTGCCATCTGTCTTGATCTGGATCTGAGTGAGGTGCAATTTGTCCTTGTAGCTGACCGTTCCATCAGAACTGATCACCATCTTTTGATCGCACCCGCCATAGGTTCCTGCGGGAAGTCCGATTTCGGGTTTCGATTGGCGAATGGGCTTATCCACACAGTTGCCGAAGAGTGGACACAGCGACAAAGCCACGAGAAGAAACGAGCGATTGAGGACTGGCATGACGTGCTCCTGAAAGCGTTGAACGCCTCGGTAACCCGACGTGTACCGTTCGAGTAAACTTGATTTTACCCCAGGAACACCCCCAGTACACATCAATTTGAATCGCTGGTTAGGTCATTGGGTGCCTCGGCAGTATCGGTTAAGCGTGGTGCAAGTCTACTTTTCAAAATCATCGAGCGGCGTCATAAATGCGCGTGCGGTTTTGAACTGCTTCTGTTTGTCGAGCACCACCGTAGTTTTAAGTAATGAGAGGAGAAGATCGAGATCGGTGGTCGGGGGCACTGCAATATTGTGTACTTTACCTTTGGCTCGGATGATGAGAACGATATGGATCGGTGAGTAGATGATGAGCTTTGACGACTCAATATCGGAGAGATTGACGCGCCAACCAGACTGCCCTGTGGAGTCCGAAATGTAGGTTGTCGTAACTTTGACCCATCCGGGAATCAAGAAAATCATCAGGATCAATACGCCCAGATACGCAAACACTGCAGGAATTACGAACAGGATCTTCCAGAAAAAGGCGAGCGGAATTTGGGGAAAGGCAAGCTTCGTAAATAGGCAAAGTACGGCGCCGATCACTCCGGACATGCTAACAATACGAAGAATCGGTTTACCGCCAAACAAGATCGGCGTAATTTTTTTGAGTCCGCGAGCCGCACTCCAGCGTGGAGCAAACCACTTCAGAGTTCGCGATTGTTTCTTCGATGACTTCAATTGCTCAGCCATTGCGATTGTTATGCGAAGCTGCCCGTCGGTATTGTCAGGCAATTAAATAAACAAGACTATTTCTTTTCGTTTGGTGTCTTCGGTGCCACATAAACCCAGTCCGGTTTCAAAAACAATTGCTCGATGGTTTCTGAATCATCGATTAAGGATTGACCGTGATACTGTGTGGTCCAATACGCGTAGAACTTGGCTCGCAACTTTTCGTCAGTGATCTTGAAGTCGCCCGCTTTCTCACGGGCTTCTAACCACTTGCGTGTGGCGTCAAACGCCTCCACGCCACCTTGTTGCCAGAGGATACAACCACCGCCGTAGTTGTCGTAGAGATGCCTTTCGAACTTCCAGCTGGTCAGCTTGAGCACAGCAAAATCTCTAGCGGGCCAATTTTTGTACACTTCGAGAACCTTTTGCTTCAAGTCTTTTTCTTGTTGAAGTGCCTCGCGAGTTGCTGCGGTTAGATCACTCCGGTCAAGCTGTTGTTGAATCGCAGCGATGCGTTTGCGACTCTCTGGTTCCTCTCTATTTACAATCTCTTGGGCCGCTTTTTTAAAGAATTCCGTTGTCCACGCAACTTCTTCCTCTGTTGGTTCGAATTCTTTCTTATGCAGTTCTTGATACCGCTTTGCGACTGGGACGAGGATCAATTCGTGCAATTTATCCTTCACTTTTGAACTTTTTTCCCCAAGATCGGAGCGAGACACGGATTTGCCGAATACTTCACCAATCTTTTCGGTGCCAGCGGCAGTGGGGGCGTCCTGGGAGAAGGTCATTCCAGCGTTGATAGACCAGAACACCCCGACAACCAGAATCAATCTGCCGATGGGCGACTTACGATAAAACCGCATGGTGGTGACTCTCATCCGTGGGTCATTGAGCTGACGGCTTCTGAAACCGACGCAATCCCTCGTTAGCCTCAAGTTCAACGAGAGTGACAACAATTCTACATCAAGTTCGACCGCGGTATAAGACGGTTCACCCCACTGATTGGACCAAAGGCGCGCCCCCTGTGACTGCCTCGATGCCCCTGAATGGCGAGACATTTTGGGTAACGAGACGCTATGGGCCAGACTCACTCGGTGTTTTTCTGAGATTACCGGCTAAGAATTGAATGCCGCCACGAAATAACACAACCGTAAGTTTGGAGCGGAAAACATCCCAAACCTCGGCCTGCATTCACGTTGCCACACTCTTCCGCAACCGTTATGATCCGCGCAACCTCCATAGTGTGACTGGCGATGCACTGCCGAGCGGCAGGTTCTCCAGCTTGACAAAACAGCCTTTGCGCCGTGTTTAGGGATGAACTTTCGGGTGCCTCATGAGTATTTCGTCTGCCTTCCGAGTGGGACTCGGTCACGATACCCACCGCCTGCTGGCAGGAAGACCGTTGATACTGGGGGGAATCCGCATTGATCATCCGGCGGGGCTCGATGGGCATAGCGATGCTGACGTCCTGCTGCATGCGGTGACCGACGCACTCCTGGGAGCCGCTGGCTTGGGTGACATTGGTGAGCTTTTTCCGGACACTGATCCGCAGTTTTTGGGTGCCGATTCGGCGCGGTTTCTTGAAGAAGCGCTGGCTCGGGTCCGTCAAAACGGCTGGCAACCGGTCAATTTGGACTGCACCATTCACGCCCAACGACCGAAATTATCACAATACAAACCGGCCATTAAGCAACGCCTGGCGGAACTGCTGCAGATCCCTGCCGATGCGGTGAATGTAAAAGCCAAGACGGGCGAACGGGTCGGCCCGGTGGGACGTGAAGAAGCGATGTGTGCCGACGCGGTGGTCTTAATCCAACGCCCAGCAGACTGCTAACACGGTGGCTCCCCAAAAGCCGCCATGTGGAACACGAATTAACTTTATTACCGACTGTCATCAAGGAATTACGAAGCAATGTCGCTGCGAGTTTACAACACGCTGACCCGTCAAAAGGAAGAGTTTCAGACAGTCGTTCCGGGGCAGGTGGCCATGTACCTGTGTGGTCCGACGGTTTACAAACCGTCCCACATTGGGCACATGGTTGGTCCGGTCATCTTCGACACGATCAAACGCTTCCTGACCTACAGTGCTTACAAGGTCAAATTTGTCATCAACATCACTGACGTCGATGACAAGCTGATCGTCAAAGCGGCGGAAAAAGGGACGACCGTCGACGCCCTGGCCAAGGAAATGACGCAGGACTACTTCGACAACCTGAAGACGATGGGAGTCGATTCGGTCGACATTTTCCCGTATGCCACCGAGCATATCCAGGAAATGCAGGACATCATCGCCACGTTGATTAAGAAGGATTTCGCCTACCCCTTGGATGGCGACGTCTATTTCAACGTGCAGAATGACAAAGATTACGGCAAGCTGAGCCATCGGAACATCGAAGAAATGATGGCCGGAACGCGTGTCGAAGCGACCGACCGCAAACGTAACCCGGCCGACTTCGCCCTGTGGAAGGCCGCGAAGCCCGGTGAACCCAGCTGGGAGAGCCCCTGGGGCCCTGGTCGTCCGGGATGGCATATTGAATGCTCGGCCATGAGCCGCAAGCATCTCGGCGACACGATCGACATTCATGGCGGCGGCCTCGATTTGATGTTCCCGCACCACGAGAACGAGCTGGCTCAATCGGAATGCTGCACGGGAAAAACCTTCTCCCGCTACTGGCTGCACAACGGTCTGATGCAAGCCGGCAAGACTTCGGGCAAGGTCGGCGGAGGCCACAGCCGCGAGGGCGATCTGGCTGAAGTTCAGCAAGAACAAGAAGCGGGCAAGATTGCCGGTTCCAAGGGGGCCGCTTCGGTCAAGGACCTGTTTAAGGTCCATCACCCCGAAACAGTGCGGTTCTTCCTGTTGGCCACTCACTACCGCAGCCCGATCGACTTCAGCGACGACAACCT
>JAZKFE010000070.1:19563-68009 GCA_040386595.1 Planctomycetota bacterium | reverse complement strand
AACCGCTAAGTGTATCGAGCCCGGAAGACTTAGCGGTTCGGCAGGAGCCTCACCCTCCCAACATCCTTCACGGCGTCGGTTCCAAGGCCAGCAAAAACAACAGCCCGGTTGCTCAAGAGCAACCGGGCTGCGGAAATAACGTTTCTCAATAACTCGGAAACCGAGTCACTCAGCGAGACTACTTGGTGATCTTCGCCGGCTCACGCTTGGGAGCGATCCGGGGGTTCTTGGCTCGCTGTTCGCGTTCCATCAACCACAAGACGGCCGGGCTGGCCACATAGATCGTACTGTAGCAACCGACGATGGTACCAATCACCATCGCATAGGCGAATCCGTGGATACCTTCACCACCGAGGACATACAGAATGAAGACCGTGATGAACACGATACTGGCAGTCAAAATCGTACGCGATAAGCATTCGTTGACAGCCTGATTCACCATCTCTCGTGTAACAAGCGGGTTTTTGCCGCGAATTTCACGCAGACGGTCGAAGATCACGATCGTGTCATTGATCGAGTAACCCAGGATCGTCAAGAACGCCGCGATCATGGTGAGGTCGATCTTGAAGTCCGAAATCAACAACCAGCTCGCCACCGGGGTGTTGCTGATCAAGGCTGCGATACACACCATGGACAGCGTCGCCAACACGTCATGCACCAGGGCCAACACTGCAGCCAAACCGAAGTACAGGTTTTCAAAGCGGAACCAGACGTAGATCACAATCATCACCAAACTGGCGACGATGGCGATGAGTGCGGACCACTTGGTGTCGCCAGCGACTGAACTTTCGAAGTTGTTGATCTCATCGAACAACGGTGTGTTGTCCAGTGTCTTCTTCAAGGAGGCAACGGCTGTCTTCGCGTCGTCAGCCGTCACATCTTTCCGAATCTTGAGCAACACTTTCTTGGCTTCCGCCTTATTCTCTCCCTCTGCGGCTTTTTCGAGATTGGAGACAGAAATCAACGAGCGAATCTGATCTTCCGCACCATACTTCTGAACTTTCGGATCGTCGGCTTTGGTCAACTTGGCCAATTCTTCGGACACCTGGCGAACCGCCGTATCCAATCGAGTGGGCGCACTGAATGTCAACTCGACCTGCTGGCCACCAGCAAACGGGTCAGCTTCCACTTCTGGAGTTGCCGCGACAGCCGGGTCAGCCTTGTCTTTCGGAGGAACAACCGGCTTGGCTTCCGGAATGGGCTCCAATGTTCCCGGCGTGACGGTCACTTTCACCAGTTTATCGCCGAACGCATCATTGATCCCATCGGCCACCGCTTGTTGATCCTGATCGGTGGTTCGCATCCGGAACGTCGTGCCAATACGAGTGGGATCAGCACTGGTGAGTTCTTCCAGCGAGACATCCGTCTTCAATTGTTCGCTCAATTTAATCCGGACTTCGTCAGCGTTTTGCTTCTCATTAAAACGCATCGTGATCATCGTTCCACCGCTGAAATCGATGTCGTAGTTGTCCCCGCCGCGAATCCCAAAAATGACCAAACCGATACCGATGAGCACCAGCGAAGCGGCCATGCAGATCTTTTGCTTGCCGATAAAGTCGAAATTGGTCACACCGAACAAGCTGAGCGTCTTGAATTGCTTCAACCAGCGTTTGCGTTCGATGATTTCCAGCATCAGATGATTCACGGTTAAGGCCGTGTACATACTGATGGCCAGACCGATGAACAACGTGACGGCAAAGCCCTTCACCTGATCGGTACCGATCAGATACAGAATCACACCGGTCAACATCGCAGTGATGTTACCATCAAAAATTGAGGAGAAGGCTTTGTCGAAACCATTCTGAATCGCCATACGCAGGCTGGAACCGCGTTCCAGTTCTTCACGCATACGTTCGTAGATCAGCACGTTGGCATCGACCGCCATACCCATTGTTAACACGACACCCGCCAGGCCCGGCAAGGTAAACGTCGCATCGATAAAGGCCATTGCGCCCATGAGCAGAATCAAGTTCAGCACCAGGCAGATGTCGGCCAGCAAGCCCAACCACATGTAGTAAACCAGCAAGAACAACAGCACGCCCACCGTTGACAGAATCAACGCGGTAAAGCCCTTACGCTGCACGTCCACACCCAGCAATGGGCTGATGGAGAATTCGCTGATCGGATCCTTCTTCAGGGGCACTTCCAACGCACCCGCGTTGAGAATGTTGACGATACGTTCGACTTCGGCGCTGGTGTAGCGGCCGGTAATCTGGCCTTCACCACCGATGGCTTCACGAATGTTGGGAGCTGTTTGAACCTTGTCGTCCAGCAACACTGCCAGCTTGTATTCCTTGCCGTTCGCCATCGGCGTATGAGCCGATGTCAGGGCACGGAACCGAGTGGCTCCAACAGCCTTCAACGAGAAATGCACGCAGGGGTTGCCGCGGTCGTCCATCGAAGGAGTCGCCCGTTGCAAGTATTCGCCCGTCACACGTCGCTTGGGGTTACGGTCGAACACGCACAGGACTTCCATGAAACCTTCCGGTTTTCCCTTGATCTGGCGGAGCACGATTTCGGCATTGCCGGGAAGTGCTTCAGCGTCCAGCTCACGGTTCGGAACTTCGATCGTGGTCCCATCAGCATTCACGACAGTCGTCGGAGCCACAGCGCGCCAACCGGCAACGACTTGGCCGTTGTCACGCAGATCGTCTTTGACCAGCATGGCCCGGTTGATCAGATTCTTGTGAGAATCATTCAGCCGAGTGGCCAGAATCGCAAATTCCAACATACCGACGGAGGTAATCGAAGACTTGATCGTCTTCACCTCTTCGGGTGTGGCCTTGGGGATAATGATTTCAATCTGGTTTTTGCCGACCTGACGAATCGCCAGTTCTTGCGTACCAGTAGGATCGACGCGGCGACGAATGGCACCCACCATCCGGCTGACGGTCTCGGAATCCTTGGGCTTACCATCCAGCTCGTAGACTAGATTGGTACCACCCGCGAGATCGATACCGAACGACAGCGTATCGATCCACGGTTTCTTTTCCACAATGACCGTATTCAGGAACGGGCTTAAAGCCAGTCCAATCGTGAATAGCACGGTCCCGATCTTGACACTCAGATCACGCAACCGCAGTGCCTGAGCGATCAAGTACCCCCCGCCGAACGATACGGCGATCACGAGGACAAACAACAGCAACTTCAACGTAATCGGATCCATGAAATTCTGTTCCTTAACAGGAAACGGCCTACGCGACGATCAAGTTGTATGAGAAGTTGACCACACCGGGGAAACACGCGTTAAACAACGACGTGCCACGCTCGAGTGCCGGTCAATACAGGTCTGGAATTCTTGCGGTCAGAGTGATCAACATCAGTCCGACCCCAGGCAACAGCGGCCTGCTGTTCGAGCAGCTAAGCCGGAGGCGTTGCGTCGGTACTCGTGGAGTCAGCATAGAAGCCTTCGATGGCTCGCCGGAATACTCGAATTTTGGCGTTATCATCGATCTTCAAAGTGACCTCTTTCCCGTCTGCTGAGATATTAGCAACCGTGCCAATGATCCCCGACGAGGTGAAGACGCGATCATTCTTCTTCATGTTGGCCAACTGCGCCAGTCGATTCTTCTGATCTTTCGACTTGGGCATGAGGACTGTCACGAAGAACAGGACCGCGATCAAAATAAACGGAGCCATCTGCAGCAACGGGGAGAATCCCTGATCGGCCGCAGGTGCTGCGTCCGCTGCGAGAATGACCATTAAGCCCGACCACGACATCATCGCTTACGCCTTTCGGAATCGAAGACGGTTACGCAACCGTTCGACCCCACTCTACGACACCTGATTGGCATTCAAAAACTGATCACTTCAAACCTAACACCTGCCTACGTTAGACGTTAGGCAGCAACCAGACATGACAATATCGAGGCCGTCGCAGCCGCACTGAACCGCGTCAAATACCGCGATTTCGTACCAGCCAACACCAACCAACTCGCTGATCCCGACGGTATTTCCGGCAGGACGATCACAAGCTGGTCATCTTGGCCCCGATTTTGCAAGGGGTCATCTTAGTTGGCAGTTTCCCATTGGGCAAGGCGAACCGCCCGAAACTCCGCCATCCGCTGCTCCTGGACAGCGAGTCGCATCTCACGCACCAAGTTCTGGTAGAATGCGATGTTGTGGAGCGAAAGCAAAATTGGCCCGAGCATCTCTTTCGCCATAAAGAGATGCCGCAAGTAGGCTCGCGACCACGTTTGACACACCGTGCAACCGCACTCCGGGTCCAGCGGACCGCCGTCCCGCTGGTATTTCTGATTCCGGATCCGGACCGATCCCTGGCTGGTAAACGCCATGGCGTTCCGGCCGTTACGAGTCGGCATGACACAGTCAAACAGGTCAATTCCGCGAGACACCGCCTCCACCAAATCCTGCGGACGCCCCACTCCCATCAGATAACGCGGCTTCTCCACCGGCAGCAGCGGAGTGCTGAAGTCCAGGGTTTGATACATCTGCTCAGGAGATTCACCGACACTCAGACCGCCGATGGCATATCCCGGGAACTCCAGCGGCAACAACCCAGCCGCCGACCGTTCACGCATCCCCTGATCGACGCCCCCTTGCACGATGCCAAACAACGCCTGATCGTCCCGCACATGAGAATCGCGGCAGCGTTTAGCCCAGGCCGTCGTGCGATCGACCGCCGCTCGAATGCGCTCCAGGGGAGCATCCGCCGGGGGGCACTCATCCAGGCACATGATGCAATCGGCACCGAGCTGTTCCTGAATCAACATGGCACGTTCGGGCGACAACTCCAGCAGCCTGCCATCCAAGTGCGAGCGAAAAACCACTTGTTGATCGGTCAGCTTCGACAATTTGGCGAGGCTGAAGACCTGAAATCCCCCGCTGTCGGTAAGGATCGGGCCATTCCAACCCATGAATTGATGCAGACCACCCATCTCGGCAACGATTTCCGAGCCGGGACGCAGTGCCAGATGGTACGTATTCGACAGCACCATCTGCGCCCCCGTGGAACGCAGTTGATCGGGGGTTAATCCCTTGACCGACGCCAAAGTGCCGACCGGCATGAAAGCCGGGGTTTCCACCGGGCCATGCGGAGTATGCCAACGCCCCGCCCGCGAGCGACCATCGGTGGCCAGCAATTCAAAACGAAAATGGGACAACGGAAAATCCTGGAGCAAAAGCCGTGGTTCGAGAATCGAAAGCAAACCCGCAGTGTAGCGAGGGCCGCCCAGGATTTCAGCCGCAAGCGGATTCCCCGGGCGCCAGAACACTCCTGGCAAGCTCAGCATCCGGAATCCACAATCAGAAGATTGCACCACTGAGACACAGAGAACACAGAGTTTCAAGAGCCATTCAGGAAGAGTTTTTTAGCCACGGAAAAACACGGATGGAACACGGAACAAGACAGCAGAGAGCCGCATTCACAGCCGTTGCAATTAAAACAATTCAGAACTGGCTCAGCATTACCTGAGAACTCAAACAGACGCTGACCCAATCCGTGTTTGATCCGTGTCAATCCGTGGCTAAAACTCTTTGTTAATGACTTCTGAAACTCCGTGTTCTCCGTGTCTCAGGAGTGCAATCTTCTAAAGACAATGGCCGAGATTGAACGCTAGAGTCCCTTGGCGGCGTCGTTCAGCATTCCGATGTAGAAACTCGCCAGGCTGAAGATCGCGAAGATGATGAACCCGGCCACCAGAGCCCACACCACCCAGCCGAAGGCCATCGCCAAGGCTCGCAGGCTCCGCCGGGCACTTTCCTCAAATTGCGGACTCAGGTGCTGCAGCGTTTCGGGAACCGTGCCGGAAGTCTCGGCCACACTGACCATCTGTTCGAATTCAACGGTAAACAAGCCGGAATCGTTGATGACTGTGGAGAGATCCTCACCCTGCTTGATCAGCGCACACATCCGTGGCGAGGCACCAATAAAGGCATAGTTAGCGGTCGCCTTTAAGCTCGATTCCAAGCTGGGAACGATCCGCATCCCCGACTGTTGCGTCAACGCAAATGCCCAGGAAAAACGCGCAATCGCAAAGGCTCGCATGCACTGCCCTAAGACGGGCACCTTCAGAAACAGGGTGTGCAAGGTCCGTTCTTGGCGTAGACCGCGAATCGTAAATAAGTAAACCAGGAACAACGCGAAAAACGAACCGAAGGAGCCGAAAAAGAAGATCAACGCTCCACGGGTCCCAGTCAGCCCCCAGCCAAACACATCCATCGGGGCCCCACCGCGCGATTCTGCAATCGCCCCCAACACAAAAATCACGAAGGTGATGATGAAGATGGCGGCCACGAGTTGCAGCACGGGCAAGGTAATCTGGCCCAGAAAATCGCGACGCAGACGCAGTAGATTTTCGTAATGATCGGCCAGGCTTTGCAGCACTTCCGGCAGTGAGCCAGTCTCATCCGCTACGGCCACCATGTCGAGAAATAAGTCGGGGAAGTAGCCTTCCTGCGACGCAAACGCCGATCGGACGTCCTCACCCATTTTGAGCTGTTCAGTCACCGCCAGCAGCCGTCGCTGACACGCGGGACCGCTCACATTGCGGGCCACCGTGGAAACAGTCTTCACGATCGGCACACCGGAGTGCAACATCGTAGCCATCGAACGACACATGAACGACAGCGTCTTCAGCGGAATCGTGGAGCCAAACACAGAGGTCCCCTTCAGGCCAGCCCGATTTCTCGGTTCGCACAGGTCGCAAGCAGAAAATGCGGCTGCCCGCCGAGGTCTCGACGCACTCCCTGCTCCAATTATTAGAACAAGTCGACCGCCGGTGTTGTCTGAGAATCGGCCGGATCTGCGCCGATTTCTGGTTTTCTAAGCCTCCGATTCACCCTCAACCGGTTGCAGGTCAAGCTCTTCCGCCGATTTTTGCAGCGCGGCGATGACGAAGTCAATATGCTGATCCAGGTCGACACCCAGGTCGGCGGCGCCGTTGGTCACGTCGTCGCGATGGACATTCGCCGCGAACGACAGCTGTTTCAACTTCTTCCGGACACTCTTCGCCGTCAAACCTTCCAACCGACCAGGCCGCACTAAGGCACAAGCGGTAATGAATCCCGACAATTCATCACAGGCGTAAAGCACTTTGTCCAACAACGACACGCGAGGGCAATCGGTCAAATAGTCGGCGTGGGATTTGATGGCATAGATCACATCTTCCGGATAGCCTCGCTCGGCCAGAATCTTTGAGCCTTGCAGGGGATGATCAGGAGGATTGGGCCAACGCTCGTAGTCGAAGTCATGCAGCAACCCCACCGAGCCCCACTTCTCTTCATCCTCGCCGTAATGCCGCGCGTAAGCCCGCACCGCGGCCTCGACAGCCAGCATATGTTTGACCAAACCCTCATTTTTGGTGTACTCGCGAACCAAGGCGAGATCATCAGCTCGAGACATTTTTTCACATCCTTCCCTGTCGAGTGCTCTGGTTGCGATGCCCTCAATGAGTCATCCGTCAAACCGGTGGTGGGGGCGCCGAGTTTTCCTTTCGGCGTGACGGCCAATAATACAAAATCCCGGCCGCGCCGCATTCGCCCACCAGCCAGATAAACCGCGACAGCACCGTCGCCACCAGCGCCAACGGACCGAGTTCCGGTTCGAGGATTTCCATCAGAATCCATTCGCGCACACCGAGCCCCCCCGGTGAGAACAACGCGGCAAATCCCAGGACAATCGAGAGCGACGTCGCCGCCGTCCAACGAGGCCAATCGCCCCAACTGATTGGATCGGGGGACAACGCTTGAACGGTGCAGCCCATGCTCAACCCGTGAATCCACCAACCAATCACCAGCAAGACGAACGCCAGCCAGGTCGGCTGACGTGCCCAGCAGTGCTGAATCGTTCCACGCCCGGAATCAATCGGAACCATCTTCTTCAAGATGCGATGAAACATCTGTGACATGATTCGCAAACCACACAACGAACCAATCAGCACGACCACGGGAATCAGTTCGGGTAACGCGGCCCCCCCTGGAATCCAGGCCAGGATTTTTTGCAGCGTCTGCGGCGGCACTGCAAACGGTAACAAGGCCGCGCCGACTGCCGCACCGGCCGCCATCGAAGCCAATGTCTCGTACCCGGCCGACAACGCCCCAGGAACCAGGGGTACGCCGTGGGCCTGCAACATCCCAGCTCGAATGAAAATGACTCCCGCTTTCCCGGGAACGTATTTGCCCAGGTGGCCGCAGAAGTAGGCTTTCGTCACTTCAAACCAGGACACGGGCTCGGCCACTTCGCGGAGCAGCTCACGCCAAAACCACACCGCCGGCAACCAGCCCACCACATACAACAACGTGGAAAGCAGTAGCCAACCCGGCCGAATGGTGACTTGCGACCAGTCGATTTGCCGGCCCAATTTCCAGCCCTGAACCACGACCGCAGTCAATACAACCATCAGCAGCAACCATTTGGCGACAGACCACAGGCGGCGAGAAGCAGACTTAGGCGGCATCGAACGAGTATTTTTCTACGGGGAAACAGACAAACCGACGGCGGACTCCAATCATGATTGGGTTCGGTTAGATGCACGTTAGCGGATCGCAGAATATCGACCAAGGGCACGAGACCGGGAATTTTCGCGATCCTGACCTAACCCATTTCCGCTCCAGATCGGTACATTTGTTGCCAGAAGGTGTCCGTCATTATGTTCGTCCGGCTTTGCCCGCAGCCCCTTGGATGTCGCTCATGCCCCCGAAGCCTCCGCTGAACATCGACCTCGCACCACCTGCTTATCTCTCCATCCGCCTGACAATCTTGGGCTGCCTACTGGCACCGCTGTTGTTTATCCCAGGAATGGAATGGTGGGCCCGCATCTTGTCGAGCATCATGCCGCTGATTTTCACGGGAACCTTCCGCATCTCCAAAATCATTGAGACCCGATTCGAGACGCGGTTTTACTTTGGATTCGTTCCCTTTCCGTTGCAGAAATGCAAATTGGCCACAGTCGGGACGATTCAGACCACTTACCAGTCAAATCAACCCGGCATTTGGACCTTGCTGCTGTTCGGCCCCTTACAATTCATCAGCGGGTGGATCTTCAACTTCCTGCTCCCCTCATTTGGCGGTCCGCTAGAGATCTGGCTCATCACCGCCAAAGGCCGGGAAATCAAAGCCTGGCAAGGTCACAACCAGGACTATTTCGACACCAACTTGAAGTTGCTATTGAGTCACACGACAGCCGAGCTGCAAACACGCGTCGGCGCGTAGCCAGACTCTCCGAGTCGGGTCTCCCTCCGAGAAAAAACACCCGACTCGGAGAGTCTGGCTACGGGGCTGCGCCCATTTAGAACGGCCGTGGCAACAGCAACGCATGATGCTGAAACAACACCCACTTCCCGCTGGCTCCAATGAACTGCGTGAAGAACAAGAGGAAGGTGTAAGACATCAAGGTCGGTATCAGTACTAAACCGGTCAGCAACCGCAGGCTGAACCAGGCCCGGTGTTCTCGCTGCGTTGCCTGATAATAGGCCCAGCCGGTGAAGACGCGGGTCGGAAAGATGCTGACGATAAAGATCGGCGTCACCATCCACAGAGCATCCTGCGGGGGCAGAGCAATCGTGGCAAAGAACAGCGGCAACGACAACGCATACGTCAGGATGACCGCCAACCCACAGCATAGGGGAGCGCGACGGTAGAGTTCGCGGATCGCCCGCAGTTCCTTAAACGCTGACAGCCGGCCTTCTGCCGCGTAGCGGGCCTGGAGCAAGGGAACCCAGGCAAACACGACAGACAGCAGCACGCCTCCCACAATCGAGACCAGTGCGGCTCCACCGTTCGGCTTATTCGCGGCAGCAAAAATCGCAGTCGGCACGACCAGCCACAAGAACGCACCCACCCAGCCTTTCACCCCCAGCCAGAAAAAATGAGTCCGGCGAATGCGAGCGAAGAACTCCCACACGGCATGCTCGGCCCGGTCCCAATAGCTGGCATCGCGACATCGCTTCCAAAACCAGAGCACATTCTTCAGTGGACGGAAGAAACTCGACAGCCGCCCCCCGCGAGCCAACGCCAGGCAAATGTGGATCGTCACCAGCACCATCGACACATGCAACGCCAGATGCCAACCTCGGTCAGCCGCCGAACCGGGGCTGATCAGTCGCGCATCCGCCGCCGTCCAGGCCAGCAACCTTAACGGCAACAAAAAGATCCAGATGCCTATAACCAACGAGCCAATGCGCGGGGCCAACGGCAATAACGGGAAGGCATCGCGAAACTTCCCGGACCGCGCCACCCGCCCCTCGACATCGATTAAATACCCCAAGGCGATAAAATTCACGATGGGAATCGCCGCGAGGATGGCCAGGGCCAGCACCATCGTAACGATCCCAAAAATCATCGACACCGCCCAACCCGTAAATCGCAAGGGATGCCACACCGGATGCGGACATTGCGCCTTCGCCACCAACTGGTCAACCAGTGATGGCACCGCCAGCGACTCGGGCAGCGAAGAGGGCGCCACCAAGTTCACGTCAGCGCTCGTATCACCCGTATCGAGCGTGACGTCAGTTTCCGTAACGTCTTGGAAAGCGGGAGGTAGCAGCTCTGAGTCACGTTCCGCCGCAAGCGAAACGGGATAGCTGCGATCATCAAAGTCGGCCATAAAACGGCTCACAGACGGCAAATCGAAACAATGTCGATCGATCAGTACGTTATGATACCGCAGTCAGCGAGACCACGTTTCGGAAATTACATCACCTGATTCGAGATCGCGGCTCACGAAGATTTGAAACGGCGTGCGGTCCAAGTCGGTACTAGCTGGGGAGTGATTGCAGGTTATTGTCAGGGATGAGCCCACTTCCACAGAATGCACCGTCGCATTCGGACCGACATTTATGCCAAAACGCGTTCGCTGGTTGCCGATTGCTGTCGCCTTAGGCGTCGTCCTGCTGGTCATCGGCGCGACGAGAACAGCCCCGCGCCAATCGAACAAAGCCCCCGTCCTGGAAGATGTTCCAGCGCTCTCGACGACGGTCGCACAGGTTGACAAGTTTTTTGAAACGACTTGGGCGACACAAAAGCTTCAGCCGGCAGAACCTGCTCCCGAGCTGCAAGTCTACCGAAGGATGTCCTTGGCTCTGTTGGGAACGATCCCCTCGCTGGAGGAATTACGGCAATTCGAAGCCGACCAACAACCGCAACGGCTGGAGCGTTGGACGCAGCGAATCTTGAAAGATTCGCGCTTCGGCTACTACTTTTCGGAACGGCTGGCCCGCAGCTTAGTGGGTACTGATGATGGTCAATTCCTGATCTTTCGCCGCGATCGGTTCAAGAATTGGCTTCGTGAAAATTTGCAGCGAAAGACACCCTATGATCAACTCGTCCGGCACATGATTGCCGACACCGGTTTATGGACCAGTGTGCCAGCCACGAACTTCATCTCCAGTGCCTTCGCAAATGATGACATCGACGAGAACAAACTAGCAGGACGTAGCGTCCGCGCGTTCCTCGGCCAGCGGATCGATTGTGCCCAATGCCATGACCATCCGTTTGATCGTTGGAAACAAGCCGATTTTCAAGGCTTAGCCGCCTACTTCGGACAGGTGCGAACATCACTGGTGGGCATGCAAGATTTTGCCAATGTCGACTACAAAGTCGAAAACCGTAAGACCAAAGTTGAAGAAACGATCGCCCCGTCGGTCCCCTTCCATGCCGAATGGCTGCCGAAAACGGGTTCACGCCGCGAGCAACTCGCCGCCTGGATCACTCATCCCGACAATCGCCGGTTTGAACGAGCCACCGCCAACCGCATCTGGGGCCTGATGTTTGGCAAAGGATACATCGATCCGGTCGACGGCCTGCCCGATCCCCCGGAAGGCCAGACCGATCTGCTCGACATCCTGGGAGCCGACTTCCGCCAGCACAATTACGATTTGCGACGGCTGATCCAAGTCATCGCCGCGTCCAAGCCGTATCGCCTCGATTCGATTCATCAGGCACAAGACGAAACTCGGATTGAAGAACTCAAAGCGCAATGGGCTGTCTTTCCGCTGATTCGACTACGGCCCGAACAAGTGATTGGCTCAATCCTCCAAGCATCGTCACTCGGTACGATCGATCAGAATTCACACCTGCTGTTTCGCGCGATCCGCTTCTTCCGCGAGAACGATTTCGTCAAAGAATACGGCGACCTGGGTGAGAATGAACTCACCGAGCAACCTGGAACGATCCCCCAAGCCTTGCTTCGCATGAACAGCAAACTGATTGGTGAATTGACCGAAGCCAACGGCATTAATTCGCCAGGTCGGATTTCAAACATGTCGCCCGATGATGCGACCTGTATTGAAGCGGCCTACTTGGTCGCACTGACTCGCCGACCGACGCCACCCGAATTGAAACACTTCACTCAACAACTTCAAAACAGCCCCAAAAACCAACGAGCAAAAGTCGTGGAAGACATGTGCTGGAGTCTGTGTAATTCGTTGGAGTTTTCCTGGAACCATTGATGTGTATTTTTCAATATGATCATAGTTAATTACGCAGGGGATAGCGGATTAACTTAATGCAGTCATTTGAGATGACTGGGCAGAGCGTTTTCACATAAAGTTTTCGTGGAACAAGCAAGGAATCGTCGTCGGATCTTTCAGTTGGTAGCCTTCGAAAATCTCTGTTCCCCGAAGGGGATACACAACATAGCCCAGGGTCGCCGAGTACTCGCGGCGCACCCTGGGTACACGACCAAAATAGAGAAAGAACCCTGAAAGGGTTCCACTTATTGCGAGCAATGATGCAGGTGCAACCCTTACAGGGTTGAGGACTTGTGGGGTTCTGAACCCAGGGTGGGCTCGGCATACCGAGCGACCCTGGGCTATGTTGTCCTTCCCTTTCAGGGAAGTTTTTTGCAAACCCGAATTCACGAGCCAATCGCAACCCTGATTCTCAACCGACTCTGAGAATTGACGAAGACTTTAAGTTAAACCACTCGATCTGGGCGAATCATCATGTTGTCTGAAATCAATCGCCGTGATGTGCTGCAGCTGGCGACGGCTTGGGGGCTGTCGTTTGCCCTGCCCCCGATGGATCTGCGCGCGGCGCAGAAACGAGGCTCCGAGCGGGCGAAGTCGCTGATCATCCTGTGGATGGCGGGTGGTGCCAGCCAGTTGGAAACCTGGGATCCACATCCCGGGACCAAGATCGGTGGCTCCGTGAAAGCCATCAAAACCAAGACCAAAGGTTTGGAGATCGCCGAGCTCTATCCGTTGATGGCCGAGCAGATCCAGGACCTGAACGTCGTGCGGTCGCTCGTCACGAAAGAGGGAGATCACGAACGGGGCACCTATATGGTGAAAACGGGCTATCGTCCCGACCCCACGCTCCGTCATCCGACCCTCGGTGCGATCTTAGAAACAGAGCTGCCGCTGGGGGGTGTTCAGATTCCGCGTTACGTGGCGTTGGGCGATTCTCAATGGCCCGGTTGGGGCGGGTTTTTAGGTGCCGAGCACGATGCCTTTAAGATCTATAACCCGGGTTATGATCTGCATAACATGCAGTCCTTTCGAGCCCCCGACAGTCAGGCGCGGCGGCTGGAGAATCTGAATGTCTTAGATCAAGCCTTCCAGGCGGGACGGCAAGTTCAAGCGAAAAAAACTTTGCATGCCGATGCCATCAAACGGGCCATCCAGATGATGAGCTCCGAGCAGTTGCGAGCCTTCAAAATTCAGGACGAATCCGAGGCCACCCGCAAAGCCTATGGCGACTCGCAATTCGGACGCGGCTGCCTGGTCGCGCGGAGGCTGGTCGAAGAAGGCGTGCGGTCGGTGGAAATCACGCTGAACGGCTGGGACAGTCACGCCCGAAACATGGAATCGCATCGCTCAAATGCCGCGATCTTGGACCCGGCCTTTTCCGCATTGATGATAGACCTTCGCAAACGAGATCTCCTGCAGAGCACCGTCGTCTTGTGCATCGGAGAATTCGGCCGCACGCCACAGATCAATCCGTTAGAGGGGCGCGATCACTGGCCCACTGGATTCTCCTGTGTGATCGGTGGCGGCGGCCTGAAAAGCGGCATGGTGATCGGCCAGACCGATCCCGAAAATGCGAAAACCACCCCCAGTGATCCGATTCAAGTTCCGGACCTTTACGCCACCGTTTTGAATCTCTTCGGCGTTGAATACAACAAAGAAGTGATGACCCCCATCGGCCGGCCGATGGCCTATTCCTCTGGAACGCCGATCGCTCGCTTATTAGGGTAGTCCAGATTCTCGAAGCCGGGTGAGCAAAACGAACAATGAGGCTGCGGCTCATTCGACTACGCATTCGTCTCTACGTAGGCGAGCGTCCAGCGTCAGCTGGATGGTTGTTAGCGAGTCGACTGAGATTAGGGGTGATATTCAGCGAAAATTGACCTGATGCTACCGAATTGGGAAGGCCGAACACATGGTAGCGGACAGCGTCCAACAACCATCCAGCTGACGCTGGACGCTCGCCTACGAAGAATCCCCGGGCGTCAGTCGCTGGGCTTGTCTAAAAAGTTACTTCCCTAACGCCAAGGTAAGAATTTTCTCTTGGGTCGCACTGGATCGCGGCAGTTCACCGACGATCTGGCCACCGCGCATGACGGCGATGCGATCACTCATGCCCAACACTTCGGGAAGCTCGGACGAGATCATCAAGATCGCTAAACCCTGCCGGGCCAAATCGCCCATCAGCCGATGAATCTCGGCCTTCGCGCCGACATCAATCCCCTGCGTCGGCTCATCCAGAATGAGGATCGAAGGGTTGGTCGCCAGCCAGCGGGACAAGGCCACTTTCTGCTGATTGCCACCGGATAAATGCCCCACCGGCGTATCGATCGAGGCCGTCTTGATCCGCAGTTTCGCGACATAGCTCGTGGCCAGGGCGCGCTCACGGCCGGAATCGAGCAGCCAGCGGCGGACCATCTGTTTTAAACTCGCCAGCGTCACGTTCTGCACGACAGGGAGTTCGAGCACGACGCCATGATGCCGGCGATCTTCAGGCACATAGGCGATCCCCTCGGAGATCGCGTCCCTCGGCGTATCGATGGCCACCAATCGTCCCCGCACCAGAATCTGCCCGTCATCCGCTGGCGTTAAGCCGAACAGCGTCCGAGCAAACTCCGTGCGTCCCGCCCCCACTAAACCGACCAGTCCCAGGATTTCCCCCGCTCGAATCTGCAATGAAACGTTCTTTACACCCGATTCATTACAGCAGAGATTACGCGTCTCGAGAACAACATCCCCCAGCGGCACGTGTTGTTTCGGAAAGACGGCAGAGATCTCTCGCCCCACCATCAACCGGATCAGTTCCGACTGGTTGACCTCGGACATCGCGTGCGTCGCCACATGAGTCCCATCGCGGAGCACGGTGACTCGATCGGCAATCTGAAAGAGTTCATCCAGGCGATGCGAAATGTAAATAATTCCGACGCCCTGCTCTCGCAGTTCACGAATCACCTGCAACAGGTTGATCACATCCTGTTCGGACAGCGACGCGGTGGGCTCATCCATGATCAGGATTTTCGCCTGCGCTCCCAGTGCACCGGCGATCTCGACAAGTTGCTGTTCGGGCATCGTCAGCTGACTGACACGCGTCCCAGGATCAATCCGGGCCCCCACTCGTTGCAACAGTTCTTGGGCCTGCTGGCGACGTTGCTTCCAGTTGACCGTCCGCCACGGCGATCCCCGCTCAAGATTCAGGGCGAGATTTTCTGCCACCGTCAAATCGGGGAACAATGCGGGCTGCTGATAAATGCAGGCAATTCCCAACTGACGAGCCAGCAATGGTTCGAGCTCGGGCGCTACTTGGCCCTGAACAGAGATCATACCCGAATCGGGCTGGTGAGCTCCGGTAATGATCTTAATGAGCGTCGATTTGCCCGCGCCATTCTCTCCGACGAGCGCATGCACTTCACCCGGCCGCAGCTCAAACGACACTCCCGACAGCGCCTGTACGCCGGAAAATGCTTTGGAAACGGATGAGAGTTGTAGCAATGCGGGCACGGTAAAGATCTCTCCGGATGAGGCCCCATTGTAGACAGTCAAACACTGGGACTCCAGTTCTGCCCCACGCCAGCATAAGCCTAATTGGAAATCGACAATACTGACTGTGACCTGTCTGCAGTCCCGGCAATTTGCTACTTTGCCGAGGAACAACTCTGCTCATCCCTCCGGAGGTCCGCATGCAGCGTCGCGACTTTTTTGCCTGGTGTGCTAGTGCCTCGACGGCCGCTCTCTGGCCGCAGTTGGCCTGGGCCGAGACTCCACGAGATGTTTCCTGGCTCGCCGATGTGCAACGCCCACCCCAGCAAATCCCACTGCCCAAGCGACCTCTGGCACCACTCCTGTTGAATGATCAGAAGCAACCCATTGTCTCACGAGAACAATGGGAACAGGAACGCCAACAACTACGTGCCGCCTGGTTAAAGTTCCTGGGACCCATGCCCACCGAGCGGTCTCCGATTCGATTACAGGTATTGCACGAAGATCGCCCGGAAGGTTGCGTGCGGCAACTGGTGCGGTATCTGTCGGAAGCTGATGAACCTGTTGAAGGTTATCTGCTGCGGCCAACCACTACGACCACCAGCAAACGATCCGGCATTGTTGCTTTGCATCAGACCGGTGCCACGAGCATTGAAGAAATCGCCGGTGTGAATGGGCCGGTGGAGCAGCATCTCGGTCTACAACTCTGCCGAGCCGGACATGTCGTGTTTTGCCCCCGCTGTTATCTCTGGAAAACACCGCCCCAATTTCAGATCGACGTAAAGGTCACCGTCGACCAGTTCCAGCAGCGGCATCCCCAAACGCTCGGGATGCACAAGATGTTGTTTGATGCCCAGCGAGCCGTCGACGTGCTGGTCTCCTTGCCGGATGTCGATCCCCAACGTATCGGGGCGGTGGGACACTCGTTAGGAGCTAAAGAAGTTCTGTACCTCGCCGCGTTTGATGAACGGATTAAAGCCGCCGTCGCCAGTGAAGGAGGCCTGGGATTTCAGTCGACGAACTGGAATGCGCCTTGGTATCTAGGAGCAGGAATCGATGCCGCCGACTTCGCGTTGAATCATCATCAACTCATCGCGTTGATTGCTCCGCGACCATTCCTGGTACTGGCAGGCGAAGCCAACAACGGAGCCGCAGACGGAGATCGCTCATGGCCGTACGTCGCGGCGGCACTCCCGGTCTATCAACTCTATGGAACCCCCGCGCGACTGGGGCTACTCAACCACCGCCAAGGGCACTCGATCCCGCCGGAAGTACCCAGCAAGTTGCAAGAATGGCTGCACGTCTACACAAACGCCGACTAACATAAGAAACGTTGCACGGAACACCTCTCGGTCATCACCCCTGATTGCACAGGTATCTTTCATGCGAGACCCGATGCTGGCACCCTTCTGCCGGATGGATTTTATTGCTCAGGAGTTGATGCAATCACATCCGCCTCGTTGGCGCGATACGAACAAGCAACTTGTCGCCAGCATTTCTTGCCCGCCTGATTGCGAGCATGCGGGAACGATCGGCTTCACACGTTGGAAATCGCGTCCCTTAAAGGATCAACTCCATACGGCCGATTTTCGCACACGCGTCGAAATGCGACCGGGATTTTTCGAATATCAACCGGTCGCAACACCGGACAAAACCGTGACCTGGTATTTGAACTTCGCAGACCCCAATCTGTTCGGGTATTACCACGGACGACTGTTTGCACAAGACGAAATGCAGGTGACCGAGCATCCGGCCTTGGGTGCTGTCCGCGAGGCCCTACTGCAGTCAGACATCGCCCCCCTAACAGTCGAACACAATCTCCCTACGCCCGCGTTAGTCACTGGTGTGGAGCGTCGTGTTGCAGTCGCGACCGAACCAAATCGAACGGCCCGCTGGCCTCACGGACTTTATGGAAATCGGTTCTCTGCAGCCAGCCCTGAAGCGATCCATGAAGCGACAACAGCCATTGTCCCTCCGACGGTCTCAAACATCCTGGCCATCGCGGCCCTTCCGGGTGCGGCAGGCGAATATACGCGTGATCAAATCTTATACATCCTGCAAACGGCAATCACCGGATTCTCCGCAGCGGGAGTCGAGTCCACACGATTGCAGCCTGCGGCCACGGAGATCCAAATTCACACCGGACACTGGGGCTGCGGCGCGTTTGGAGGTAACCGCGTCTTGATGTCGCTGCTGCAGATTCTGGCTGCGAAGCTCAGCGAAATTCAAACACTTGTCTTCTGCTACGGCGACCCGTCAGGCATTGCGCCCGTTCAAGAAGCAGAAACGCTGCTCGATAAATTGCTAACGTCGTCGAATAGCCTTAGCAGCCTTCTTGTGGCCATCACCAAGCAACGCTTCCACTGGGGTGAAGGTGACGGCAACTAAGAGCTGTTTTAGGCCGCACAGGGTCTAACGCCGGAAGACTTTCTTGGCGTACAGAATGGCCTCGGCCAGGGCGTCGACTTCTTCGAGAGTGTTGTAGAGCCCAAAGCTCGCGCGGGCCGTAGCGGTCTGATCCAGATGCTCGTGTAAGGGCATGGTACAATGGTGGCCGGCGCGGATCGCGACGCCTCGATTGTTAAACAAATCGGCCAAGTCGTGCGGATGCACCCCTTCCACCGTAAAGCTGACGATGGAACCGCGATGTTCGAGTCCCGGTCCGTAAATGGTGACGCCCGGGATTTCCTGCAGCAGTTTAAACGCTTTGGCGGTGAGCTCCATTTCGTGAGCATGCACGGCCTGCGGGTCAAATTGCTGGATGTATCGAATCGCGGTCCCCAAAGCCACCGCTTCGGCAATCGGAATGGTGCCCGCTTCGAACTTGCCCGGCAGATCGGCCCAGGTGCTGGTCTCGAGGAACACTTCACGAATCATGTTGCCGCCGAACTGGAACGGGTCCATCGCCTCGAGCAACTTTTGCTTACCCCACAGGATGCCAATTCCCGACGGACCGTAGATCTTGTGTCCCGAGAAGACCAGAAAATCGATCCCCAGATCCTGCACATTGACCGGTCCATGCGGCACGCTTTGAGCCCCATCCACCAGGATCAACGCCCCCTTCGCATGGGCTTTCTGCGTCAACTCGCGGATGGGATTGATCGTCCCCAAGACGTTCGACATTCCCGTCACCGCCACGAACTTGGTGCGGTCGGTCAGGACCGTGTCGAGCTGCGTCAGATCGAGTTGCCCATCGCTAGTCAGCGGAATGAACTTCAGCTTGGCACCCGTGGCAAGGGCCGCCTGCTGCCAGGGAACGAAGTTCGCGTGATGCTCCATCACATTGAGCAACACTTCGTCGCCAGGCCTCAGAAATTTGCGAGCCCAACCATAGGCCACAGCGTTGATCGAAGCGGTCGTTCCGCCTGTGAAGATGATCTCATCGACACTCGGAGCACCTAGGAAGCCGCGCACAATCTCGCGAGCCCCTTCTACTTCGGTCGTCACCAGATCGCCGAGAGTGTGAATGCCGCGGTGCGTGTTGGAGTAGTAGTGACGCAGGACCTCGGTCAGCTTTTCGATGACACAGAGGGGCTTCTGGGCACTGGCACCGGTATCCAGGTAAACCAGCGTTTGGCCGTTCGGCAACGGCTGGTTAAGGATCGGGAAATCTCGCCGGACAGCGGCGACATCGAACTTGGATCCGGCTGAGGAGGTGACCATGGCAATCAATCGTCCAGCGAAGCCTGCAGGCGACGATTTCCACTCCGATGGCCGCCATACAGTGGCGGCAACTCTCGGATTCCATCGCTCCGGCAGCCCAACGCCGGCTTGGCGTGAGAGGAGAGTGGACTCACGAAATGCGTGAGTCTCTTATTAGGCAATGCAGGGGTTTCAGTTCCCCTGCTAATTTGCATTCTTTCAACTGTTCAACTGACTGGCAGTTTAGGCTGGGGACTCTGCTGAGCCGTGAGCGTAAACCAGTGTCTTGAGAACCTTAAAGGCCAGGAGACCGCATTTTTGCCGCGATGCTGTCAGGGGCACGTGCAGCAAATTCAACATCTCTTGAGCCTGCATTTCTTTCAGCTCAGAAACTGGCTTTCCTTCGATCTGTTCGCACAGAATCGACGCGGCAGCCTGGCTGATCGCACAACCCTTGCCGTCAAAGTAAGCCTCGGACACGCAATCATTGGCGTCGATCTTCAACTGAAGTTCCACCACATCACCGCACAAGGGATTCTTATCCTTGTGGCAACAGGTGGGATGGTCCAGCTTCCCCTTATGGTAGGGGGATTCGAAATGCTCCAGAATGTGTTCCTGGTAGATATCTTCCGTCACGCTCGTAGTTCCAGCAGGCATGTGGACGAAACCCAATTTTCAATGACCGGTCACCTCGAAGTATTCCGCGGTGGGCCGGTGGCACTCAATTCCATGACCAAAACGATTATTGACAGCCTTGACTGTCAAAATTCATTCTAACGGCTTAGAGGTGAAAGTCCAACTGGAAAGGCTGCAGGTCTCCACGTCCCCTAACCCAAAGTGGGAGAGTCACATTCTGGGGTGCGGCAGAAAAATCGAAAAATGTCCGGTACAGAAGAATATCTGACGGGTTTCCTGGATCTACATCTTACAGAGCCAGCTCGATCCACGCTCCAGGAGCCATCCCATGTGGTTTTACCAGGCCGCCGCGAACATAACTTTATTCACACATGTCGCTTATATTGCATTTGTGATCTGCGGATTGCTCGTCACGTGGCTGGGAATTGTGTTTCACTGGTCGTGGATCCGCAATCGCTGGTTTCGCGGCGTGCATCTGGCCATGATCGCGATTGTGGTCTTCGAGGCCTGGCTGGGAATTGTCTGCCCGCTAACAACGTGGGAGAACTGGTTTCGCAAGAAATCAGGACAGTCGCTTTACGAGGGTGACTTTATCGCCATCTGGCTGCACGACCTGATCTTTTTCGACGCTCCCCCCTGGGTTTTCACCTGCGGGTACACGCTATTCGGTCTGGCCGTCCTCAGCACGCTGTGGCTGGCACCGCCCCGCTGGCGGTCCAAAGTTCCGCACAATCCTAGCCCCAGCGTGTAGAATGAGCTTGGCGGCGAGGACGGGTGCGGTGACAATAAACGCAGAACTTTCGCGACGAACTGTCGTCGAGCAGACAGGCTCAACAAACAAGGACACATGCAATGCGCTGGTCGGAAGTCGTTGAAAACCCGTTGCTGCGGGATCTTCCGTTTAAGATCGAAACCAACCGCTTCGGGCAAATTGTGATGAGTCCTGCATCGAATCGACACGGCGTTGTTCAAGGTGCCATCGTAGGTACTCTGTTCACAATGAAAGCGGATGGAAAAGCAATCTCGGAGTGCTCGGTAGAAACACCCGAAGGAGTCAAAGTCGCAGACATTGGCTGGGCCTCAACGGCCTTTCTTTTGGAGCACGGTGAGGAAATTGCCTACTCTGCAGCGCCAGAACTGTGCGTTGAAATTCGATCTCCCTCGAACAGCAAACTCGAAATGGCAGAGAAAAGGTCGCTCTATTTTCAACAGGGCGCTCAAGAAGTCTGGATTTGTGATCTCAGCGGGAACGTGACCTTCTTTGATGAATCGGGAGAAATCGAGCAATCCCGTTTGTTTCCAGAGTTTCCACAGCAGGTTTGACTGCCAATTGACACAGCAGTTCAGCAGCAGCATTTTCCGGTTTGACTCGATGTACTGTTGTGGAACGCCCCCCGTTCGAGCGTGGTTGTCGCTCCTGAATATCTCCGTTAAAGTGTGACGCATTGGTGAAACACGTCACACTTCTCTCGGATGATATTCGACATGGCATTCTTCCCCGATATCCCCAAAATCCAGTTTGAAGGTCCGAAGACCAAGAATCCGCTGGCCTTCCGGCACTACAACGCGGCGGAGATTGTCGAAGGCCGCAGCATGCAGGACTGGCTGCGGTTCAGCGTCTGCTACTGGCACACCTTCCGCGGCACGGGCAGTGATCCGTTTGGCTCGGCCACGTTGCAACGCCCCTGGGACGATGGTTCCAATTCGGTCGAAAACGCCGTCAAACGAGTGCACGCCGCCTTCGAATTCATCGAAAAGTTGGGCGCTCCGTTCTATTGCTTCCATGACCGCGATGTGTCTCCCGAGGGCGCGACTCTGGCGGAAAGTAACAGCAACCTGGACGTAATCGCCAAGGCACTCGCTGAAGAGCAGAAACGGACCGGAGTGAAGTTACTCTGGGGCACCGCGAATCTGTTCTCCAACCCCCGCTTCATGCACGGCGCCGCCACCAGTTGTAACGCCGACGTTTTCGCTTTTGCCGCGGCACAAGTGAAAAAGGCCATCGAGATCACTCACCAGCTGGGAGGCGAAAACTACGTCTTCTGGGGTGGTCGTGAAGGCTACATGAATCTGTACAACACCGACATGAAGCGTGAGATTGACCATCTCGCCAAGTTCATTCATCTGGCTGCGGACTACGCCCAGAGCATCGGATTCACGGGGCAGTTCCTGTTCGAACCGAAGCCCAAAGAACCGACCAAGCACCAGTATGACTTCGATGCGGCAGCGTGTTTGAACTTCCTGCGAAGCTACGGCTTGGAAAACAAGGTGAAGCTGAATATCGAAACCAACCATGCCACGCTGGCTGGCCACACCATGATGCACGAGCTGGAATACGCTCGGATTCAAGGGGTCTTGGGCAGCATTGATGCGAACACAGGTGACTTGCTGCTGGGTTGGGATACCGACCAATTCCCGACCGATCTGTATCTGACCTCGCAAGTGATGCTCGTCATCCTGGCCCAAGGCGGCCTGGCACCGGGCGGCACGAACTTCGACGCCAAGGTGCGTCGCGAGAGCTTCGAACCGGCAGACCTGTTCCATGCTCATATCGGAGGCATGGACGCATTCGCTCGGGGCTTGAAGATTGCCGCCGCCATTCGGGCCGATGGTGTTCTCAGCCAGTTCGTAAAAAACCGCTACCGCAGCTACGACAGCGGCATCGGCCAAAAAATCGAAGCCGGGACGGTGGGCTTTGTGGAGCTCGAGAAATACATGCTTGAGAAGGGCGAAGCGGCCGCCAACGAAAGCGGTCGGCAAGAAATGCTCGAAAACCTCATCAACGACTATCTGTAAGTTTCGTCGTCGTTTTGCAATTCCACTGAAACCGCTCCATTGAAAAACCCTCGCCGGTGGCCAAGTCACCGGCGAGGGTTTTTGTTTTTCGGGGCCACTGATTCTTCACCGTTGCTCTCCACAACGGAATCAGGTTCTCAAATTCAGCGCCCCGCCCCCCAATAGTGTTGCAACGAGCACTCTCTGCCAGCCGAAGATGTGGACCAACATCTTGTTGGTTTTCTGCAACACCCTCTCGTGATACCGCGCATCAAATCCAATTACGGACGCCAACATCCAATTTTACATCTTCACGTACGTTCACACGCAATGCCTTTAGCGCTCAGTATCCCAATTTGAGAACAAAATTCTTCAAAATAATTTGCCCGGCCAGTGATGCAATAACTAAACATCACCTTGCAGTGATGTAAAAAAACACCATCAACTTAAAATTCCTTAACCCGTTACTACGCAATTACATTACGCCACTTACCACAACGTCCCAAAAACACCACAAATCACTACATCCAACCCATTCACCCCAGCGTGTTAAAAAACCACAACAAATCTCCCCAAAACAGACAACGCAACCTTTCACCCCAACCCATTCAACCGGCCCGACTCCCAAGAAAATGCTTGACAGGGGAGGCATCTTCCCTACACTTTGACAATTACTGAGTTTGACGCCTCTTCCTAATGTGCCAGATCCGCCGGTAGGTTTCTTTCGAGAAACGGGCCACCCTATTTTTGTGGAGATTGATCATCGTGGGCTTTCGAAATCTCGTTTCCGGGCTGTTTACAGGTGTCCGTAAATTTGGCGAGCGCCGCCGCCTGGCCCCAGCTCCTCGGTTGCAGATTGAACAGCTGGAAGACCGCGTCGTTCTGTACGCCGTCTCGGGGAACGCCTGGCCAAACCCGCAAGTCATCACGATCAGCTTCGTGCCGGACGGCACCGATATCGGCGGCGTCACCAGCAATCTGAACGCGATGTTCAGCACCAACCCCAACCTGGCGAACTGGAAGGATGAAGTTCTACGGGCCGCCCAGTCGTGGGCTCAGGCCACGAACATCAACTTCGTCCTGGTGCCGGACAACGGTGCGCCGATCATTTCTGGCAACTACCAGCAGGGAAATCCGAACTTCGGCGACATCCGCATCAGCGGCTATGATTTCGGAAACTCGTCCCTAGCCGAAGCGTTCTACCCGCCCCCAGGAATCAACTTCTCGCCGGCCGGTGACATCGCGTTCAACACTTCGTACTCCTACATTTTCGATTCCGGCTTCGACTTGTACACGATCGCCGTACACGAAATTGGACATGCTTTGGGCCTCGACCACAGCATGGACTATTCCTCGCAGATGTACCCATACTACACAAACGCCAAGCCAGGTTTGTTGGCCGACGACGTGGCTGGAATCCGCAATATCTACAGCGCGAATGCCGCTCGAGCGGTGGACGATTACGACAAAACAACCCCCAACGGGACGTTTGCCACCGCTGACAACATCACCGCGGAACTCGTCCGAACCAAGAAGTGGGCGATCATCACTGATCTCGATATCACCACGATTTCTGATGTCGACTACTATAAAGTCAAGATTCCGGCTTACGCTGGCAACACCCTAACCGTTCGGGTTCAATCTTCCGGGTTGAGCATGCTGAACCAAAAGGTCACGTTGTATGCTGAAAACCAGACGACCGTTCTGGGCACAGCAACTGGCTTGGGACAATACGGCTCCACCCTGACCCTCTCGACCTCGGGAATCAGCACGGGCGATTGGTTCTACATCAAAGTGGAAGGCGCAACGAGCTCTGCCTTCGGTACCGGAGCCTATGGCTTATCACTGGACATTGGCGCGACCACCACACCAGTGATCCCACTGCCCAACACCATGAAGCTCAATGGAAATCCGCTCCAGGCAGGGCTTTCGGCAGCAGATTCCTACGAGCCGATTACAAACACCGATACCGTGGCACCGGCGGCCCCCACTATCGCAGTCAACATTGCGGGCCCCAGGAAGGTCAGCCTGGTCGGTACAGCAGAAGCCGGAAGCTTAATCACCATCTTCCAAGATGGAGTGGCCATCGGCACCGCGACCACCGACTCTTCCGGCAACTGGGCCTATAAGTTGCCCCGAAAACTAGCCCGTGGCTCGTACCAGTTCATTGCCGCGGCGAGCGACGAAGCGGGCAACTGGAGCTTGCCGTCTGCGCTGCAGATTGTCGCAATCCGCACCCGGAATCGCTAATCCGTTCTGGAGTCAGCCTTCCCTGAAACCGCCAGGCTAAGGGAACACTGCCCCACCCACCTCAGCCCGGATTGACAGGCGTAATGCCACGTCGATCCGGGCTGTTTTTGCGCGCCGGCAAAACCACGACTCGAGTTCCAGTCGGCGAAAAATCCGGGAGCCCACCTGGAAATCCATCCGCCCCCCCCCAAGACTCAATCTTCCTCCGTGGCGGAACAGATACACATGCAACAATAATGCATCTGTATTAATTTTTGCCGACGCGGCCGTTGCGCTCCACGACCAACTGAACGAGACGAGTATCCCCTCTCACCGCCGCCGCAACGCCGTTGCGAAAAAGCCTCACCCCGAATCCATACTCGCCTGCCTCACATTCGAACAAGCACTCAGGGCCCTTTACAATCACTGCAATCAAATTAATCTATAAATTCGCCACAAACAGCAAATTCACGAAAACAAAAACAACCAGAACCACCCCCGCACCACCCCCAGATTTCGTAACAAACACACACGCTAGAGCAGCGGCTCCGAATCTGCGAACTAGAGTTAACGTGGTAACAGGTGCGGTAGTCACTCACCGGTGGGAAACCGTTGATCGCGGTTCTTGTCACTGCCTCTGTTGCTTCGCCGTTCGCACGATACTTTGGTGAATTTCGCGCGTTCGGGCTCTAACATCATCGCGCGGCCATTGAGGAATCTCGTCCACGGACAGGGTTTTTCAGCACAAGGATTTGTCATGTACGTATTTCCGAAACGGAGACGCCCTGCTCCGATCTTGAGCATTGAGAATTTAGAGATTCGCAATCTGCTCTCGGGAATCATGTCAGCGGATCTGCCGGCTGCCATTCCGGAATCCGACCCGAACGAAACCTTGGACCAGGCGACGGACTTAGGATCGTCCGGCTCAGGTGCGGTCAACGGAACCATTGATCGGAACGGAGTTGATGTCGACTGGTATAGCTTCACGCTGCTCGTCTCGTCGGAAGTAACGCTCGATTCGACGTTCGGAACCATCGGACTCTATAACAACGCCAGCCGCGATCCCCTGGATCGACTTAACCCTTTGGGTTACCGCCTGTTGGCTCAAGAAACATCCCTGGGTTCGGTGGACGCGCAGATTACACGGACCTTGGCGGCAGGAACCTACTACGTCGCAGTCAGCGGGAAGGGAAATTCGTATTTCAACCCGTTCCTAGCGGACAGCGGACTGGCCGGTGAGACTGGCGCTTACACCTTTCAATTCACATCCGCCGCACAGGCATCCCCCGTGGGTGGCGACCCGGCACCGCTGACAGTCGATGCTTCACCTCTGGGCGTACGCGTTGGCTTCGCAGGAAACCTCAGTTTTTCGCCCACAGTCGAATTGACTGATGCTGCAGGAAACCTGGTCTCCCTGTCCTGGACCAATTTTAATAGTGCCATCTCTGAGCTACAATTCGCACCGAATAAGGCGTTGACGGCGGGTAATTACACTGCCACCATCAAAGACTCGACGGGCGCCGTCCGGATGACGCTGCAGGTACGCGTTCCCAGTGCGACAGCTGGCTCATTGGACCAAGGCAACGATACTCCAGCAACCGCCACGGATCTCGGCGAACTGGAATCATCAGGCCTGGTTCAGGTCGCCGGCATCATCGGCGACGACACGTACTATGACTTCAGCAGCCTCGATCCGTCCCAACGACCGGGTAACGACGTCGACCTCTATCATTTTCGCATCAACTCCACTTCTGGAGTAGGACTAATCGCGGAAGTCTTCGCCGGCCGAATCGGATCACCTTTGGATGCAGGAATCAGCCTCTATCGGCTCAATCCGACATCTGGCAAGCTAGAGTTTGTCACGGGCAACAATCAGACTCAGAACTCCAGTAAGGGAACAGATGGCTCCGCGCCGCTGGTTCAAGATCCGGCAATTGTGGCAGGCTTGGAAGCGGGTGACTACTACTTGGCAGTTTCCAGTGGTTTCAATACCGTATCTCCGACTGAAAATCAGCCCGGTCGAGTCGGAGTTTTTGATCCCACGCAATCACATAGCGGCTTTTTGGGATTTACGACTGGCCAATACATCCTCAATTTGCGAACGGTGACCATCGGCGAGCCGCCTCAAGTCGTGTCGGTCTCGATTCCGAATCAAAGCACACTGCCATCAGCCCCTGCTGAGTTCACGATTCAGTTCAACGAGTACATCAACATTGCCCAACTGGCGATGTCGTCTTACTCACAAAATGGTCAAAGCATTGTGCCTGGACTGTACATTCAAGACAGTCAGGGCAACCGCTATTCGCCACATTTGATCTCGTTTGATGCGGAAACCTTCACGGCCCGTTTCCGGATGTCGGATCGGCTGCCGCCGGGACGTTATCAGCTCCACATTGATGGCAGCCAAGGGTTGACCAATATCGTTGGAACTGCGCTGGTCGGGGGTACTTCCAGCGTCAACTTCACCGTCACAGGCAAGACGGCGGGAACAGCGGGCAATCCGAGCACATGGACCTACGATCCCAACACAGATGCCACGGGGTCGACACAACAATTGGGAATTCTATTCCCGAACGAATTGGCGGCAGGTGTTGCCGTTGTGCGGAACGCAGGCACCGGCTCTAACCGTGTCAACGATGCATCAGACGAGTACCGTTTTGAAGTGCTAAAATCCGGCCGCTACTATGTTTCCTTAAGCGGCAACAAGCTGCCCGCTGGAACTGGGTTCGACGTGTTGGACCTGCAAGGAAATGTTGTCGGCTCGGCCACGATCGAAGATGGTGGTATTGCACTCCTAGCCCTGAAAGCTGGGACCTATGTATTGCGGGTACAAGGCTGGTCGGCTTCCGCCGCTCGCAATGCCAATTATCGTGTCGCCATTACTTCACTCAGCAATAACGACGATCCCCCTCCGCTGTTTTCCGGTCCCGCACCGGCAATCGGAATTCGCCTGGCAACAGCGGTTGATCCCGGCTTCCCTGGCGGACCGGTTGGGGGTGGCACTGGGGGTGGAGGCGTCGGCCCAGGGGCTGGGATTCCGGGTATCGGAAACTCGGATTCACTCAGCTTCAGTCATTCCCCGAACGACTACAACTTAAACCGCTTAGGTCTGCCCCGACTGAATATTCCTTCGGGCCTCGACAATTTCGTGATCGCCATTCCGACCTTGAACTCGGATTCCGGATCGGGACTGGGACCACGGCTGCAGGTGGCACGGTCACTGCGACGGTCTGCGGGACTGGGAGATGGCTTGGCCCCCGCCAGGTTATCGGAATTTGCGGATGGCCCCGTGGGAAAAGCGAGCCGTAACAACACAGACTTGAAGTCCAATCTCACCACGGTCCGCAAGCTGTCCCGGCTGATTGATTCGGCAATCATCTCGAAGCACGATAAAAACGCGCAGCAACCCTCGCAAACCCGGGATGTCGCGACGCACAGGAATGACGCCCCGTTCTCGACAGACCGCGACAACGTTCCTGCACCACAAGGTGATGCAAACGGTGAAGCGATCCCGGCCGAGCAGAATACGGAGCGAATCGATCCGAATCACACGACCGAAACGGACGTGAAGCGTTCCAACTTGAACGCCCAGATCCATAACGTCAACCATACGAACGACCTGCACGCGTTTGAATTCCAGACCGCGAACGACAGTGCCTTTATTCCGTACGACCCCAATTTCGACAACAACCAAGTGGTGGAAAGCACGGCGTTGCAGTCCGCCTATCTGCCGGACACCGTGTTTGCGGCCGGAATGGGACTACTGCTCGCCAATGCCGCAATGCAACAGCGTCAGGATGCTCGCTCTGGTGAATTGAGAAGGACCGAGGTGCATTCAACGTCACCCGCGAATTTGCCCACTTCGCAGAAGAAACGGCTGCCACGTTGAACCAACCAGGCTCTGGACGGTGACGGCTCGATGTCAGAATGACTGACATCGAGCCTCGGCAGCATGAATCTGAGTTCCCTTATCAACCGCCGTGAAAATTCTGATCCCAAGCCTAATGCCATGACGGTTCAGTCTCACTCCACAAACGATTTTCTGAATGGCGAACACGGCCGCAGAGATCAGGTTGTGCGCGAATTTGACGCAGAGCTCGGCGATCAATCGGAATTAGACGATTTATTGAGTGAATGGCGTGCCAGCCAAGACGAAGGCTCAATATCCTCGGACGTCGATCTCTATAAAAATCTGCTACCCCAGCACCGTCAGCAGCAAGCGGCCGCAGAGAGTTCGATTGACTCCCATCTAGATTGGAAGTCGGGATCGGTATCAACCCCGGATCGTCGGGGAAATGTTTCGCGAACATCACCCGCCGGACGCTTAGTCGTCCCCAAGATCAACGAAGAAATCTACGGATTTCGACTGTTGCACGAACTGGGTAGTGGAACCTTTGCGAAGGTGTTTCTCGCCAAACAGGGAGATCTGGCCGACCGCCAGGTGGTCCTGAAAATTTCGGCGATCGAAGGCACCGAACCCCAAACGTTGGCCCAACTGCAGCATACCCATGTGGTCCCGATTTACTCGGTACACGAGGACAATCGCTTCGGCCTACGGGCTGTCTGCATGCCCTATTTTGGAGGAGCCAGCTTAAACAAAGTCCTGGATCAGGTGTGGAGTAAGCAATCCATTCCAGCCGGCGGAAAAACCTTGATTGAGGCCCTCGATCGAGTGGCCGGACCGGAACCCGCGACGAGAAGTCCCCGGCAAGGGACCGCCGAAGCTCCACTGGCAGCAGTGAATGTCGAGGCTGCGAAAACCAGCCGTGACACTCTGGCTGCGTTACCCTATGTACAAGCATCGGCCTGGATCATTGCGCGGCTCGCGGAAGGACTCCAACATTCGCACGAGCGGAATGTGATTCATCGGGATATCAAGCCCTCCAACATTCTGCTGAGCGCCGAAGGCCAGCCGCTACTGCTGGATTTTAATGTGTCTCAGACCATCGATTGTGACCCTACCGAGGCCACCGTCGGCGGAACTGTCGCCTATATGTCCCCCGAGCAGTTGCGGGCCTTGTTGGAACATACCCCCGAAAGCAACGCCCTGGTCACCCATCGCTCCGACATCTACGCACTGGGGCTGGTGTTTTACGAGATGCTGACCGGGGCCAGCCCGTTTGTCGAAACGGGGGGAGGTGGTGTCGAGCGGCGACAGCTGCAAGCACGCGTCGACCAGCGAGAAAAGCCAGTCCCTTCACTGAAAGCCCGCTGTCGTCTCGACATTCCGTGGAGCCTGGAAAGTATTGCTCGGAAGTGCCTCGCCGCGAATCCGGCTGAACGCTACGCGTCCGCCGCGCAGTTGGCCGACGATCTGAACCGTTTCTTGCAAGACTTACCGCTGAAGTTCGCTCCGGAACTGAGTCGCGTCGAACAGATCAGCAAATGGGGACGACGTCATCCTCGATTAACAACGGCGGGCACGGCCATGCTGGTGGCTGCCATGTTGATCATTCCCGGGGCGTTTCTGTTGCATCTGACCCGCGACGATTTGGCCATCAAGCAAAGCCTGCTGACCGATGCCACCGCAGGTGATCGCGCACGCATGTTCCAATCGGGAACCCAGCGTGCACTGTGCCAAATCAATACCGTAACCCCCAATGAAGAGACTCTCAAAAGCGGGATCGCGGCAGCGAAAGAGACGCTCGCCATTTATAGCATCATCACGGATGCCGACTGGCAAGAAGACATCTACTGGCGCCGTCTGGAACGCAACGAACGGGTCCAGCTGGCTGAAAACGTCCGTGAATTGTTGTTGGTACTGGCTGCGGCGCATGTTCGCACCAAACCGCAGGGTGCGACGGCTGCTCGGCGAACCGCACTCGACCTGCTGCAAATTGCCGAACGCATTCACGACTTGCCGCCGTCACGGGCTTTAGAACTGGACCGGGCCCGCTATCTGTCGTTGCTGAGACGAGAGGCCGATGCCAAACGAGCAGTCGATCGCGCCAACAAAATTCCCGTCATCACGGCACATGACACCTACATGCTGGCTGCCGCTCATGCCCGGAATCGCACCGTGGCCGGATATCGCGAAGCGATCCGCTTACTGACGCGAGCCATCGACATGTCACCCCACCACTACTGGTCTCATTTCGAACGTGCATTGTGCTACCAGGAACTCGGTGAATCCCTGTTGGCCGTGTCTGATCTGGGCACTTGTATCGGACTGTGGCCTGAATCGTCTTGGGCTCACTTCAACCGAGGTTACTTGCTGTACGAACAAGGCCACAAACTCGAAGCCGTGGAAGAGTACACAACGGCTATCCGGCACTCTCCGCAATTTCGTTCCGCTTACTTTAATCGCGCGCTCGCGCACCTGGAGATCCAGAACTACGAAGACGCCCTGGTTGACTTTAAGAAAGTTCAAGAATTAGGTCGCGAAGACGCGATACTCGTCGCGGGACGCGCTATGGCACTGGAAGGAATGGGACAACACGCGGAATCGGACCGTTTGTTCGGTCATGCACTAGAACTGGCAAAAAAATCGCCCAATGCGACCACACATCGTCTCAATTGGACCTATGCTTTTGCTGTGGCCCGACGTGCGCCAAACCTTTCACTGCAAGTGTTTGACAGCATTTTGAAAGTGAATCCCAAGCACACGCAGGCGCTCTATGGAAAAGGGATGATCCTGATGCAGCAGGGCGACCTGCCAGGCGCCGTCCGCATGTTTGACAGTGCCCTGAATGCCTCGTCGACTTTTATTGAACCATTGCGTTATCGAGCGGTGGCGCTCGCTCGGCTGGGGCAACTCCAGCAAGCAGCGGCCGACGCGAACGCCTGTATTGAACGGGAACCAACCAATCCGGACAGCCTGTATGCCGCCGCCTGCGTCGCAGCAGTGTCTGCTCGAAAGCTCGGTTCTGCAGAATTGAACGACAACGCGTTGCAGCTTCTGCACAGCGCCATTGAGCGCGGTGTCGATCGCGAACGTGCCCGAACTGACCCTGATTTCTCCGGACTACGCGGCGATCCGGACTTTCGAAAACTATTGGGTGATGAACCCAAACAACCTGAAGCGGCTAAGTCCGATTCATTTTAGAGTTACGAGTCCGTGATCGAGCGTAACTAAGGAATTGTCACATGGTGGCACTTGCAATGACGACAAGCCGCGAATCGACCGTGGTTGAACAGGCCAAGGCCATTGCATTCATCCTGGAATCGGAACTGAGCGCCGCGGTCACGTTGTTTGATGTGCAATCGGGCGACAAGCTGGCCATTCATGGCGACGAAGAACCTGCCGTTGCGGACTTCACGCTAACCGCAGATGTCGTACGCGGCTACGCGGCGTTAAAAAAACCGGTAATCACACCCGCCACCGAGTCCACATATCTAGCCCTGCTCCCCATTCGGGAATCGGGGATGACCAAATTACTGGGCCTGACCAATCTGACCCGGTTTGCTCGTGGAGATCGGGACACCCAGCAAGAAATCCAGCGCCTGGAAAAATGGTGTGGCCTGCTGCTGGAAAAGCTGTCGACCACCTCTGAACGTGGGAAGACTCACAGCGCCAATCGACACCGGGAAGCTCAAGCATGCTCGGTGCTGGCGGCGTTTGACATCCTGTTGCGAAATACCCGGATGCACGGGGGAACCGCACGGTTTCAACGGCATGCTCTTAAAGCAGTCACCGAAGTTCTGACTGTCGAAACCGCCATTTGCGTCATCGGCGAATCGCTGGCCATGGCCTCGCCGCGTTCCGGAAATTCGCTGACGTTGTGGGAATGCCAACAGCTGGCAGGCATGCTGAGCGAACACCCAAACTGGGATCGCGCCGAAATTCTGATCGACAACAACCCCGCTAACACGGAAATCGGTCAGAAGTTTCCGCAAATCCACGGGTTGGCTGCGGTCAAAATTCAGTCCGAAAACGAATCGGGCTACCTGATCATCATCAATAAGGTGAACCGCCCGAGCCGGCCACCTTCCGACAGCCCGTCACCTTCGAATCCAGACCAAGAAACCAAGCCTGCCGCAACGCCGTTTCAGATTAGCGATCCCGCACTGTTGGCCTCTTTCTCGACGCTGATCGCCGCCCAGGCACGAACTTCGAACCGATACCAGGATGTCAAAAATCTGGTTGTCGGCCTGACCCGTTCGCTCACCGCGGCAATCGATGCCAAAGATTCCTACACCGCCGGACACAGCGAACGCGTCGCCCGGATGGCTGTGGAACTGGGCAAAGAGATGAGTCTGCCCGAAGAGCAATTGAACGACATCTATCTGGCCGGGTTGCTGCACGATATCGGGAAGATCGGGATTCGCGACGAGGTGCTCTGCAAGGATGGGGTCCTCACCAACGAAGAGCGGCAGCACATCAACGAGCACGTCGTGATTGGGCATCGCATTCTCTCGGGCTTAACCGGGATCGACCAGTTGCTGGATGGCGTGCTCTACCATCACGAACAGTACAACGGCACCGGCTATCCAACCGGCCTGAGTGGTGAGCAGATCCCACAACTGGCTCGGATTATTGCCGTCGCCGACAGCTTCGACGCCATGAGCTCTGACCGTCCTTATCGCGAAGGCATGAAACTGGATAAGGTCCAGCAGATCTTCGAGGATGGCAGCGGCGAACAATGGGACCCCAACATTGTGAACGCGTTTCTGCGCTGCAAACAGCGAATGAGCGAGATCCGACAACGCGGCATCGGCGAATCCTTGCGAGAAGCACTGGACGGCGCCATCCGACAGGACTCGGAAAAGGACGACGCTTCGTTGAACTTTGCCATCAAGCGACCACGACGCTCCTAAGCTGTTTTGGGTCTACAGCTTACGACAACCCAGCCCCGCCGGGAGTGATGAGATCCTTCTGTAGGTTGGGCACTCTTGCGCCCGTCTCTTCCTGGGAAACAATACCGACGGGCAGGAATGCCTTGGGATTACCCTACTTTGGACACCTTTTTAAACTATCAATGCTTGGAAACTCAGGAGTTTTTTAAATTCTGTAGGACCAGTAAGCCCAAAATCGAAAGTCGGTCCTACAGCTGACGTTAAAAAATGCTGATTTCTCAGGGATTTTTGCGACTAAAAAGTAGGGTAATCCTAAGGCAGGAATGCCCATCCTACGGATCTTGGATCGCCCTAACATTAAGGAACACTCGTCCTTTTCGAGGCAGCCAATAGACTGCAGGCGCTGGTTGAGTTTGAACACCCCGTCGCTCAGCCTGCTACCGCTGGCAATCCGCAGTTTGCATTGAAGCAAAAGCCTTTGTTGATTAGTCTCGAAGTTCGGTGAGCTCACCGGTAACATCTCTGCAGCTCACCCACAACTTGAATCACACAAAGGAGGATTTCCGGATGAAGACTCGCATGGCTCGAATCGGTCTCGGCGCGGTCGTCGCGTGCTGCTGGTGCATGACGGTCACTCCCGCCTGGGCTGTCCAATTTCCTGACAAGAATCTGGAAGCCGCACTGCGGTATTACATCCTGGATAAACGTGACGGAACCGCCGAACTGACCGATGACGATTTAAAGAAAATCTTCGTCTTCGAAGCCAAAGGCAAGGGGATCAAGGACCTCACCGGTCTGGAAAAATGCCCCAATATCGCCTTGATCAATCTGGCCAAAAACGAAGTCGAAAGCATCGCCGCGATCAAGGATCTCAAGAATCTGCAATCTCTGGATCTGTCCAGCAATAAGATCGCAGACATCACACCGCTGGCGGGGCTAACCGGTCTGCAATACCTTGAGCTTTCCAATAATCAGGTGAAAGACATTGCGCCGCTCAAGGAGCTCAAAAAGCTGTCCGCCCTGTATGCCGCCAATAACCAAATCGTCGACCTGGCACCGCTAGCCGAAATTGCCAAGTTGTCTTCACTCGATCTGGCCGGCAATAAAGTCGTCGACTTGAAGCCCATCGAGAACGTCAGCAGCCTGTCTCTGTTAAAGCTCTCCGGAAACGAAATCGTCGATCTGGCACCGCTGGGTAAGCAAACCCAACTGCGGATGTTGTTCATTGATAAGAATAAGGTCACCGATCTGGCACCGCTGGTGGCCGTCTGCAAAGCGGATGCGGAAGGCAAGAAGAATTTCGCCCCGTACCTGCGGCTGTTCATGAAAGAGAATCCGCTGAGCGATCCCGCCAAGGGCGAGCAAACGGAAGCGCTCAAGACGATCGGCGTCCGCCTGGAAATGCCGTAACCCACGTTATCAGGGATCATCGCACCGGTGAGTCAGCCTCTGGCTCACCGGCTCTATACTAAGCACATTTATGCCTGAAGAAATCTTTGACGTCTGCGATGCGGAAGACCGGGTCATCGGACAAGCACCGCGGTCCTACGTGCATGCTCAAAAACTGCTACATCGCGCGGCGCATGTCTTCGTGTTCAACAGCCGTAAAGAACTCCTGGTGCAGGTCCGGTCCGCGACCAAAGATGAATTTCCCCTGTGCTATACGTCGTCCGCGTCAGGGCATCTGTCGACCGGTGAGGACTACCTCGAATCGGCAGAACGCGAGCTAGAAGAAGAAATCGGACTTGTCGCGCCGTTGGAGTTCCTCGGCAAATTCTCAGCCCGCGAGGACCTGGCTTGGGAGCACTCCGTCCTCTACCGGGCCCACTCCGACGCGGTACCTCGGCCCGATCCCGTTGAAGTCGCGGAGGTCCGGCAACTGACTTTGCGCGACCTGCTCCAGGAGTTGGAACAACAACCCGAGATCTTCTCACCACCATTTCGGGTCTTAGTCGAGTGGTACGTCGCGCAATTTCCGGCAGAGCTCTAAAGGCGGCATGACGCCAGCAGTATGACGCTGAAGTGGCTCTGGCCCCCCTGCTCTGTTAGTCTGAGCGGAGTTCTCTACCTCGATTCACCGCAATTGGAGCTCGACGATGCGTTGCCGATGGTTGGCTGGTGTGTGTGGCGTGTATTTGGCAGTCCTGGCTGGAAACGTTCAAGCACAACCCAAGATTCCCGATACCGTGACCTGGGAAACGGGGATCGAATACTCAAATCCCGATGATCAGCATTTGCAGCTGAACCTGGCTCGTCCCAAGTCGGGAGAGGGACCGTTCCCCACCGTGTTGTGCATTCACGGGGGTGGTTTTCGAGCCGGCAAGCGCGATGGATACGACGCCCTGTGCATCAAGCTGGCCGAGCATGGTTTTATCGCCGCCACCTGCAGCTACCGCCTGGCTCCGAAGTATCAGTTCCCCGCGGCCGTTCATGACACCAAGGCGGCCGTCCGCTGGCTCCGAGCCAATGCAGCCAAATATAAAATCAACCCCGACAAAATTGGCGTCACGGGTGGCTCGGCCGGTGGGCACTTGGCACAATTCCTGGCCGTCACGCGGGATGTTCCCGAATTTGAAGGGACCGGCGGGAATGCCGACCAGTCCAGCCATGTCGCGTGTGTCGTCAACGTTTATGGCCCCAGCGACTTCACCAAGTCCTACGGGAAAAGCGTCGATGCTCATGAAGTGTTGCCCTTGTGGTTGGGCGGCAATCTGGAAACGGCCCGCGTGCAGCACATTCGCTCTAGCCCCCTGTATTGGGTCACACCGAATGCCGCCCCGACGCTGTGCATTCATGGGACAGAAGACAAGTATGTCGCTCACGAACAGGCAGTCTGGATGGTCGACAAGCTGAAAGCGGCAACCGTCGAAGCCGACCTGTTGACGCTGGAAGGAGCGGGCCACGGGTTCAAAGGGGCCGACGCCGAGAAAGCTGATAAGGCGTTGCTGTCGTATTTTGAACAGCGTTTAAAGTAGGTGGTGACTGCAGCCTAGCTTACGAAGAGACGAAGACGTTCAGTTCGCGGAGCGAACAACGACTATGGTTCGCTCCGCTCACCCAGATTCAGAAATCTGGGCACCCTACAAAGTTTTCTCCATTGATGATCACGCTGTGTTAACGCGATCGCACCTCATGTCAGGATTTCGCTATTTCTTCTTCGCCTCTGCTTCGACTCACCCCGGCCGGACTGTTTTGTGAAGCCGGTGAATTCTTCATCGATCCCAGCAAAGCGGTCTCGCGGGCGATCATTACCCATGCCCACGCGGACCATGCCCGGACGGGATCGCGTGAGTACATCACGGTCGACTGCGGCAAGCATGTGTTGCGGACGCGGCTGTCTCCCAGTGCCGTTATTAAGACGGTCCAGTATGGCGAAGTCATGGACTTTCGCGGTGTGAAAGTCTCGTTGCACCCTGCGGGTCATATGCTGGGGTCGTCTCAGGTTCGCGTTGAGTATCAAGGTGAAGTCTGGGTGTTCACGGGGGACTTCAAGGTTGCCGCCGACCCCACCTGTGCCCCGTTTGAGCCGCTGAAGTGTCATACGTTTATCACCGAGTCCACCTTCGCCAACCCCGATTTCAACTGGCCGGACCAGGCGACAGTCTGGGCCGAGATCTCCGACTGGTGGCGCCTGAACCGGGCCTGGGGCCGGGCCAGCGTGCTGTATTGCTATGCTGCGGGGAAGTCACAGCGCGTTCTGGCGGGTCTGCAAGACACGTCGTTGGGGCCGATCATCACCCATGCCAAGGTGGAAACGATCAACGCCGACTACCGGGCGAGTGGCATCAAACTGCCCGAAACGATCTGCATCGACGACGCGCCGGAAGGGACCGAATGGGGCTCATCGCTGATTCTGGCTCCTCCACAAGTCCGTGACGGCCGGTGGATGCGACGTGCCGGGCCACGTTCGACCGCCTTCGCCTCCGGCTGGATGAGCACCAAAGGGGCCTGCCCACGACATCGCGTCGACTGCGGATTTGTGCTGTCGGACCATGCCGATTGGTCGGAAACACTCTGGGCCATTGCCGAGACTGGCGCCGAACATGTTTTGGTCACACATGGTTACGTCGACTTGCTGGTCGCCCATTTGCAAAGCCAAGGCTTGGATGCCCAGCCGCTCAAATTGGCGGAGAACGCCACCGCGGTGAAACCCGCCCGCTGATTTGTAACAGACATCGCCGTCTCGGTTTGAGCCTGCTAACCATCCTGTCACGCTGCTGGCATCAATGTCCGCTTGAGAAACGCTGCCGGATCGCTAGGATGGAAGCTGCTCACTCGCCTGGAATTGGCTCTCGATACCGCTGCGAAGCGGTTTGCTGACGAAAAGAGATTTTCATGACGACCCCCGCCACGATTCTGCTGATTGAAGATGACCGCGAAATTCAGAACACGCTACGCAGTGTTCTGGAATCGGCGGGTTACACCGTGCTGGTCGCCCCGAATGGTGTCGAAGGCAAAAAGCTCGCCGTCAGCCGGACCCCCGACCTCGTCATCACCGACATGATGATGCCGCAGCTGGGTGGCTTCCCGGTACTGGAATTCCTCAAGCAGGAAATGGAAAACCCGCCTCGCGTGATCATGATCACCGCGAACGAAGGGGGTCGCCACAAGGCCTATGCGGAGATGCTGGGGGTGGATGACTACCTCCGCAAGCCGTTCGCCATGGACGTGCTGCTGGAAGCGGTCGACCGCTCGCTGAAGAAAGCCGCGGCCGCCCTGGAGCCCGAAACTCCCGCCAAACCCACCCGAGTCACTCGCAAGAAGACCGCGAAACCCGCGGAAGACGACGACGAGTAAGCCGTAATCATAGCCATAGTCGTTGTTCGCTCCGCGAACTGAACGTCTTCGTCGTCGCCCAATGGATGACAATTGAAGACCAAAGCGACTGACAGCTCGCGAATAGTAAGAACAAGAAAACAAGAACGAAGACGTTCAGTTCGCAGAGCGAACAACGACTATCGCCAAGCCTTTGAAAAATATTTGTCCTTTAGATTGAGACGTTTCCATGTCGTTTGCAGAAAGCGTTTATCAACTGATCGTTCAGACCTCGACCAATCTGCCGTCGGATATCCGGCGATTGATGGCGAGCGCTCTGGAGCGGGAAACGCCTCTCTCTCGAGCTTCTATGGCCCTGCAGACGATTGCGGTCAATGTCGACATGGCGTGTGCCAGCGAACGCCCCATCTGCCAGGACACGGGGATGCCGACGTTTATCGTGCACACCCCCGTCGGCTTCGACCAGATCCAACTGGAAGAAGAAATTCGGCGGCAAGTCGCTCGAGCGACCAAAGCGGGCAAACTGCGACCGAACTCTGTCGATTCGCTCACTGGTAAGAATAGCGGCGACAACCTCGGCCCGGGGACTCCCGTCATCCACTTCCACCAGCACCGCAAAGACGAAGTCGAAATCAAGCTGGTGCTCAAAGGTGGCGGCTGCGAGAACAAGAATATTCAGTACTCGGTTCCCTGTGAGCTGGAAGGCCTCGGTCGCGCCGATCGCGATCTGGATGGCATTCGGAAGTGCCTGCTGCATGCCGTCTACCAGGCCCAGGGGCAAGGCTGTTCTGCTGGTTACCTGGGGGTTTGTGTCGGCGGTGATCGCACGACAGGCTACGAGCACGCCAAGCACCAACTGTTCCGCAACGCCGACGACGTCAATCCGATTCCCGAATTGGCAGAGTTGGAACAGTACGTCACCGAGACTGCCAATAAGATGCAGATCGGCACGATGGGCTGGGGTGGCGAAGTCACCCTGCTGGGTTGCAAAGTCGGCGTGCTGAACCGGCTGCCGGCGTCCTTTTTCGTCTCGGTCGCCTACGAGTGCTGGGCCTTCCGCCGCCTGGGCGTCGTGCTCGATCCCACGTCGGGCGAAATCCAGGAATGGCAATACCGCGAACAGGATGAGATCAAGCAACTTGCCACCGGTGAAGGTTTTCAGCTGACCGGCAAAGAGGTGGTTCTGGAAGCCCCAATCACCGACGAGAAGATCCGCTCAATTCGCGTGGGCGACATCGTCATCATCAACGGACCGATGCACACCGGCCGCGACGCCCTGCACCACCACTTGCTGCATCACGACGCGCCCATCGATCTTAACGGCCAGATCATCTATCACTGTGGCCCCGTGATGCTGAAAGATGCCGACGGAAAATGGACCGTAACGGGTGCTGGCCCGACGACCTCCATCCGCGAAGAACCGTACCAAGCCGACATCATCGGCAAGTTCGGGTTACGAGCCGTCATCGGCAAGGGGGGCATGGGCCCGAAGACGCTCGCCGGCTTGAAAGAGCACGGAGCGGTGTATCTAAACGCCATCGGCGGTGCCGCGCAGTACTACGCCAAGTGCATCACCGGCGTGGACGGTGTCGACTTGTTGGAACTCGGCGTTCCCGAAGCCATGTGGCACTTGCGAGTCAACGGGTTCCCGACGCTGTGCACCATGGATGCTCACGGGAACAGCCTGCACCGCGACGTCGCCACTGCCAGCCTGAACGTGCTGAAAGACTTCGCCGAGCCAGTCTATCATCACTAAATAAGAGACAAAAATAGTCGTTGATCGCGGAGCGATCAACGACTATGGTTTGGCAAACCCTGCCTCAGTCATTGCGTCTGAGGACCAGGATCGGACACTCGACGTGACGCAGCACGCGTTCGGCGACGGACCCTAACAGCAAACGCTGCACACCATGGCGGCCGTGCGACGGGATCACAACTAAGTCAGCCTGAATGCTCTTGGCATATTCGGCAATCTGCAAACCGGGATCTCCTTCACGGATCTCGGCGGTAATCCCCGGCACGCCGTTGACCTTCAGGTAACCGGCAAGGTAATCGCGGGCCGCACTCAAGCGGGACTCGACATCTTCCACGGCCCAAGCTTCGCCCACGGTAATCGTGTTCAAAGGAATCACGACGTGTACCACATGCACGTTCGCCGGAGATGAAACCATCTCCAACGCCGTGTGGATTGCTTCCACCGACTGCGAAGAGAAATCGACCGGAACCACAACAGACTTCTTCGGTAGCCAACTCATGGTGTGTGTTACTCCTGATGGAAGTCGCCGACACGCGTGGGAGGCGATCTTCTCGAAAGAGATTCTCGTGCTGTCTCAGATCATTATAACCCGACTTGAAGGATGTGTCGCCTGAGGGGAACGTCCCAGAATTCTCGACGTACGCCGGACACTCACCTAAGAAGAATGATCACGGCTTGGCCGCATCAGCCTCACCGCGCCAATAGGCCGGCAGGTTGGGTTTGGTCGTGACCAGGATCTCACGGATTGCCTCACGATCCTGCTCTGTTAGATGAGCAAAATCGGCCGACGTGTCCTTGCCATCCAAGACGTTCCACAGGCGTTGCAGCACATAGTCTCGCACATCCGCGGGCAGTGCATCGAAGGCGGCCGAATAGATCAAATAACTGCAAGGATATTTAAACAGTCGCGTCTGCAGGTCGAAGTCTCGTAAAGATCGACCTTGCGGATCGCGCGGCCCCGGCTTCACAAATTGTTCGCTGAACCCGGCAGTTCCCTTCAGTGGTGACTGCAGTTTGGCCTCACCGGAAAATAAAAGATATTTTACTAGCGGATCACCCACACTACGAATCCGGGACAGCGTGCTGCTCCAACGATTGCCCGGCGGTTCCTTCAGTTCCCGATTGAGCATCGCCTCATAGTGCAGCGCTTGCCGGGTCGAAAAGTTGGCCTGAATGATCAGGTTATGGGCCATCGTCTGATGCTCTAAAACCATCAACGCGACAATGTCGCTATGCGGCGTCAAGTAGGGCTTCAGGTTCAGCCGGGAACTCAAATCCGTAACATTGTGACCTTGAGTATTGTCAATCTCTTCGGGTTCTTTTTTACCGTGAACAATCAGGTTTCCCAGATGTTTGTGTGTGCCGTGCTCACCGGTGACATACCAGCCCCCCCAGCGTTTTTCGATGGCGCTGGTCTGGTCAATTCGAAAGCTCCCCGAAGAGAGAATCGGAAAACCACCCGGATCGGGATAGACCGAACGGACCAGATTTCCCGGAATCCCATGCGACTGCGAGGAACCATGGCACAACAGGCAACTGTCAGTCTGCCGGACAAATTTCGGCGGCTCTTCTGCATGTTGCTGTAATGTATAAAAAACCATTCCCAGCTGCGGATCGACCGCTGAGATCTCCAGCATCTCCCCATCCTGACAGTAGCCGACATAAACCTCATCATTGAAGTAGATCGCTCGGGGAGTCTCAGGAGTAATCCGAAAACGCTGCAGGCTGGTCTTGGAGAACACCAGCATCTGTGTCGTCGTCGAGACTTGGAGTTCGCTCAGTAAGCTCGGCAAATAGCCGAACTCTGCCGTATATTTCAGTGCCGTCTCGCGTTGATCGAGTCGCTGCTGCAGGCGGGAGATGCAATCGTGCGGCTGCGACGTCGTATAGTTAATGGGCTCGCGATCAAAGTCATCAGCTCGAAGAGCATCCACCTGAGCCAAGAGCACAATCACGAACACCAATAAGCCGCAACGACGCATTCCGAATTCCTCCAGCAATGAGGGGGGACAAACAATAAGACTTCGGCGTGGGTTGATTCAGTTAGTCGATGTTTGCCCCATCTCTTTCCACTACGACCTCTTTAGATCGCAGACTTCACTTCAGGCGCGGCTTGATAGTGACGGGTGATCAAATCATTTTGCAACCACAACAGCTTATTAAAGGCACGCACTGTACAAACTGTGGTATCATGGTCGAGCCCCAAACTGAAGATCGTGTTGATCAAGGCATCTGCGACATAACCCATTAAGGCATTCATCTGGACCAACGGCACAGACAAGCTGGACTTACCTGCCAAGGGCGTATGCATCTTGCCGACCATATCCAGATATTCCACCATTTTGCTATCGTAGGCACGCGTGACCAACGTCGTCAGATACCGGCCCAAATGATTCTTGCGAAATTGGATGACTTCATCATCGAGAGTCAACGAGTCCAAACTGGTAGGCAGCGCCCCTTCAAACCCGGTCTGCGGCGGCACAAAATGACGCTTGGTTGCGTCGTAGTTAAAGAGCTTTACATAGACAGCATCAACGAGTCCCGGAACCAGGGGAGCCAACAATGCGGCCGACCCGTGAATGGCCGCAATATCGCCAGCCCCCAACTCCATGAACTCGGCCAGATACTTAAAGCGATACCCCAAGTCGTTTTCCAGCTGCCGTTCGTTAATATGCTGCATCGAAAGATCCCTACGAAGTTGACATCGATCTGCCCACGATGATAATTGGATAACTATATCCAATTCAATTTAAGAATAACGACCCACAATTGGATGTCAACGTCCAATTACAGAGTTCTGCGGTGAAACATCATGTTTTCTCAGACAGTTGAGTACGCTCTGCGAGCGGTTTGTTTTCTGGCGGGACAAGCCCCTGTGGCGCGTACGACCGATCAGATTGCAGCCGCAACCCGTGTCCCTAAAGCCTATCTATCAAAGGTATTACAGGGATTGAGCCGGGGCGGAGTCGTGCATTCACAGCGTGGGCTGGGGGGCGGAATTACTTTGGTCAAGACGCCCGACCAGCTGACGATTCTGGAGGTCGTGAACGCCGTCGATCCGATCTGCCGGATACAAGAATGCCCCTTAGGGCTGGCGGCACACGGAGTCCGGCTGTGCCCGCTCCATAAGCGGATGGACAACGCCCTCGCCCAGGTGGAAGCATCGTTTCGAAACTCAACACTCGCGGAAATCCTCGCCGAACCCAGCGAAAGTATTCCGCTGTGTGATTTCCCGATGCCCCCGATGCCCCCGATGCAAGCGGTCGCGACCTGCGAAGGGGGATGACTTTTTTCGCTTACACCGCTCGCTCACGCTGAAGGGGCAGCCGTTTACCGAATTTGCTACCATGCTTCGCGCATGTTGCGGGCATGCTTGAACGGGTTTCCTAACTCGGTCGGCTGGCAACATCGCCACTATCAACTCGCCCCATTGGGACTCGGTCACGAATTGCTATGCCGGAAGACATGTCTGCTTATCCCCCGACGGTGATCGTGGTTCACCCGCGAGAAAACCGCAAAAAATGCTCGGTGGAACCGCTTCGCGGGCGAACGGAGTTTGAATTCTCACAGTACCGCGCAAATTTTCCGGCAATCCTTCCCGAGGGTCAATACGTCCGACTGGGGATCGGCGGCCCGCTGCTGAGTCCTGCGGACAATCACCTCGGCCTGCTGGTTCTCGACGGCACTTGGCGTTGGGCCGAGGCCATGGAGGCCCAATATCAACACATTCCGGTTCGCAGCCTGCCCCCCTGGCAGACCGCTTACCCCCGCGTTTCCAAGGTCTTCGAAGATCCGGCAACGGGACTGGCCACAATCGAAGCCATCTGGCTGGCCTACTGGTGCCTGGGACGCGATACGACGGGGCTCTTAAACGAATATCGTTGGGGCGAGCAGTTCCTGGAACTCAATCGCGAGCAACAGCCAGCGACACCTGATTCCACAAGCTGAATTATGACAAATGGTTATGGCTTCTGCTTCTTGGCTCGACAGGCACCGTAGAAATCAGCAGAATGAATGCAGAGAATCTGGCTCTGAGGCAGCCGTCAAGAACTGCCGATAACCCAGTGATCAGCACTCAATTTACCAAGGGTCTCCGCAGCGGGCGTGAGGCTTCTACCAATACAAGAAATTTCGATTGTTGTGGGAGTGAATCCAAATGTCAGAATCAGCCACCGCCGAACATGCCGACGCGATCGCTCCGGACGAACCGTTTGACAAGGCGGACATTTCGACCTTCCGCGCCGATGACGCCGAAGCCGGCACCAACATTTGTAAGTTGCTCGTGGCCTTCTTCTTCTATTCGCTGCTGGCCATGGCCTTCGTCTCGTGGTGGGCGTTTGGGGCGATGAAAGCCAACAACAGCGATGCCCCCGTGGCAGAAGCTCACGCCAGCCACTAAGTCAATGTGCATGAACGACGCAGGCGAGCCCGGCGGCGTAAGCCCCGGGATTTTGCGGTTGAAGCAGGCGACGCACAGTGCGAAAAAGAATCCGGGGGCTGACGCCGCCCGGCTCGCCTGCATCATAGTTTTCGCAGCTCCACTGAACAAAAAAATCATCCCGCTAGCCCGAATTTCTGAGTCAGGCTACGGGGAAATTACTCCAGATGTTCTCGGGCAATATCGGCCCAGGGACCACGCTGGTCAAACTTGAGATAGGCCTCCCAGTGAGGCCGTGCTGCCAACTTATCCCCCTGGCGTTCTAATGCCTGGGCCAGGTGCCAATGGGCGTCGGGGTAGTCCGAGTGCAGATCGAGAGCAATCCGGAAGGCATTCTGGGCTGCGTCCCATTCTTGACGCTCGGCATAAACGCACCCCAGCTGGGTCCACGCCTCGAGATAGTTCGGCTCGAGTTCAACCGCCATGTGGTAACGCTCCAGCGCGCCGGCCAGATTGTCCTGGCGAAACAGCGTGTCGGCCAATTGGAAATGGACTTCTGCATGATCGGCCCATTCCAGCAGACAGAGGCGAAACGCTTCCACAGCATCTGACAGACGGCTTTCTTCCAGGCAGCGATTGGCCTGACGAAACCAGTCTTCGGCCGACCACTTGGCTTGAATCGCTTCATCAGACCGAGTCAACGAGAGGGTCGTGGGCTCAGAATCATCGGTGTCCGCTTCAGGCGAGGCATCGAAATCAAACAGCCGTTGACCAGAACGGGGATCGACGGGCCCAGCCTCGTCGCGATAGACCAGTTCGCCGTCATCCGCCAGCAATTCCAGCTGAGCCAGCGGACGTTCGGTTCCTCCCACCCAATTCCGGAGATGCTTTAAGCTGTCGGTAATCTGCCGCCGGGAAACGCCTGTTTTCAAGAGTTCATGCAGGCGGCGGGCACTGGCGACTTCGCGAAAATCAAAATAAGCCAACCGCATGACTTGCTTGGCCGGTTGAATCAGGCCGCAACGTTCCCATAGCCGGATTGCCGTCACGGGGACATCCAGCATCTGGCTGAGCATGGCGGGAGTGTAGTGGCGGCGAACTTCGTCGATCCGGTCATGCAGCCCCAGAATTCCTAACCAGTCCGATTCGCTGACAATTCGTAATGCCTGGCCTTCGTCACGCAGCCGGTTGGCTTGCTCCAGTTTCGCCGATGGCGTTCCGTCCGATTCCAGCGGCCAACCTTCGTCCCCGATGACCAGCATCGTGGTGCTTTTGCTGAGATGTTGCGAGGCCGTTCCCCCATGCGTTTCTGCCAATTGGCTGGCTTGGCGATGGGTCATCGAGGCCAACGTCCCGGTAAAGGCCACACGCTCGCCCTGGAGGGTGGGCTGGGTTGGCAAGCTGGCGAGAGAATCAATCATAAAATGAACTGGTTGAATATCTGTGTTAACGAACGTCCAGTCGCATGGCTTATTGCCGGTCATCCCACCGGCCGAACGACGCAGCAGCGTATTTTTCATACGCCAAGTTTCCGTCAAATCCGCCGGAAATTCGGCCTGCAATGCCCTCGACAAAGAGCATACCCTCCCACATGTCAGGTGAGTAGCCTTTGGGCGGAACTCCGGTATATACTTACCGTCGGCCGAACCCAAGCAATCTCCGGATCGCCAGCACACCGCAGAGCGGGACTCTCCGGTCCCCCCTGAGGCGACTCAGATCGCAGCGACAGGCGACATTTTTCAAAAACCTGTCGTCCGCAATTCGCCGCACAGGCCGGCCGTAAAGATGCCGGACAAATGGCTCCCCCTAGGGTTACCGCTTGCCCGACGTGCCAGCTTCAACATAACTCTCAACCAGAGCAATCGTTACAGCTCCGGTAAAACGTTACTCGAAAGGTCAGGTTCTTTGATGTCCGCGCTCCAAACTGCTGATCCCGCCCTCTGGTCCGCCCTGAAACACGAACAGGTTCGTCAGGTGGAAGGTCTGGAGTTGATCGCTTCGGAAAACTACACGAGCGCCGCAGTGCTGGAAGCTGCCGGAACCATTCTGACCAACAAATACGCCGAAGGTTACCCTGGCCGCCGGTACTACGGCGGATGCGAATATGTTGATGTGGTCGAGACGTTGGCGCGGGACCGAGCCAAGCAACTGTTCGGAGGCGAACACGTCAACGTTCAGCCTCACTCAGGTTCTCAAGCCAACATGTCGGTCTACCTGACCGTCCTGAAGCCTGGCGATACGTTCCTGGCCATGAACCTGGCCCACGGCGGACACCTGACGCACGGAATGAATCTGAATTTCTCCGGCCAGTTATACAACCCGATTCATTACGGCGTGCGTGAAGACGATCATCGCATCGACTTCGACGCCGTCGCCCGCCTGGCTCGCGAACATAAGCCGAAGCTAATCGTCGCAGGGGCGAGTGCTTACCCGCGTGAAATCCCCCACGGGAAGTTCGCCGAAATCGCTGAAGAAGTGGGCGCCCTGTTGATGGTCGACATGGCTCACTATTCGGGTCTGGTTGCCGCTGGCTTGCACGACAACCCGGTCCCGGTTGCTGACTTCGTGACCTCCACCACGCACAAGACTCTCCGCGGTCCGCGGTCGGGTATGGTCATCTGCCGTGAGAAGTTCGCCAAGGACCTCGACCGGAGCGTCTTCCCCGGCATGCAGGGTGGCCCATTGATGCACGTGATCGCCGCCAAGGCCGTCTGCTACAACGAAGCCTTGCAGCCCTCCTTCAAAGAATATGGCCAGCAGATCATCATCAACGCCAAGACTTTGGCCGAGACCTTGATGGCCGGTGGCGTGCGCCTGGCGAGCGGCGGTACCGACAACCACCTGATGCTGTGCGACGTCACTTCCGTGGGCCTCACGGGCAAGATCGCCGAAGCGGCTCTGGACCATGCTGGCATCACAGCTAACAAGAACATGATCCCCTACGATCAACGCAAACCGCTCGACCCCAGCGGTATCCGGCTGGGGACCGCTGCCCTGACGACACGCGGCATGAAGGCCGACGAAATGCGGAAGGTAGGGGCCTGGATTCTAGAGATCTTCAAGAGCCCAGAGAATCCGACCGTCATTGCCAAGGTCAAGAATGAGATCCGCGAATTCACGAAGACGTACCCCGTCCCGGGGATTACGGTCTAGTGACCAGCCTCAAAGTTAGATCGAGATCGGAACATTGATCTCACGAAGAAAAACGGCGGTGTCACTATTGTGACACCGCCGTGAAAATTTCCGAAGGTGAGGCTCTGCAGAACCATAGTCGTTGTTCGCTCCGCGAACAGAACGGATTCTCAGTGGCCGGCTGGAATTCGCATTCAACTTCAGCGCAAATCCCACCTCGCCACTGCGAGCGCGTTATGTTCGCGGAGCGAACAACGACTATCAACGAGTCTCGCATCCCGTTGACCGCCTCTTCTCTGAAAGCCACTTGTGCCACGCGTGTTTGTGGGAAACTTTGATTTCGAACACGAACTGGCGTCAGGACCGCGAAAGCTTTCTCCCGAGGTACAGCATCTGGCTGCCGACCTGGTGTCGGCATGGCTGTCGGTCGCCGCTGCGGATGATGTCATCTGGTCGCCAACTGGCATCCCTGCATTCGACTTT
>JAZKFE010000070.1:0-19553 GCA_040386595.1 Planctomycetota bacterium | reverse complement strand
CCTACGAAACCAAGGTCACAGCCTGCCTCGGTTCATTTCCCAGGAACGCGAATTGCCGCTTGGTACCGATTGGGAATTAGTCCCCTGGGGTTGGACGGCAGGCCTTGTGACTTGGGGCCAAAGCCACGGCTGGTCCTGCCCTGCTCCACCGATCGAGACCGTCCGATACGTCAATAGCCGGATCTTCCGCTGGGAGCTGGAGCACGAATTGGGAATTGCCTTGCCCGGTTCCACCGTGCTGCATTCTGTGGATGAACTGACCTCGCATGTGGCGAATCAGGCCACCGACGGAGCGGGCTGGGTCTTGAAAGCCAACTTTGGCATGGCAGGCCGTGAACGCAGCCTGGGACGAGGGCCCCTGGTCAGCGAACCCGTTCTCAATTGGGCTCGGAAGCGGTTCGCACACTCGGCGGGATTGGTGTTTGAACCTTGGGTCGAACGCATTGAAGAAGCCGGTCTGCAGTGGGACGTGCCCCGCTCGGGGGAACCGCAATTAGTCGGAATCACACCGCTGTTAACTGATGCGTCGGGGACCTACCGCGGCAGCCGGTTGACCTGCTCCCCCGATGCACTGACTGAGTGGCAACCCGCAGTGGAGGCGACTCGTCAGGTGGCGGATCGCGTGCAGCAGCAAGGGTATTGGGGACCGATGGGGATCGACGCCATGCGGTATCGCACCCCAGAAGGCGAGATCATTTGCCGTCCGCTACAGGATCTGAATGCTCGATACACGATGGGACGGCTGGCCTTGGGGCTGAGACGATTCGTCCCGGCCGAGTGCGCGGCGGATTGGCTACATGATCCTCAGTGGGTGGCTGCCGCTGTTGAAGCTGATCCCACGGCAAAAGTGTTGCAGACGACCGCTCGGTCATGGTTGGTGATCAGCGAGAGTAAACCATAGTCGTTGTTCGCTCTGCGAACTGAACGCGCTCGCAGTAGCGAGGTGGGATCTGCATTGAAGTTGAATGCGAATTCCAACCGGCTACTGCGAATCCGTTATGTTCGCGGAGCGAACAACGACTATGGTTTACTCTCGCTCACCCGGCGACTGCGTCGCTGTGAATGAATCAAGTGAGGTGAAAACGTTTCAGGCTTGTAGTTGCCGGAACGTTTCTTGGTGTAAACGGCGGTTTTCTTTCATCCCGGCCTGTTCGCGGCTATGATCTTTGTTTTGGTTCGCGACTCACGAAATATTGCAGGAGATTATGTCTCACGAATTATACGACAACCCGTTGATTGGCCGGTATGCCTCACGCGAAATGTGCCGGCTGTGGTCACCTCAGGTGAAACACTCAACGTGGCGGAAATTATGGGTCGCGCTCGCTGAAGCAGAAGCCGAACTGGGGCTGCCCGTCACTCAGGCTCAGATCGACGAACTTCGCTCGGCCGTCGACGATATTGATTTTGATCTGGCTGCGAAGCACGAAAAGAAGCTGCGCCACGACGTCATGGCCCACGTGCACACCTACGGCGACCGCTGTCCGGGTGCTCGTGCGATCATTCACCTCGGTGCGACCAGCTGCTACGTCACGGACAACGCTGATTTGCTGCTGTTGCGTCAGAGCTTGCAGATCCTGCGCGGACGACTTATCGGCGTGATCGATCACCTGGCCCGGTTCGCCCACGAATATCGCAGTCTGGCCTGCTTGGGATTCACTCACTTGCAGCCGGCGCAACCCACGACCGTGGGCAAACGTGCCGCCTTGTGGTGCTACGATCTGGTTCTTGACCTGGAAGAAATCGAACACCGCCTGCAAACACTGCGATTCCGCGGTGCCAAGGGCACGACCGGCACTCAAGCCACCTTCCTCGAGCTATTCCATGGCGATCATGCCAAAGTGGTCGAACTCGACCGCCGCGTCGCCGCCAAGATGGGATTTGACGAAGTCTACCCAGTTACCGGCCAGACCTACTCACGCAAGGTCGACGCCCACGTGCTGGCCACGCTCAGCAGCGTCGCCCAGTCCGCTCACAAGGCAGGCAGCGACTTGCGCATTTTGCAAAGTCGCAAGGAACTCGAAGAGCCGTTCGAAGAGCATCAAATTGGCTCGTCGGCCATGGCCTACAAGCGGAACCCCATGCGTGCCGAACGCATGTGCGGGCTGGCCCGGTTCGCGATGAGCCTGGTTTCCAGTGCCGATCAAACTGCTGCGGTACAGTGGCTGGAACGCACGCTGGACGACAGTGCCAATCGCCGCCTGACGATCCCGCAGGCACTGCTGGCAATCGATGCGGTCCTCATTATTTATCGCAATGTCGTCGACGGACTGGTGGTCTATCCGCAGGTCATCGCGAAGCATTTGCTGGAAGAATTGCCGTTCATGGCGACGGAACAAATTCTGATGCGCGGTGTGGAAGCGGGAGGCGATCGCCAGGAACTGCACGAATCGATTCGCGTTCACAGCCAAGACGCAGGCCGTGAAGTCAAACAGTTCGGCCGCCCCAACGACCTCATGGAGCGACTGGCAAAAGACCCTGCGTTTGCGACAGTCGACCTGACAGGAACTCTCGATCCGCAGCAATTCATCGGCCGAGCTCCCGAGCAGGTAGACGATTTTATTCGCGAAGTGGTCGATCCCATTCGTGAAAAGTACCGTGACCTGCTGCATCAGCAATCCGAAGAATTGCGGGTTTAGAGCGGTTTCCCGCTGAGCCACATGGTCCATTATCGTCGTTGTTCACTCCGTGAATTGAATGCGCTCGCCAGAGTAAGGTGGGTTCTGAATGGAACCTCAAGGTCAATTCAGACTCGCAGCTGCGAATGCGTGAAGTTCGTAGAGCGAACAACGGCGATGACCGGTTCGGCAGAAGCCACCCTTATCTTCATGTCCAGGAATGCCTTGAGTTGATTGACGCTGGTGTTTTGAACCGGTAACGTGGCGACTATTCTGATTGCCCTGATTGCATCGAGAGTGTTCTCTAGGACGTTCTCACTAGGGGTAACGCGGATCTAAAATTCTGTATTGCCTAAGGATGGGGCAGGCATTTTTCCATACTGTGCTGATATCACCTTATGTTTCAACGGCTTGGTATTCGTGTCGTGCGCCATTGGCGGCTCAGTCTCGCCGTGTGGTTGGTGCTTGCAGTTTGTGCTAACGGCATTTTGACGGGATGGCTTAACAAGTTAGGCGTCTTCTCCGTTAAAATTCCGGGATGGCAGGATATCGCGGAAGACGGCGAATTCGCCTTCTTACCCAAGACGATGCCCAGCATCGTCGCGGAAGATCTGTTCCGCAAAGCTTTTCCGAACGACCATCTAGCCAGTAGCGTTGTCATTGTGGTGCGGCATCGCAGCACCCAGATTGAAGACAACGACCGGGCGTTTATCGAAAAATTGCTGACGCCCCGGTTGGAGGCAATGCACGCCGAACCCAACTCGATCATCGAGAAGGTTCGCGATTTCAACGATAAACAGGTGGGCCGGCTTCTCAATAGTGTGGACGGCAAAGCCACGCTGGTGATCGTTGAGCTGAAGACTGAGTTTCTAGACCACCGCAACAAGCCGACGATTGATCGGATCGAACGCCTGATTGACGCCGAGCACGGGGAACTGCGTAAAGACATTCCCCCCGGCCTGCATTTAGCGCTCAGCGGCCCCGCAACGGTGGGGCGCGACATGCTGACCGCCGCCAACGAAAGTGCCAGTAGCACTGAATCCTGGACGATGATTCTGGTCATCGGGCTGCTCTTGGCCATCTATCGCGCTCCCTTCATCGCACTCATTCCGTTGATGTGCGTGTTCATTTCCGTCCAAATTTCGATGGCCCTGCTGATCCTGATGACATGGGCTGGCAAGTCGGGAATTGAACCGTTCACCCTGCTGAAGCCGTTCGTCGGCCTGCGAACCTACATCGCGGTCGTGGTCTATGGAGCGGGCATTGATTACTGCCTGTTTCTGATCGCCCGTTATAAAGAAGAGTACGACCACGGCCTGAGTGTCGAACAGGCCATGGAGCGATCGCTGGAGAAGGTCGGCGCGGCGCTGATGGCCAGTGCCGGAACCGTCATGTGCGGTATCGGCATGATGGTGTTCGCCCTGTTTGGAAAGTTTCAACAGGCGGGTATCGGCATCTCCTTCTCGCTGCTGATCATGTTGATCTGCTCGCTGACATTCACCCCTGCCCTAATCAAAATGGCGGGACGATTCGCCTTCTGGCCGCAGATGCGCAATACCGGCCTCAGTCGCCATGGCGGCTGGGTCTCCGGGACGACCGTGTTTACCCGCTGGATCGAACAGCACGGCGTACACCGCATTTGGGAAATCATCGGAGCCGCGTTAATGCGTCGCCCCGGTGCGATCTGGACCAGTTGCGTGCTGCTCATGCTGCCCTTCGCCATCATTGGTGTCATTTTTCACAGCGACCTGAGCTACGGATTATTGAGCGAACTGCCTCCCACCACCATGAGTGTCGTCGGGGCGAAGGCTGTTCAGGATCACTTTGCCGCCGGTGAGACGGGACCGATTACGGTTTTGATCCATAACCCGAACGTGGACTTCAGCGATGGCGAAAACCTCGACGCATTCGAAGAGTTCGTGGTTGCGCTGTCCGAGAAGAAAGAGGAATTGAGACTCACGGATATCCGGAGTTCCATCAATCCGCTGGGCCTCTCGATTCAAGCCGGAGCCGTCGTCAAAGGACTCGCCAGAAAACGCTACGTCAGCAGTACCGAACCCTACGACCAGCACGTAGTGCGGCTCGACTTGGTTCTGAAGGAAGATCCTTTCTCCCGCGACAGCATGCGACAACTGGAATTTGTGCAACAGAAATTCCAAGAGTTACTGCCAGCGAAGATCAAGAAGGGAACCGAGTTCCATTACGTCGGAACGACCGCCAGCATCCTGGATCTGAAAACGGTCACCGATCGCGATCAATTGGTCATTGACGGCGCCGTGCTGACCGTCGTGTTTATCATTCTGGTGCTGCTGTTAAGAATGGTCTCGATCTCGGGATATCTGGTCCTGAGCGTCTTCTTCAGCTACTTCGTCTCGTTGGGCGTGACGATCTTCGTCTTCTGGGCCATTGACCCGGTATTTGCTGGTATTGACTGGAAGGTACCCATCTTCCTGTTCACGATTCTGATTGCGGTCGGTGAGGACTACAACATTTTCCTGATGGCCCGCATTGATGAAGACCAGGTCAAACACGGACCGGTCGAAGGGATTCGTACGGCATTGCTGTCAACGGGAAGCATCATCTCCAGCTGCGGTATTATCATGGCGGGAACATTCTTCTCGCTGGTCCTGGCCGGTCACTTGCGTGGCTCGCAGCAGTTGGGATTTGCCCTGGCGTTCGGCGTGCTGCTGGATACCTTCGTCGTGCGGCCGATCTTGGTTCCAGCCTGGTTGATCATGCTGAATACCAATCGCTTCGGACCGCGGCTGAGCTACCTGCTGGGAGCGAAAATCGCACCACCGGGGAAAACACCGCCGGCCTGATACTTCGTCAACGTGATTTGCGACAAGGACTCCGCCAGTACTTAGAAATCCTGCGAAGTCGTCTCGCAAACAACGATTGAGTCGGGGGGGCCTGGCGTCCACGGAGCCACACCGCTGCATGTCATTAGATCTCAGCAAGCTGACTGGACTGACAACCTCCGAAGCCGCTCAACGTCTGCAAACCGACGGCTTCAATGAACTGCCTTCACAACGGCAACGCGGCCTGCTGACACTCGCCTGGAACGTCGCGCGTGAGCCGATGTTCTTGTTGCTACTCGCGTGTGGGGGCGTCTATTTACTCCTTGGCGAGCCCGGCGAAGCCGCGATGCTGCTGGGGTTTGTCTTCGTTGTGATGGGCATCACGCTCTACCAGGAGCGTAAGACCGAACGCGCGATGGAAGCACTGCGGGATCTTTCCAGCCCCCGAGCACTGGTCTTGCGCGATGGCCAACAACGACGTATTCCCGGCCGTGAAGTCGTGCGCGATGATGTGATCATTGTGGCCGAAGGTGACCGCGTTCCGGCGGATGCCGTGCTCTCCTGGTGCAGCAACTGCTCGGCCGACGAATCGCTGCTCACCGGCGAATCGGTGCCCGTTCGCAAGACGGTCTGGGACGGCGTGCAACAGCAGGAACGACCGGGGGGAGACGACCTGCCCTTCATCTTTTCCGGATCGCTTGTGGTGCAGGGACAAGGCGTCGCAAAGGTCCTGCGAACCGGATCTCGAACAGAAATGGGCAAGATCGGCGTCGCCTTACAAAGCATCGAAGCGGAAGACACCCTGCTGCAACGCGAGGTCGACTCGCTCGTTCGTAAACTGGCGATTTTCGGTATCGGGCTGTGCGCTCTGGTGATCGTGATTTACGGCGTCACGCGACATGACTGGCTGAACGGCTTGCTGGCGGGAATCACCCTGGCCATGGCCATGTTGCCCGAAGAATTCCCGGTAGTCCTGACCATCTTTCTGGCCCTGGGGGCGTGGCGACTTTCTAAACAGCAAGTGCTGACGCGGCGAGTGGCCGCCATCGAAACGCTCGGCGCTGCCACGGTCCTGTGCGTCGACAAGACCGGCACATTGACCATGAACCGGATGGCCATTCGCCATCTGGTCACCGCCACACGAACACTGGATCTGGAACAACTGACTGCTGGCCCGCTGCCCGAAGACCTGCACGAACTGGTGGAATTCGGCATTCTGGCCAGCCAGCGAAATCCGTTCGACCCCATGGAGCGGGCCTTCCTGCAACTCGGCCAGGATTTTTTGTCTAACACCGAACACTTACACGGTGACTGGGAACTGGTCCGTGAGTACCCTCTTTCGCCGGAACTCCTGGCTCTCTCGCACGTGTGGAAATCGCCAGGGGGCTCAGAGTATGTCGTGGCGAGCAAAGGCGCGCCAGAAGCCATCGCCGACCTGTGTCACATGGAGTCAGACCAACAGGCCCAGATGGCCTCGCAAGTCAATGCCCTGGCCGACACCGGTTTGCGAGTCTTGGGTGTTGCCCGCGGGGTCTTTCGCCACAGCGACCTGCCCGGTGACCAGCACGACTTCGTCTTCGAATTTCTGGGACTGGTAGGTCTCGCGGAGCCATTGCGTCCGACTGTCGCGCCTGCCGTTCAAGAATGCTACTCGGCGGGCATGCGCGTCTTGATGATCACCGGCGACCATGCCGCGACGGCACAAAGTATTGCGAGACAAATCGGCCTGACTCCGGTCGACCAGATCATGACCGGACCAGAGCTTGAAGCGATGGATGAAACGACGCTGCGCGAGCGACTCCGCACCGTCAGCATCTTTGCGCGAATGGTTCCCGAACAAAAGTTAAGGTTAGTACAAGCTCTCAAGGCCAACGGCGAGATCGTGGCCATGACGGGAGATGGCGTCAACGACGCCCCCGCGTTGAAGGCCGCCCACATCGGCATTGCCATGGGTGGCCGGGGCACCGACGTCGCCCGTGAAGCCTCCTCGATCGTGTTGCTGGACGACGACTTTTCCTCGATCGTACGCGCCGTCCGGATGGGACGCCGGATCTACGATCATCTGCGGAAGGCGATGACGTATATTGTCGCCAGCCACGTGCCGATCGCTGGAATGACATTACTCCCCGTCATCTTCCGCTGGCCATCGGTGCTGTTGCCCGTCCACATTCTGTTCCTGGAACTCCTGATTGATCCCGCCTGCAGCGTCGCCTTCGAGGCCGAGCCCGAAGAACCCGACATCATGCAGCGACCCCCACGGCCGCCAAACGAAAAACTGTTCGACGGCTGGCTGTTCGGACTGGGACTCGTCCAAGGGACCAGCGTCCTGGTGATTGTGTTGACCGTATTCCTAGTCGCGCTCTACCGCAACCTTGGTGAGGACGATGCGAGAACCCTTGCCTTTACGACGCTCATTCTGGCTAACCTGGGGCTGATCCTGGTGAACCGTTCCTGGTCGCGCACCGTACTCGATACGCTGCGAACTCCGAACAACGCACTCTGGGGAGTTGTCCTGGGCTGCGTGATTTTTCTCACCTGCGTGCTGTATGTTCCCTTCGCACGGCGTCTGTTTCACTTCTCCACGTTGCACATCAACGATCTGTTGATCTGCCTGGGAAGTGGCATCCTGAGCATCCTGTGGTTCGAATTGGTCAAGCGGTTTCGGAAGCATTAGAACGCCGAACAGAACCAATTAGGGATCATTGGCCACAGGCTAACTCACGACACCTTGAGTGGAATACTTCACCTCTAGGCCGTCGCACAACACGCAATCAACAAAATCGATCCAATTGAATCTATTAGCCCCGCATTTCTTAGAATCGCGGGAAAGAGATTTCGCGGGAGCTCGAACGACGAATACTGCAGCCCGCCTCGAATTCTAGATCGAGACATCCACTTTCGCATTCGGCGAAATTCCCGCGATATTCCATTCCAAACGAATCAACTATCCCCATTTCTGCACGCATGCCATATCTGAAAATTCGCGTGCACAACTCATCGTTTACCAGCCGCACCACCTAGCATGCATACAACACACAACTTCACATCTGCATATCACCACGCAAAAATTAGTGCCGTTTCCATGCACCTGCTCGCCCTGCCAGATATGATTAAGTTTGCGCACTAGACATTTCATTTGCTCAACTAAATAATAGTTGACACCTACCGCTATAGCTTTGCCCGCAAAGCGTTGAAAATCTACGTTCCTCAGCAGCAAATCATTAGGACCAGTCACTCTGGCTGTCGCCCCTAACATCTCTTCTGATCTTTGCAATTCTTGTCTCTTCACTCGTCAAAGGAATCGTATGCGCCGAATTCCGTCAGCACCGCCGTTACGTCAGCACGACACCCAGCGTCGTGGTTTCACGTTGATCGAACTGCTCGTTGTGATCGCGATTATCGCCGTCCTAATAGCCCTGCTGCTGCCAGCGGTGCAACAGGCGCGTGAAGCGGCTCGCCGCAGTCAATGCATCAACAACATCAAGCAGTTAGGCCTGGCATCTCATAACTTCCACGACAATTTCCGCAAGCTGCCCCCGCAATTTGGTTACACGGAAACAGCCACAAGCGGCAGCTATGGCCCGCTGTTCTTCCATCTCTTGCCCTACCTGGAACAAGGCAACCTCTGGAACACCGCATCCCAGACCGTCGCAACCCCCATCACGTACCCCTGTGCAATGACCCTGCCCGCAGGTGGCCGAGACATTCGCGGCTCTGCTCTGGGAAATAAGATTGTCCCGGTATACCAGTGCCCCACGGATTCCAGCACCACGACGACTTTGGGCACTTTTGGCTGGGCAGGTAGCGGTTACGCCGGCAATTTCCAGGTTTTTGGAAATGCAGCCAGCATCAGTGCCCCCGTAGGCAGCTGTGACCTCGCAGTGGCAGAACAATGGCGAGGCTCACGCCAATTGCGTGACGTGACGGATGGGCTGTCAAACACATTGTTCTTCGCCGAGAAATTCGGCAGCTGCAATTCCGGCCCGAATCTTGTGGGCACTAGTGGCGGCAACATGTGGGCTCGCTGGGATGGCCTCGATTACTGGCAAGGAACATTCGCCGCCTTCACGACGGGACCAACTTCCAAATTCCAGTCAGCGCCACTGCCCTATACGGTGGGCGGCCCCTGCGTTTCTACCGTCGCTCAAACGTTTCACGTGGGAGCCATGAATGTCGGCATGGGCGATGGCAGTATTCGCACCCTCTCGGTCAACATGAACAGTGACGTCTGGTGGTCAGTCTGCACCCCCGGCGGAGCGGAAGTTGTAGGGGAACTCTAGTCCTCAGAAATTTCGTGAATGTGATTGTCCGCCGTCCTTAAATCATGCAGGATAAAGCTCCACATGTCATTCTTTCAAACATCCTGGAACCTCGAAAAATATCTCGTCTGCTGCGGATTGCTCGCAGCACTCGGGTGTGGTGGACCAGCAACCGGCTCGGTCTCCGGTTCGGTCGCCTTCAATGGCAAGCCAGTACAGGCCGGAGTGGTCACGTTTGTGACGGAAGATGGAACTTCGACCTCCGGGAATCTCACCGAAGGCGAATATCAGATTCCCGTGATTCCGTTGGGTTCAGCCAAAGTGACAGTTCAATCATTGGCCCCCGCCCCCGCCATGGTTCGTGCCGATCAAGTCGCAACCGCAACTCCAGTGGCCAAGGCCACTCCCTTTGTACCGCTGCCAGAACGTTATCAAAATCCCAAGAAATCGGGACTCGAATACGTCGTAATATCAGGCACCAACACGTTCGATATTGATCTCACCCCCTAACAGACCTGAAATGAACACTTCGCCCGACGGGTGTCTCAACCCGTCGGGTCATTCCACTCAACAGAATTGACGCGAATCGCGGAACGCCCCACCCCTGAAATGGACAATGCAAGCCCGCTCTATGCCAGATTCCCCTCTGCGAATCCCGAAAACGCCAGACTCGACTGGCCTCTGAACCATCGAAGTAACGGCCGGGGCCACGGCACCGCTGCCGCTGAATGAGCCCCTCAATCGACTGCAACAATTCTCCCGCCTGGGCAAACCACTCCGCTCGCAACGCGATTTCGCGTTGTTGAGTTTCCACGAGGCACGCTCAACTCTTGCAGCGATTTCAACCGGCGTTGCATTGAAAACCGGCAGCGTTCACCTACCAGGCCTCTCCACGCCCACCCAATTCCCAATTCCACGCAGATTCACCTCGCCATTCGAAACAATACTCACAAAACAACACAACTGTTTTATTTACAGTAGTTTAAGCCAACACGCCGAGCTAACGATTCTGTTTCGACAGGGCCGCCCGGTGTTGCATACTGCGTTCCAAGTCACTTCACAACCGTGAGGTACTATTGATTGACGGAATACCTTTTGCTATACGTGGGGGCACGCATCAACACTGGCTCATCATTCCCTCACTCAGGGAGTTCTTACTCAGCGTATCTCGGGCACATGTCGCAACTCCGTTGTCGGCAGCCGTGATCATCCACGTTTTTTTGAATTTCGCCCATTAGATGGCACATATTCGATCACGATAGGTATCTCATCCGTATTGCATCCAATTTCTCTTGTTGAACGAAGGAGACCTCAATGCAGCGCCGGACAATTATTCCAGCGAAAAGCACCAGAAATGGGTTTACACTCATCGAATTGCTGGTGGTGATTGCCATCATCGCCGTCTTGATCGCACTCTTATTGCCCGCGGTGCAGCAAGCCCGCGAAGCGGCCCGGACAATGCAGTGCAAGAATCACTTGAAACAACTGGCGTTGGCTTGCCACAATTTCGAGAGCACCTACGGTGGGCTCCCCCCCATCGACCTCAGCCGAGGCTGGGCGAGCTGGGCGGTCCTGATCCTGCCGTACCTTGACCAGCAAGCAACTTACTCGAACTGGGACACTAAAAAACGCTACGTCGTCCACGGTGGCAGCATGGTCGGTGGCTCGTTTGTCTACGATCCTTGGAAGGCGGGTGTCGAGCTTCCCGTCTTCTATTGCCCCACCATCCGCAGCCCGAATCAGTTCCCCGAAGGCCAGAGTTTCGGCAACGATCCGAGTTGCTCCAATGGCCTGTCGCTAGCTCCCGGACAATTGTCTGCGGGCGATCCATTGACGGTCCCGCGCGGCCCTAGCGGTCACTCCGATTATGTGTTGAACGCGGGGACGTTTTGGGTCGACCCGGCAATTCTGGCCGACGTGACCAAACTCAACGGGCCAGCGCAACGCGTCATTGACCCGGCAACCGGCAAACCTGCCGATTGCGGTTCGGCAACAGGTTGTACCGGCGGGGGATCATCCTCCGATCTCGGCCCTCCCTGTGGCTGTGTCTGCCCGATTTCCTTTAAGTATTCTTCCGGGCTGAAGGATATCACGGATGGCACTTCGAACACGCTGCTGCTGGGAGAGAAGTACACGAACGCGTTCATGATCGACTTGAACCCGACCACGGGATGCAGCACACAACGCTGGACCGAATCGACATTGCTGGCGGCCTATGGCTGGGACGGAGTCATGCGTTTTGCCGGCAAAGACTACCCCATCGTCACGAACCCTCGATTGCAATTGCCAGCGGGTAACTGCTTCATCGCCCAAACCAGCTTCGGTAGTTGGCATCCGGCCGGCTTTGCTCAGTTTGCCATGGCCGACGGCAGTGTGCGGCTATTAAGCCGCAGCATCGACAACGGCACCGGCGGTAATGAAGGCGTCTACGGTGCTCTGGCAACTCGATCCGGGGGAGAAGTTGTCAGCAGCGGTGACTAGCCACTGATAACCCTCCCTTGCTCGCAAGCTCTGGTCGCCTTTTCAGATGTAAATGTGGAGCAGTTGGAACGATTGGCGTCATTTTCGGAATGCGAATTTGTTTCCTTTTCAGGAAGGAAATTCGCCCCGGAAAACGAGCCAATCGTTCCGTTGTTATGCCTCCACAACAACGAGATTCATTCTCGCTCAGCAACAGAACTGACACCCACACTGCCACCCGCGATTTTTGATTCCGTCTTATATGGCGATTCAAACGCCGACAATACATTCCACAGCAAATCGGGCCACCGACTTTCGAAACGGCGCAATCGGAGGAGTGCCTGCTGCCTGCATTTTTATCAGGAACCTCAAGCCAGATGTCGCTACACAATCGCTCGTACTTCATTCAGCTCACCTCTCATTTACGGTATGCCATCGCCACGGTCGTTCTGGGCGCCATGACCGGGTGTAATCCTGACCCCAACGCCGACTTCCAGGTCTATCCTGTGAAAGGCAAGATTGTCTGGAAAGACAGCCGCCCACTACCAGGAAAATTGGGCATCGTGCTGCAATCGATGGGCCCGGTAAATGTCCAAGCGGTCGGCAACGTCCAACCCGACGGTACGTTCTCGAATCTGGTCTTCATGGGCTATGGCGGTGATGGTCGATCCGGAACTATTGCCGGTAAACATCGGGTCATCCTGCAACTGCGCAATCCGATCGGCGAGGAAGCGGTTGCCATGACACCCAAACAGCGCGAAGAGATCGCCGCTCAGGTCCGATCATTCGCCCCCTACAGCACCTTTCAGAAATCAAAACTCGAAGTGGAAGTCGGCCCAAATAGCGAGGAGTTTCTGATCGAACTGGACTCCGCGACCACCGGCGGGAAGGGGAAATAGCCACTTGCTTCGATGTCTGGCGTATCCTGATTCTCTGAGTCAGGTGTATGCTCTGGGGAAAGAGACCCGACTCAGAAAGTCAGGCTACGTGAGAAAGATTTTTTTGGGGGGGCGATGAGCATCAATTTCAGCCCCTCACCTTTCTTCTCTAGCTGGTCACCTTCCCGACAAACAGACCTAACGACATGTGAAATTCATGACCGCGCCAGATTCTATTTCGCAGCCGCAATCGACGGTTCAAAACACGCTGGGACAGACGGTTGGATTCCCACTACCCGACTGGACACCCCCTCCGTTCCCGCCGCGGCAACCACTGCATGGTCGCTTCTGCCGGCTGGAGCCACTCGATCCTGAACGTCATACACCGGCGTTGTACGCGGCAAATGGGCTCGATACCACACCGCGAATGTGGACCTACCTGCCCTATGGCCCCTTCGACACACTGGCCCAATACACCGAATGGATCCAGACCGCGAGCAAATCGAGCGACCCGCTGTTTTTTACCGTGATTGATCTCCAAACCGATCAACCCGTCGGAATCGTCAGCTACCTGCGGATTGACCCCGCTATCGGTTCGATCGAAGTCGGGCATCTCGCGTACTCACCGCTCCTGCAACGCACCCCGGCGGCCACCGAGTCCATGTATCTCCTGATGAAACGGGCTTTTGATCTGGGCTATCGGCGGTATGAATGGAAATGCGACTCGCTCAACACGCCCAGTCGCGCGGCCGCCGAACGACTCGGATTCACGTTCGAAGGACTCTTCCGACAGGCCACTATCTACAAGCAGCGGAATCGAGATACTGCGTGGTATTCCATTCTCGACCGCGAATGGCCGGCCCTGGCCAATGCATTCACTCAGTGGCTGGATCCCGCAAACTTCGATGCCAACGGAAACCAACAAACTCGCCTGTCGGTGTTGATCGCCGCCACGAGATAGACAGCCTAGCTTGCTGGTGCACGCCCCCCCGTTTTAGATAATCTGATAGTAACTAATAATATTTACCTCACCCTGCAGCCAGCCTTGCATTGACTTATAACCATAAGTAGATTGCGTACAGTAACCTCACTTCCGGAGTACTTCACGTGATCGTTCTTGTTCGTGTCTGCGCTATTCGACTCGGAGCATTCGCTCTGTTCTGCGGAACTTTATGGGGCATGATGATTGGGGCGCAAGCACTGCAGACGGTCTATTCCCAGCCGATGACCATGGGCGAATCCAATACGCCGCGTTCTTACCCCATGAGCTTCTGGAAAAACTGTCCAGACCCCGGTGAACCGACCCGCTACCAGGAATATCGCCAGCCTCATTCCAACAATTAGTTCGACTTTCAGAACACATCACACGTCGTCCCTTGATGCCGTTGGCACAGACTGAAAAATTCTGACGTGTCCCGAAATCCGAAACATCATTGACCCCCAAGTCTGGGAAGCGCATGATGCTCCAGAGGATTTCTCCTTGGGAATGTGCTAGCGCACTCTACTGGATCGAATTGAGTCGACCTAGGCATGATGCAGCGTGATGTCGTGCGGTCCGACGGGTTTGGCTGGAGCAGACAGCATGATGCGATTGGCGGTACATGGTGAAAACGCCGATTGGCCCGCAGTAGCCGCCCGACTGCGAGGTGGTTCGATTGCCTGCACGCTGGAAACCGCCGACACACCTCTGCCATCAGAGACCTCGTACGACGCCCTGCTGCTCCTGGCCCCCAACCTGTCGCACACAAAAACCATCGAGCAAGCCCTGACACAAGGCAAACACGTCTTGCTGGCAGGGCCCACACCGCTGTCCTCTGCCGTGTTAGAAGCATTCTCGAAGACCTCCCAGCAGGTACGAAAAAATCAGGCGACGGGCCAGTTCTCCATCGTCAATCCCGACCATTTTCTCCCCTCACGCCAACTGCTGCACCAACAATTAATCGCCGGAAAGCTGGGTCAACCAGGACTCATCCGCATGCATCGCTGGGAGGCAAATGCGACGCCCCTCAACGCGACCTCGCCCTCACTTCCTACAACATTGGTTCTCGATCTGGAATTGGCAACGTGGATCCTCGGTGCTCTCCCCAATGTTGTCTATGCGACCGAGGCACCTCAGTCAGGTTCTTCCTCCAAAGGGCGAACGATTCAGGTGCATCTCGGCTTTGAGGGTGGCCCCATGGCCTTGATCGGCTACTCGTCTGCTCTGCCCTCGGGAGATGATTATCGCACACTGTCTGTGATGGGTTCTGCTGGAGCCGCTTATGCCGACGACCACCAGAACATGCAACTGCTGTATCGTGGTCACCACCCCCAGGCAATCCGCGCCGAGGAAAAGATTCGACCGTTAGTGAACCTGGTCCAAGACTTCGTTGACGCCCTGCAAACATCCCGAGACCTCTCTTCCGGAGTCGCCAACTGGCTCCGCGCGTTAACCATTGCCCAGGCGGTGGAACATTCGCTGGCTTCGCGACAAGCGATCTCGCCGGAGTTTTCTTAGTATGACGCTTCCCATCGAACACCATCCCTTGAGCACTTTTCGCTGTGCGGCACTCAGTGCGGTCAAGCACGACTACGTAGCCCGTGGAGTGGCCTCGCATCCCCGCTTTCAACTGGTCGTGGTGGCCGATGACCCGCAAGTTCCCGACTGGGCCCATGAACGCAATCAACAGCTGGCGGATGATTTTCAAATTCCTTACGTCCGCGATGTGGAACGTGCTCTCCATGAATTCGGCGTGCACGTGGCGATTGTCAGCTCGGCGGCCGAACGGCATTGTGATCTGAGCATCCGCGCGGCGTTGGCCGGCAAACATGTGATTCAAGACAAACCTCTCGCCACCTGCCGGTCCGAAGCCGACCGGTTGGTCGCTGCGGTCGAACACAGCCGCGTCAAGTTCCTGATGTGGAACCGCAATTTCCTGCCGAGCGTCCTCGATGCCAGCCAGCGAATTGCGGCGGGCGCCATCGGTCAACCATTGTCCGCCCACGTCGACTTCTATTTCGCCAAGGACGCCGGGCCCCCAAAAGGATCTCGACTGCCGGGTTATCCCCCAATCGACTGGCTCACCTATCAACTGGGGGCCCATGTTGATGGCTCGGACGGGGCCGTGGGACACGATCCCCTGGGTGAACTGTCGAATGAAGGGATCTACCCCCTGGGCTATCTCCAGATGCTCGTGGGGGCTCGCGTGCACCGAGTCTTCGCCCGGTCCACAACGCACTTTCATCAAGTCAATGCCGACAACCAAGTGGAAGACCTGGCCAGCATGACCCTGGAAATGGAAGGGGGCCTGATCGGGTCCATCGCCGTCGGCCGCAGCGGTGCAGCCAGTCACCCCAGCGGTGGTGAGATGAAACTTCACGTGGTCGGAACGGAAGGGGCCCTTGTCGTGAACGAGTCTCGGCCAGAGATCAGTATTTATTACCGCAACCAACCTGCCGCAGAACCTCGCCAGCGACGCATCGCTACAGAAAATGACTTCCTGCTCGCCGAGAATTTTGCCCAAGCCATCGATCATGATCGCGACACCATTCTGAATGCCCAGGCCAGCCGTGACATCTTCGCCACGATCGAAGCCGCACTGAAATCTTGCCGGACGGGCCAGCCCGTTGAGGTCGAATAATCCCCTGAGACCCACTGCATAAACTTTGGCGAGGATCACGATGAGTCACCAGGAATCGCCGCTCTCGAACACAGGCCGTTACGTGATCCTGGCCTGTGCGTTTCTCGGTTGGCTGTGTGCCGGGTTTCATCTGGCCATCACTTCGCTGGTCATGCAACCCGCAGCGATTGATTTGCTACGTCGCACTGGTGAGCTCGACATCGCGCGATTCAATGCTTTGAGCCAACAGGCTCCCAAGCAGGGGGCTCAAGCATCAACCTCATCCCTCTCCTCCAGTGATCTCCGGCAATTAAAACACTGGAGGGCTCAGGTAACTCGTTGGTTTGCGTGGGACCAATGTGCCTTTCTATTCGGGGCCGCCTCGGGCGGCTTGTTGTTCGGCCGGTTCGGTGATCGCTGGGGTCGCTCCAAAGCCATGTCGGCCAGCATCCTGACGTACTCGTTGATGTCGGCAGCAGCCTCTACCGCCCAGGAACCATGGCAGCTGCTCGTGTTATGGTATCTCGCCTGCACCGGAGTCGGCGGCATGTGGCCCAACGGCGTGGCCCTGGTGTCCGAGGCCTGGTCGGGGATGTCGCGACCAATGGTGGCCGGCATCATCGGCACGGCGGCCAACATTGGCATCTTTCTGTTCTCTACACTGGCCGCGAAAGTCTCGATCACCCCGGACAGCTGGCGTTGGGCTCTGCTGATCGCAGCCGCCCCCGCAGTGCTCGGATTGTTTTCCTTCTTCTTCGTTGCCGAGTCCCCCCACTGGCTGGCAGCTCGGCAAGCCCTGCCCGTCACAACGTCCGCCAAGAGTTCCAACTGGGAAGTATTTCGGCCGCCGCTACTGCGCTCGACGCTCATTGGCATTATCCTCGCCACGATTCCGCTGATGGGAGGCTGGGGCAGCGCCAACTGGATGGTTCCGTGGGCCGGTGAAGCGGGCGACGCTGCCACTCCCCCCGATCCGCTCCTCAAAGCTTACGTACAACAAGCTCGCTCGCTGACCGGAATCGTGGGCAGCCTGTTGGGAGGCTGGATTGGCAGTCTGGTGGGCCGCCGGACGACCTATTTCTTAATGAGTCTGATTTGCCTGGCCATTTCTCAATACACCTTCTGGTGCCTGGTTCCGACAGATCGCGACTTTCTCATTTGGGTGGCAGCGCTTGGCTTCTTCAGCGGCATCTATTTTGGCTGGCTACCGCTATTCCTGCCCGAGCTGTTCCCCACCCGCATCCGCTCCACGGGCGCCGGCGTCAGCTTCAATTTTGGACGCATCCTGACCGCCGTCTGCATTTTTGCGACGGGCACCTTGACCGAACTCTTCGGCGGCGACTACGCCCAGATTGGCCGAGTCACCAGCCTCGTCTTTGCCCTGGGAATGATCGCCATCTGCCTGGCTCCAGAGACCAGCCAGAAACGTTTAGAGGATTGATCGCGACAACAGCACACGGTCTAAACGGCCCCGACGGTTCCAACTCTGATTGACCGTAACCGCAACAACGCATAAACTGATATTGATGATTTACTACTCGAACTTAGGGCGGGGAAAGGTATCGCATGGGACCGCAACGAACTGACGCAATCGGAGAGGGCCTAGACCGGCGGCTCTTCTTACGTCACAGTGGATTGGCGGTCGGGGCGTTTGCACTCCCCCAAGTTCTAAGGGCCCGCGCTGAATCGTCGACTAAGGCCCCGGCGAAGCAAATCATCGTCATCTTCCTGCAAGGCGGTTTGTCGCACCTCGATTCCTGGGATTTGAAACCTCATGCTCCCGCAGAATACCGAGGTGAGTTTCAGCCCATCTCGACCAGCATTCCGGGTTTTTCCATCTCCGAACACATGCCGCAGTTGGCTCAACGAGCCGACCGTTACAGCGTGATCCGCAGTGCTTATCATGGCACGCCCAGCCACGAAGCCGCCATCCACTGGACCTTAACCGGCTACGACTATCCGGGGGCCAACACGACCACCAAGAATCGGAATGTGAAGCCGGCCATGGGGTCGATTGTCTCGAAGACAAAGGGGCCGAATCACACCGGCCTGCCAGCCTATGTCTGTGTTCCCGATCGCGGACAGTTGGGAGACCGCGTGCGATACGCAGCCGCCAACTACCTGGGGATTGCTCACGATCCTTTCGAATCGGGCATGCCTCCCAAGAACGCCACCAGTCCGTTCCCCACGCCTCCTAACCTCAGCCTGGCCAAAGGGACGGACCTGCGACGCCTGGAACATCGCCTGGGTCTGCTACGAGACTTAGACCATCTGCCTCGCGCTCTCCATGCCAATGAGGCGATGGCCGGTCTGGACGAATTCAACCGACAGGCCATCGAACTCTTGGCGCACGATGTCACCCGCAAGGCATTCGATATGTCGCAAGAATCGACCAAAGTGCGACAGCGATATGGCAATACCAGCTTTGCTCAACGACTGGTTCTGGCCCGCCGTCTGGCCGAAGCGGGCGTGACCTTTACGCTCGTCAATTTCTCCAACAACCAGGAATGGGACACTCACAACAACAATTTCAAATCGCTCAAAAACACGCGTCTCCCTGAACTCGACCGTGCGGTCTCTGCCCTGCTCGATGACCTGGAAGACCGTGGTTTGCTAGATACCACACTCGTCGCCTTGTTCGGCGAGTTCGGCCGCACCCCCAAGATCAACCCCACCGCCGGACGCGACCATTGGTCGAACGTCTTCTCGGTGATGTTGACCGGCGGTGGAATTAAACGGGGCCAAGTCCTCGGAACCAGTTCACCGAACGGAGAAATTCCCCAATCGCGCCCCGTCCATTTCAACGAGATCCTGGCCACCATGTACCACCAACTGGGGGTCCCCACTGATCGCGTCTTCCACGATCAGTTCGGTCGGCCGTTTCCCATCATTGCATCAGGACTGCCCATCCCGGAATTACTGTAGTCTCAGATCCGCTGCT
>JAZKFE010000069.1:45483-56652 GCA_040386595.1 Planctomycetota bacterium | reverse complement strand
CCGAGCGACCCTGGGCTATGTTGTCCTTCCCTTTCAGGGAAGCCTTTTGCGAACCCGAATACGCGAGCGAATTGCAATGCTGATGATCAGCAGGCTTTGAGAATTGATGCAGACTTTAGGATAAGTCGTCTGGCGAATTGAACCCAGAAATGCGGTTGGCTCTGCTGGCTTATTTACAAACCGTACTCTTTGATCTTGCGATAGAGGGTGCGTTCGCCGATGCCGAGTAGTTCGGCCGCTTCTTCGCGCTTGCCGCCGGTGAGCTCCAAGGTTCGCTCGATGTAGTACTTCTCGATTTCGGTGAAGGGACGGCCGACCAGAGAATCAGCGCCTGACTTGCCGGCCAGGGCGCGGCTGCTCTCCTCTTTATCATTGCCCAACGGAGCCAGCTCATCGGGCAAATCTTGTGAGTCTAGAAAACCGTCGGTATCGACGACGATCATCCGTTCGACCCAGTTACGCAACTGCCGGATGTTGCCCGGCCAGTCGTAAGCCATGAAGGCCTGACGAGCTCCCTTGGACATGCCCTCAATGTGCTTGCCGTGCTGTGTGGCGATGTCCTTCAGGAAATGTTCGATCAGCAGCGGGATGTCTTGTCGACGTTCCCGCAGCGGTGGCAGATTGATGTTCACCACGTTCAGGCGGTAGTACAAATCCTTGCGGAAGGTTCCCTTCTCGACCATCTCGTCCAGATTCGCATTCGTCGCGGCCACCAGCCGGACATTCACGCTGATTTGTTCGTTGGCCCCGACGCGTGAGATCTTCCGATCTTCCAGCACGCGGAGCAATTTGATCTGGGTCTCCGCCGGCATTTCACCGACTTCGTCCATAAACAGTGTGCCGCCATTGGCGTACTCGAACTTGCCGATCCGGCGTCCGACGGCTCCAGTGAATGAGCCGGGTTCGTGGCCGAAGAGTTCGCTTTCCAGAATTCCCGCCGACAACGCCGAGATATTCAGTGGCACGAACGGCTTGCTCTTGCGACGGCTGTTGTGATGAATGGCCCGGGCGACGAGATCTTTACCGGTCCCGTTTTCTCCCTGGATCAGGACGGTACTATCGGTCGGCGCGATCTGTTGGAGTTGCGCCATGATCTTCAACATCTGCGGACTGTTGCCGATCACACCTTCGAAGCCAAATTTCTCATCCAGACGGCGATGCAGTTCGGCGTTCTGTCGAATCAGCCGCAACCGCTCGGACGCCTTATCGACGGCTGTCCGCAGTTCTTTAATATCGAGAGGCTTGGTGAGGTAGGTGTAGGCGCCATGCTGCATGGCCGTCACGGCAGAGTTAATCGAGCCATGCCCGGTGAGCAGGATGACTTCTGCGTCGGGAATTTCTTCCTTGGCTTTGCGCAGGATCGCCAACCCGTCGAAGTCCTCCATGCGGAGGTCTGTGACGACGATGTCGTAGATTTCACTTTCAAGCAACTGGGCGCCACGCTGCCCCGACGGAGCGACGGTGCATTCGTAGCCGACGCGATTGAGACTCTCCGCCACGGCTTGGGCATGGGGTTCATCATCATCGACGATCAGCACACGAATGTGGGCGGCAGCCAAGTCGTTTGCCTTATCTTCAGGGGCCGTCATGCATCTATCCCAACGTCAGGGCGGAAGCGCTCAGGGACACCCTGGAAATCGAGTCCCACTGAGAACAGGCAGAATCACGTGCACGCAGTATAGCAAGAGGCATGAAGTTGCCTCAAACCTGCCCCTTTAGATTAGATCAATCCCCCAGAGAGTTCGCAGGCGACGCGGCTCGGGGGATCTCTGCGTACTAGGGGGATTGCAGGGTGTTCCCGTTCCCAGTGATAAATGGGGCGCTGTCCGCAGGATTTGCCGGAACAAGGTTTGCAGTCAGCCTGGCGAGTTCTCACTGGCGAAAGTGTTACTTGTCTGCGCCTCGGCAAGATTCGCGATCTTGCAGCGTGTGCTTGTGGCATTTCGATAGAGTGGAATGTTGCTGTATCTCACTCAAGTGTATTGATTTAGGGAATGATTCAAAGATCCTCTGGGGCTGGAAAACGGTTGCCCATAACGAGGTGCGGATCGTGACTTGAACCGGTAAGTCCTACAGGGCGTGGCTGAAAATCCTATAATGCAGTCACAATTTACAGGATCGGAAAAACCTTCCCGTTTCATTTTGGGTTGTAGTTTTGCCGAATTCAGGTCGGACGGCAGGATGACAACCAGCGAACGGCGACAGGTCGAGCGTAGTAGATGAATGTTGGATGAAATTGTGTCATGGAGCTGGAAGGTTTGGGCAAATGGCGTTCACGTGGTGAGCGGAATGGCGCTAGCCACCGGTTCTTCCGTGTCAGAAACATTGAAAAAGCCGGCGGCTAACGCCGTGCCGTTCACAAATGCCATTGGGGTGTAAGCCTCTCGAATTCTCCCGTTGAGCCTGAGCGCTGCGGTGGGGTATGATTCGGACGCACGTACCGATCTGCGTCTACTGATGCTTTTATTTCGTGTTGAGTGAGTCAGTTACGGCAAATGCCGGTTTGAAAATCGGGTGTGAAGCCATTCTTGGTGGACGCCTGAGATCCTAGAGTGAGACCGTAAACGGTCAGTAATGAGACGCTTTGCTCACGGGAGCAATGTCTTCAATGTATTGAAGAAAGTCTCGTTTGTAGCCGCGCAGAGAAAAATGCATATGAATCTGAATCTCGGGGCCGCAGGCCGTCGCACCTTGTTAATGCTGTCATTGGCATTGCTTTGCACCATCGGAACCGCCTTGCCGCGCGCTGCGGCTCAGGATCTCGGCAATTTCAAAGATTCGCTGGGTTTGAGGCTTCCGGGCCAGCAGGAACCGAATGCGGTCGAGCCGAAGGTCACGATTGCGGTTTCACCGGCATCTGCTCAACCGGGCGATACCGTGACGTTCTCTGCGACAATTGAATTGCCAGCGGGTAGCTACACCTATTCGATGAGCCCCAAGTTCGGCGGTGGGACGAAGGTCAAGTTGACCGCTGAAGAGGGTCTGAAAGCACTCGGCGACTTTGAGCCGGATCATCCGCCTAAGGTCGAGTATTCCAAAGAATTCGAACAGAACCTGGAAAAATATACGAAATCGGTGACATGGTCGCGCCAGTACGAAGTGGTGGCCGGAAGTAGCTCCGCACGGTTGACTGGCACCCTGCTCTATCAAGTGTGTGATGCGAATACTTGCCGGAATCTGCGGCAGAAATTCGACATTGAAATTCCCGCTGCCGCCGCTGCTGAGTCGACCTCGGTACCCAAGCGGGAGACCGCTACCGAACAACCCGCCGTTGATGCTGATCGCTTTGTCGTCAACGGCAAATTGCGGACGCCGCATGCCAAGGCGTCGATCCGGTTGACGCCCATCGAGGCTCAGCCAGGTGATGAAGTTTCGTTGGTCGTGCATGTGGAAATGGCTCCCGAATGGCATACATATTCCATCACTCAGCCGGAGAAGAATTCCGCTGAACCGACCGAGATTGAAGTGGATTCGCACACGGGGCTCGAAGCCATTGATGCTGAGTTCGTCGCGAGCAAACCGTTTGAAGTCAAAGAGGTCGACGACGGTTCAGGCAAGAAAAAGCTGGTGCATCAAACGTATGAAAATGAAGTGACTTGGACTCGCAAGTTTCGACTGCTACCAGGAACGCAGCTGGCAGACGTCAAAGTCATCGGCCAGCTGCGGTTTCAGGTGTGTAAAAAAGCCTGCATTGCCAATCGAGTGAAGTTCGAACTGCCCCAATCTACCGCGACTGCGACCGTGGCTGAACCGCCCGCTGTTGTTGCCATTCAACCGGTGCCAGAGGCCGGCCAGAAGGGGGCGACGAAGGCCCCACCGATGGCCGATCTTAGCGACGCCGAATGTGCGTCGGGCTCGGCAAAAGGGGATATCCGCGAACGGGGCGTGTTCTACGTTCTGGGTGTGGCATTCGTCTTCGGACTGCTGGCGTTGTTGACTCCGTGCGTCTTTCCGATGGTGCCGATCACGGTCAGCTTCTTCTTGAAGCAGGCGGAAAAGAAGCATAACAGCCCGCTGAAGATGGCGCTCGTTTATTGCGGCAGCATCATCGCGACCTTCACGATGATGGGGCTGTTGTTCAGCGCCTTATTCGGTGCCAGCTACATTAACTCGCTGGCGAACGGCGTGTACCTGAACCTGTTCCTGGGTTTCGTGCTGCTGTTCTTCGCCCTGAATTTGCTGGGATTGTTCGATATCCAGATCCCCAGCTGGTTGCTGACCTTTACCGCATCCAAAGAATCCACCGGCAGCTACCTGGGTGTGTTTTTCATGGCTCTGACCTTTACGTTAACCTCCTTCACTTGCACGTTCGCCTTCTTAGGATTGATCCTGGTGTGGGCCGCGAACGGTGATTTCTGGTGGCCGTTGGGTGGGTTGGTTTCGTTCTCCACAGCGTTTGCCTTGCCCTTCTTTCTGTTGGCGTTGTTCCCCAGTTATCTGCACAAGCTGCCGAAGAGTGGCGGCTGGATGAACCGGGTGAAAGTTATGATGGGCCTGGTCGAAATGGCCTTCATGTTCAAGTTCCTCAGCGTGGCCGATATCAGCTGGAATGGCACGCCGACGATTTTTGATTATCACCTGGTGATGTCGGCCTGGATGGCGATTTCCATCGCGGCCGGCCTGTATCTGATGGGGAAAATCACGCTGCCGCATGACACGCGTGAGGACTTTATCGGTGTGCTGCCGATGGTTTTGGCGATTGGCTGTTTCGGCTTGGCGGGATACTTGGGCGTGGGCATTTTCGGCCACGAGCCCCCCAGCGGGATCCTCGGCAAGCAGATCATGGCGTTTGCTCCGCCGCGTCTGGAAGGGGGCCAGGGTGAAGATGGTCCGTTCCTGGTTGGCTCGCACGATAAGCAGACCTACTTGCTCGACTTTGAACGAGCCAAGGAAAAAGCTCAGAAACTGCAGCAGCCGATGTTCATCGATTTTACCGGCGTCAATTGCATCAACTGCCGCAAGATGGAAGAGTTGATGGCCAGCTCGTCGATTCAGCAGTACCTGAAGAATTTTGTGCGGGTCCAGCTCTTTACGGATCAGATGCCCTCGAACGCCGTTTCGGACACCAAGCAGGGGGAAAAGCTGCTGGAGCAGAATCAGAATCTGCAGGAAACGTGGTACAAGGATGCCTCGTTGCCGGGCTATGCGGTCGTCACGCCTGACGGCAAGGTGTTTTTGTCACGCGCTCAAGGATTAGTTTCGGCTGCCGATTTCGAAACGTTCCTGCAATGCGGTGCCAACAAGTGGGAGCATAGCAAGCGACCTGAAGTTGCTGCCGCAATGGCTCAGTAGGCGGCGCATTCTTGCCCGTCAGTTTTGGCGTTTCAAGAAGTGCTGGGCAGGAATGCCCAGCCTTCAGGAGATGTGACGTTGCGGCGTTGAATCAAAGAGTTCAAAGAATCGCGATTGTTGCCGGGACCCAGTGAATGCTTTCGCAACTCGAGATCTTTGGGTTGGGGCTACTTGCTGGTGCCGATCCAAATCCCAGGCACTCGCGAGTGCCCCCGAACTGAGAGCGATCCACAGATCCGTAGGGTGGGCACTCTTGCCCGTCGGTGCTGGCGTTTCAAAGCTGAGACGGGCAGGAATGCCCATCCTGCAGAATGATCGAATCGCTTCGTGCCTGACCATCCTGCTGTGACGCAGTACTGGGTTCAGCTGTCTCTTGGGGACTTCAGAAGAAGTCCCGTGTCTCCACTGTACCAGATGGGCCGTTGCTTAGTGATGTCCGCCGTGGTCGTCGTGAGCATGGGCGTGGGCACCGTGATCATCGTGTCCGTCATGACCATGGTGGTCGTCTTCCGGGACATCCTCGGCGAACTGGCAGCAGTTGGCAAAGGCGCCAGACAACTGAGCCGCGCCGGCGAGAAACATCAGGCAATACAGACTGGTCACATAGACCGTCTTGCCGACGAAATTGCTGATATTCAATCCGAACAAGTGATAGGTGCCGCTAGCCGGCGGAGCTACGACGCCCCAGACCAGAATCCATACGAAGGCGATCAGCAACAAGGCGATCCAGCCCCCTTGTTGAGTAATCTGGACTCGCAGCTTGGTCCAATTGACGGCCAGCAGCCAGAAGGCCAGCCAGGCCACCAGCGGCGTCCACGGCAGTACCAGATAACCGACACTGCCGACCAGATCGACTAAGGCGAAAAACAGCTCGAACAGCGATTCAAAGACGCTTAGCATATCAGTTCATACTTTGCAGCGGGGGCAGAGGCGAAGCTGGCAGGTGGCCAGTCGCGTCAATTTCGCCCGTGGACTGTGGTCGGACATTTGGGGTCGATCGTCTGGATGCCGCAAAATTGAGACAATTTGGGCACCCAGACTCAATTCTTCTCAAACCGTATCAGATTGGTGGAGCTGATTCCAGCGAACGCCCCTCGTTGGCCAGTTTCAGCTGGCCTGGAGGTGACAATTACCACTCGCGGTGATACCCGGCAGTCCATCCGCCGTCGACGGTGATAATACAACCATTGATATAACTGGCTTCGGGGGCGACCAGAAACAGCACGGCGGCGGCAATTTCTTCGGGTTCACCGGGGCGGCCTATCGGGATGTGCGAGATCAAGCTGGCGGCATTTTGCGAGTAGGAACCATCGGGACCATAGAACAGAGCCCGTGTCCCCGCGGTCAGCGTTGAGCCCGGCGCAACTCCATTCACCAAAATGCCTTGCGGCGCCAGCTCCAAGGCCATGGCCTTCGTTAGATTGTTCACGCCAGCCTTCGCCGCGACGAAGGCGCTCTGCAAACGCAGCGGGACCAAGCCGGCAACCGAAGAAATATTGACCACTCGTCCTCCGCCGGCTTCCAGGATGTGCGGGATCACGGCCTGGCTGGTGGCGAAGACGCCTGTGAGATCGACCTGGAGAATGCGGTTCCAGTCTTCGATGGCGTATTCATGTACCGGCTTGCGGTCTTTGGCCGTGTTGATTCCCGCGTTATTGATCAGAATCGTAATTTTGCCAAAGCGGGCCGCGACGTCATCCGCCAGCCGCTTCATGCCTGGAGCATCGGAAACATCGCCTCCGAACGCCAGCAGTTTCTCGTGGGGGCCGCCCAGATCGATCACCGTTTGTTGGGCGACTTTTTCCTGGATATCAATGATCGCGACAGCGGCGCCATTGGCGAGCAACTGTTCGACAATGGCTCGCCCAATGCCCTGAGCTCCGCCTGTGATGAAGGCGACCTGATTTTGGAGATTGACCTGCATGAGCGCTTCCTTTTGCGGTATTTCTGACCGACAGCATGAATATTCTCAACGCGGCCCCACCGGAGACTGGCTCAGTGTGATTTTTGCGAGCCAGACGTCTCATTGATGACCGCACACAGCAGCACCCGGAACCGATCACCAAATCCGCTGTCCCGAGTTTGCGGCGAGAGTTCCCGTGACACCATACGATTCGCTTGCAGCGGCGGCAAGCATGGTCTGTTGCGAATGGGCATCCGCGTCGACCGCCACTGGATGCCGCCTGTCGGATTGCTTTCAAATCCTGAGGTGCCTGCGGTTCAATTCGGACATGCTCGATCCCATCTGCTGGGTGATCATGGCACATGGAAATTGTCATAGCGAGATTGACGATTGGCGCGAAAATGCGATCGGTGAAATTCTGGGGTTCCAGGTTTTTGTTCAGCAGCAGCGTTCGCATAGTGCACAATGGAGAAGTGTGGGGATCTCTCCCAGTCAGTTTAAAGGAACCGTCGACGCCGAAAATCCGTCCTATTTGGGTTGAAACTGCCATTTCACTTTGACAACCGCAGGTTCATTTCGGTAGCTTTGGTGGCTTCGGTAAGATGGTCGGAGTTGTGCAGTGTTTTGTGCGCTGAGATTTGAGGGTTGTGGGGCAAGTTCCTGGTCAATCCTGACAGTCGCCGTCCAGTCAGATTGACTGCATGAAGAGAAATTTCATCCTGGGGTCGGACCGTTGGCCGCAGTGATTCACGTTTTTCAGTTCAGCCCGCATTGTTGCCCGGTCGGTTTGTCTCCGTTCGGTATGAGTTGTTCGGGTGATGTCAGCATTAGACCCCAGCGTCTTTTAAGGGAAATCATGAAGCAGTTAGGACGCGTCTTCCTCGTCGCTGCCGTGCTATTCGGAACAACGACGAGCCCCGTCGCGAATGCGGTTGAGTTCATTCAGCCGACCGTCAATATTGCGTTGCCGCAGATCAACTTTGGAGCAGGCATCAGCCCGGTTATTGGGGGCTACTCCAATGATGCCCTGAACATTCTCCGGGCTCATCAGGTCGCGCTGCAGCAAGTTCAAGCAGCGATCATGTATCTGCAAGCCAACCGGTCCAACATTCTGGCCGGGGAAAATGCTGCCTACAACGCGGCTTTTGGGGACTTCTACGACCCCAATAGCCAGTTCGCCGGCCAATACGTTCGAACCTTTACCCGGCAGACGGGAGTGAACAAGTCTGGCAAGGCGACTTACACAACTTACTACAACACGGCGCATTTTGACCGCGTGTTGTATGTTTACACGCAAATCCAAAGCTCGTTGCAACAGGCCGTTACCTACGATCTGGGAGCTCAGCTGACTCTTGCGGCGAATGGCACGGTCATACCCAACGCGTCGTTCGATGCCTATCGTAATCAGGTGTTGATTGCCGGTGATCCTCGGTTCGGCAATTCGACCGGGCTATTGGCGGCACCAGTCGTGCTGAACTCTGACCGTGGCGAGCTGCAGTGGGGCCATTCCACGTCGTTTAGCAAGCGGCACCTGAACCAGTTGGCGACTGCCCCCGGGAATCCCTTGAATTGGGATGACGACAACGATATCTCCACACCGACGCGCCCGTTGACCCCAGCAGAAGAGCTCGCCTTTTTCCGCGACCGGCTGGATGCCTACGCCGTTGCTGGCAGTCGGACAATTTTCGTTGGTGGAGCGTTCCTTAATGAGGAACAACGCTCGAACTCTACACCGGACGGGACTCCCAATCCGTACTTCCATCCGACCGAGCTGGAGCAGTATCAAATGATCATCGCTGCGTTGGCTGAAACCGATGGTTCGCTGACTACGAGCGGTACTGCGGGGACTCAGATTATGGCTGGTTTACTGGCCGCGTTTGGCGAGACCTCCGGCTTCTATGCCGCCTTGGACTCGGGCTCCTACGCTGCATTCGCCGATGCCTTAAAACCAATGCAAGACGGTGGAATTGGTGACGGCACGCTATTGCCGCCTCCCCGCAAGCACGGAACTGATCGGAACAACTTTATTCCTATTGTTCCTGGCTCGTAACTGATCGCAAGAGACCTGCCCGCAAGGCCTTCTCGTTCCTGCGGTCTTTTAAAAAGACTTTGCTCACTACCAACAGCCTGACCTTCCAAACGGAGGTCGGGCTGTTGGCTTTTCTGTTACCTGCTGCGAGATGGAATCAGTTTCCGTGTCAATCCGGCGAGCTGATGGCATGGTGTGGAAGACAAATTGCTCTGAAATCGCGATAATCAGCGCCATCTGGTCGGTTCTCCTGGAAAGGGAATCGCAGGCGATCCTTTTCGGGTCGCTCGCGGGGATGGACATAATTCAGAACGTGAATTTGCGGATGAGCAATGGCGGTGGCTCTGGGCCGCCTTCTTGAAAGATATGTGGCAGCACATGATGCAACGTTGGTCCAAGGTGATTGCCCGGTTGAGCTTGGTGTGTTGGCTGGGGGCGGCAATCTTTTTTGTCGCAGTCGCCATCCGTCCGATTCGCTCACCGTTTCTCGATTCGCAAAGTAAGGCGTTGTTGGCCAGCTTGTTGTTTCCTGGCTACTACGCGTTTGGATTCACTCTGTTGTCGGTGGGCTGGGTCACCACCTTGCTATCGTATCCGCGACGGCGATCATGGCAGTTGCTGTGGGTGACGTTGGCAATCGGCGTTGCCGCCTGCGATTGGATCTGGATTTACAGTCCTTTGGCCGAAATGACTCGGCTGCAATGGGTCGAGCAAGCCGCTCCCCCTGCTAGTTTTCGCGGTTACCATCTGGCGTCGATGGCGATTAACTCGGTGGGTTTGCTCTGTAGCACGATTGCGGCCGTTCTGGCCTGTCAGACGGAACGTGCGGAATCTGTTTAGAGTTGGATTTTTCGCAAGCCGTTTCCTGAAACGTGTTGGCTGAAAATCGATCTGTGAATTCACCGTGACGCTTCTGCGATTGAGAGATCTATCCCTATGCATCGCTGGCCAAGATCTTCCAAACGATCAGCTTTCTCTGTCTGGAACACGCTGCTATTGGCCTTGGTGCTGATGAGCCTGATCAGTGGCTGTTTGCAGCCGGTCGCTCCCGAACCGACTGCGGTTACTCCGGCTTCTGCGGCACCCTTATCGACGAACCTTCCGGCACCTTCCGTGCCTGGCAATGTGCCGCAGTCTGCGTTGGAGACGCATCTCACGGAAGTCTGCCGGCTGATGGTGCGGCGGCTCGATTTGATGCCGGGTGTGGCTCAGGCGAAATGGAATCGCAAGCTGCCGATCACCGACGAGAAACGCGAGCAGGAGTTGCTCGCCAGGTTAGCTGCCGCAGGAGTGGCTCAGAAGCTACCAGAGGAATTGACGACCGGCTTCTTTCAGGCTCAGATCACGGCTTCGAAGCAAGTCCAGGAGCAAGCGTTTCAAGACTGGACCGCTCAGCAGCATCCCCCGTTTGAGAATCCCCCGAGTCTGGAACAGGACATCCGCCCGCAGATCGATGAGATCAATGGTCTGATGCTGGCGGCACTGGTGAAGTGCCGTGCGGAGCATTCAACCGCCGATTGGGAAGCGGCCGTGCAACGGGCGACCACCGCGGCGTTTGAATCGACGTCATGGAGCGAGGAAGTCGTCCAGACGGCTACAAAACCGTTGCGAGATCTGAAAGAGTTGTTTTAGGCGAAGAATGACCCCGCACTTGCAGGTCCGATTCGCGAAGTGACCGGAACGCTTGCACTTGAATCGCGAAGAATCGCGGTCGTCCCAATCTTAGGGACATAAAAAAACTGCCCCCCGGAGTGGGAGGCAGTTTTCGTGGAGTCTCGTTAGTTACCCAGGCACCGACTAGTAGCGGTAGTGCTCGGGCTTGTAGGGGCCTTCGACCGGCACACCGATGTATTCGGCTTGCTTGGCGGTCAGGGTCGTCAACTTGACGCCCAACTTGGCCAAGTGCAGGCGAGCCACTTCTTCGTCGAGCTTCTTCGGCAGCATG
>JAZKFE010000069.1:24816-45473 GCA_040386595.1 Planctomycetota bacterium | reverse complement strand
TGTCCCACAGGGCCAACTGAGCCAACACCTGATTGGTGAAGCTGTTGGACATGACGAACGACGGGTGACCGTGAGCACAACCCAAGTTCACCAGGCGGCCTTCGGCCAACACGATGATGGCTTTGCCGTTCGCGTAAACGAACTTGTCAACTTGCGGCTTGATCTCGATCTTCTTGATCGTCGGGTCGTTCACCAAAGAGGCGATTTCGATTTCCGAGTCGAAGTGACCGATGTTGCAGACGATCGCGTTCGTCTTCATCGCATCGAGATGTTCCTTGCGGATGACGTCAACGCAACCGGTGCAGGTCACGAAGATGTCGCCTTGGCCGGCCACGTCTTCGATCGGCAAGACTTGATAGCCTTCCATCGATGCTTGCAGGGCGTTGATCGGATCGATTTCGGTGACGATCACGCGAGCACCCAGGCGGCTCATGGCTTGAGCACAGCCCTTGCCCACGTCGCCGTAACCGCAGACCACAACCACCTTGCCGGCGATCATGATGTCGGTGGCACGCTTGATGCCGTCAGCCAGCGATTCACGGCAACCGTAGAGGTTGTCGAACTTGCTCTTGGTGACCGAGTCATTGACGTTGATCGCGGGGACCGCCAGCTTGCCTTCTTTGAGCATCTGGTACAGGCGATGGACGCCGGTGGTGGTCTCTTCACTGATGCCGCGGATACCGGTCAGCAGTTCGGGGAACTTGTTGTGGACCATCAGCGTCAAGTCGCCGCCGTCGTCCAGAATCATGTTCAAGGGTTGTCCATCGGGCCAGAACAAGGTCTGCTCGATGCACCAGTCGAATTCTTCGTTGTTCATGCCCTTCCAAGCGAAGACCGGCACGCCCGATTCGGCGATGGCGGCAGCGGCATGATCCTGGGTCGAGAAAATGTTGCAGCTCGACCAGCGAACTTCGGCACCCAAGGCGGTCAACGTCTCGATCAAGACGGCCGTCTGAATGGTCATGTGGAGGCAACCGGCGATCCGAGCACCCTTGAGGGGTTTCGTTGTGCCGTACTTCTCGCGCAGAGCCATCAGGCCCGGCATTTCATTTTCCGAGAGTTCAATTTCTTTCCGGCCCCATGCGGCCAGACTGATGTCTTTCACTTTGTACGGTAACGCAGCGGTCGAAACGGTCGCCATATCCACTCCTGAAAATATTTCTCTACCGAGGACGCCATCCGCGGCACCCTCGTTTGTACACCAAATCTCTACCGTCAAGCTCTACAAGATAAGGCCCCGCGGCCGAAACGGCAACTGAAGGCACTATTACATATGAGGTCTCAATGGGCAAAATGTGAAGGAAAACCCGCAATTCAGTCTGATCGGTCTGGCAAATACTCGCCAGTCGCCGGGGTCGCCAAGATCACGTTTGAGGCACAGACTTGAAGCCTAAGGGCTATCGGATCACGGTTCTTCGATGACGCCTCATAACCGTTACTTCGCGAGAGCATTAACACTTTCGACCAACAAAATTTTGCGATAGACGATTCCGCCATGCTCGCCGTCCAAGGCCACAAATCCTGCTTTGGGCACCGCGGCATCAACCGCCATGGCATCCTGAACCTGTTTGCCATTGATCGTGACTGTGGCTTTTTCGCCTCGTACTTTCAATGACAGCGTATTCCATTCGCCACCCTGCTTGACCGCATTTTGGGATGGAGGATTGTAGTTGAACAGCGAACCGGTGCTGAACTTGTCCGGAATCACTCCGAAGTCGTTAGCTAGATGGATCTTAAAGGCCGTGTCGAGCGGCTTGCCTTGCCCGGGGTAGCGGAAGAAAACCCCGCCCTGGCCTGTCGGCCCGATCGTTCTCCACTCCAGGGACAAGTCGAAACCGTCATAGGATTTTGAAGAGACCAGTAGTGATCCCGGTTGCTTCTTGGGGGGCGCCAGATAGCTGCTGTCTTCGGCACCTTGCTCCCATTTACGACTGCCGCGCTGCTCCCATTTCACGTAGGAATAGATCTTGGATCGCAGCAACCCGGCTTGCACGCTACTGGGGGATTTGGGGAATGCCGCGGTCAGTTCCTCAATCTGCTGTAAGGCCCCACCAAGATTCTCGCGGGCCAGTTCTTGCTCGATGATCTTCAGGCGCCGCACGGCTAGACGTTCATAAAATTCGTCACCTGTCTTACCGGCCCGTTCGAGGCGAGACTTCATGGCCTGGACTTGGGACTTACCTTCGAAGTACAGAAAGGTGCCAATGGCGAGCTGGCCTGCGGGATCTGTTTTGGCGATGACTTTGTCGGCCAGAGTGAGCAAATCCCCCGGGCTCATTTCACTGAGTGGCCGTTCGACCTCCTTCGACTTTGCTTTTAAGCTGAAGATTCCATCAGCGTATTTCACGAATGTGAACCCCGTACCGCCGATGCGAATCGGATCGTTGGGTTTAAAACTGGCGGCTGCTTCCTGGACCGCGGCCCAGAAACGTTGTACCGCCGCGACTTCCTCTGCGTCCCACTGGAGCAACTCGCGATAGGGTTGCAGTTCGGCCTTGGTCTTTTGTTCGGTGACGAGTTTTTCCGCGGCTGCCAAATTGCGTTGAGTGAGCAGCGCAGATAATGCCTGCTGGAACGTGGCGTAGGGCGTGGGGAGCGAACGGGGATCGACTTGAGGGGGCTGTGTTTCTGCGGGCTTGGATTTCATCGCCGTATCGGCTGTTTCCGATTTGGCCGCCTTTACCTGGGCGACTTTTGGTGGAGCCACGGCTTGTCCGACGACCATGACTCCGCGGGCCGGTCCCGCCGACAATCGCATGACAAACAGCTCGCCGCTGGTTGCCGGATCGGCTGCATAATAGAGCCATTGTTCGTCTTCCGTGACCCAAAATTGCCGCCGTTCAGGATGCGGCACATAGTCGGTCAGGTGGGGTTCGGCAATGACTTGTGGGGCGGAAAAGGGATCGGTGGACTTGGCTCGTCGAGCCCGCTGCAGTTGTTGACCATCGAATACGTATTGTCGCAATTCGTCGGTGGATAGGCAGGGATGCCCACCCGGCAGAGAGAACTTTTTGGGCTTGCTGAATTCGACATCCAATTCTTGCCGCGAGGCCGTCCAGGATGCGGTTTTCCCGTCGCGGGTTTCGAGCCAATAGAGACGTTTTCCATCGGCCGACAACTGGGCCGATGGCCATTCGGGATCGCCCTGCTCTACTGTGGTGTAAAAGAGAGGTTTTTTGGTGTCGAATGCAGCCTCTTCGGAGGTTCGTGACAAGCCCCACACGCGGCCCGCTTTTCCTGGAACCGTATAGCCCACCAGCAGGCCGTCGGCGGTGGCACTGGGGCACGCCGGCAGATCGGAACTGCGGCTGAGGAGCAACAGGCTGGGAGTCTCCCATTCGTCATAGGGAGTCGCCCGCGTGGCGTAGTAGATCCCCATTCCTTCCGGGCCCGTACCGGCATACCAGATTTCTCGACCACTGGCGGCGACGAACGGATCCTGGCAACGACCGGAAAACTGCAATTTTTCCAGTAGAATCGGTTTGCCAATAGCAGCGTCGAGGTACGGTGCCGCAAACGTTGTGTTTGTTTCGGCAAAGGGTTCGTAGGTCGGTTCCTGGTCGTAAGTGACAGCGGCGGTGATGTCGACGACCCGCGGAATATCATTCCAACCCTTCTTGGCCACGCGAATGACGTGACGTCCCGGTTCGATCTGAACTTCGCACGGAGTCGGCACAATCTGGCCCTGGGCATCGCGTACCGGTTGGTCGTCGATGAAGGCCACGAATCCCGGTTCGGGAGTGTTGATCTGGCACGTAACCGGCCGTTGTGGCGGTCGTAATTCGCTGACTTCTTTCGTCTCTTGACCGCCGTGCTGCGGTGCCTGTTCTTGAGCGATCGTGGCGACAGGTTGGTTCTCGGCGGGTGGACTTCCAGAAAACACCATCCAGCCAATACAGGCCAGCAGGACGCACAGCCCGGCTCCGGAAGCGATCAGAATCTGGTTTCGGCGATTCCCCTGTTGTCGGTGCGGCCCATCCACCTGCAGTTCGGAAATTTCGTTTGCCGGTGGCGGTGTTTCACGGGGGGTGAGCGGGCGAGGCGCCTGATGCCTTCCGCCGACGGGAGGTTTCGCATCCAGCCGAGGATCACGCTTCGGGGGACCTTTGGGAGGTATTCGATCGGGATCAGAGGAATCAGCTGAGGGCATGTCGGTTGAGTATCAGTTGAAGTAAAAGCAGGGATGGTTCGAATTCAGAGGTGCCGACTTCCGAACGCATGTGTTTCTCTCAATGACCACATCCTGAACTACTTGGTCATGGGGGAATCAGGAGCCGGATCCAAGGCCTGCTCCGTGTACTTTAACGTATGCACTACCGGCTGCGGTCCACCGACTAAGGTAATCTGGACCTGATTCTCTTTGTCGTCCATACGCACTTGAAGATTGCTGATATAGCTCGCTTCCGTGGCCTTCAACAACATGCGACCGCTGCGTTTGTCGACGACCTGCATATGGAACTCAGGCTTCGAGCCATTGGGGGCCAACGGAGTATTCGTGCGGACGGTGAAGACCCAGAATGGCAAGTAGGGGGGCAGAGAGTAATCCAAGGCATACCGCTCAATACGCTGTGACCACTGCACCTGGCCAGTGGCCCGGCTGACACAGTCGATTTGCCCGTCAATCATGGTTTGATTGGCGCCGATGAGCATGGCGACTTGTGGTCGTTGCGGGGGGATTTCTCCATGAATGACCAAGAGCCGCTCACCATCAGGAATCACCCATAGCTCCTTGAAATTCTGCAACAGTTGCAAGGTTTGCTGCCAGAGGACGCGCCCGTCGTTGACGGCGACCAGGGACAGCATCCCCGAAGGCTCAAGGACGGCGATCTCCGTCTCTGAAAAGACGATGTATTGGCTCGAAAGATCGAAGCTGCGTTCCCAGACGACCTTCTCGGCAGGGACATCGGTCAGCTGCAAAGTGAACGCATTCTTGGCCAGGTTTTTCTGAACGGCCAGCACATTATGGCCAAACGTCAACAAACGAGCGTTCGATTGCGGCAGGAGATGATTGCCCATTTTGGCCCCGTCAGATCGCCGGAACTGCAAGGCTTCTGGGCTCTCGGGAGGAATCACCAGAATCGAATCTCGATCGCCAAAAATTTCACTTCCGGGTGGGACGTCCGTCCGCTTCCACAGCGGTTGGCCCGATATCAGATCGTTGAGGATCAAATGTCTCCCCCGCAGAATGGCGACGGAATCATCTTCGATTGCCCCGACCATTCCAATCAGATTTTGCCAACTGTCCATGCCCCCGCGAGGGCGTCCGATTCCGGGGCGGTTTCCCGCGATTTGGAAGATCTGATTGTGGTCCCGCGGTGGTCCCTCCAGCAACGGCGAGTGCCACATCGTCCGGGCGTGCAGGACAGTTCCTTCAGTCAAGGTATTCAGTGCGAAGACATCCAGCCCCGTCGTCAACAACACGAGATGATTGCGGACCTGAGCTCGATAGGCTGCTAAATTATGGGCACGCTCCAGATCTTTCTGCGGAACCAACCAACGGTACTCACCCCAGCCGTTCAGGCCGACGACGCGGGTCGGGTCCTGCATGGTCTTGATTTGAGAATGCTTGAAGAACGGTCCGCGATCCCCATCCAGAAAGACTTCATTCACCCAAGTGGGACTGCCTGGCATCAACGCTTTGCGGCTGGTTTCGACCTTCCCGGTGGGCCAGTTTTGGGCAAAGCGGATGCGGCGGTCGACTTGCTGACGCCAGCCATCTGCCAACTGCTGGCCAGTCTGGTTGTCCAAGCAGGGGATGCTGGCGTAATGCGTGACCAGATCGGCCAGCAACGTGTCGCAATCCTCGGCATGGCCCATCTTGATCAATTCACGAATCATGATTGCCAGAGCACGCCCGGCAACCTGTGGTTGCGAACTGTGACGCAACTGGGCGAGCAATTGTTCGACTTCGATGGTGTAGTCGGTGGCCAATAGGCGTTCTACCAGGACTTGCCGGGCCTCGTCTGCCAGAGGGTGAGATCCGAAGAACCGCAGGAACTGTCGTAGCGGTTCTGGATTCGGATCGGCCTTGGCGGCCGCGAAGCGTTGCTGCAATTCGGCCTGCATACGCTGCTGTGTGGGCTGGTCGACTTTGGCCACCAGTTCCTGCAACTGCATTTGCACCCAGCGATCACGCCGCAACGACCGATTGCCATCCAGACGTTCCAGTTGAGCCGGGCCGGCGTTGGGGGCGCTCAGTTTGAGCAGAATGTCGAATGCAGGGTCCAACTCACCTGCGACTAGCAAACCTTCCGCCCAAGTTCGGTATAAGGCCGACAATTCGCCGGAAGATTGAGCCAACTGCTCCAGCTCAGTGACTAGCGCTCGTTGCCCCGGAAAATCAGACTGCAAAGTCTGCAGCAGGCTCTCAAAGAGGATGGTCTGGGTTTCGGATGACTTGCGCAGTTTTAAAGACAGCCGTAGGTCGTTCTGTCCCAGTAACAGTTCCCCTTGGCTCAAGCGGAACTCGCCGCGCTGGGCCAGGGCTTCGGCATCGTGCGGATTCTGGGCCAGGCGCAGTTTGGTCTCGTCTGAAACGGAATCCAGCGTGCGGAATACCGACAGATTCTCTGCCGTTTGGGAGATAATAATTCCGGGGCCGGGAATCAGGTTGCCCAATCCCGCCGGGTCATGAATGCGAGCTCGCGACAACACGCGGCCCGTCTTCAAATCAATCGTCGCGACATCATCCGTGATCAGCGGCAGCAAAATGTGTTTCTCGGTGACGATTCCTCGTCCGGCCTGATTCATCAAGGCTACCGGATGTGGCCAGGCAGACTTTCCGTCGGTCAGCCGCAAGGCATCGACACTGCGTGCGCCGACAACGATCACCAGGCCCTCTTGGACCGCAGCCACATACAACGCGTCCTTGCGAGGAATCCGCCACGCCGTCTTGCCATCTTCGAGTGACAGGCAGTGCATTTCCGCGGAATCACGGGGAGTCAGAATGACATGGCCTTCGGCGACGATGGGTGTACCGTCCTGCCATTCATTGATTTCGGCACCGGCCGACAGATCCAGAGTGACCGGTGGCATGCCAATCATGACCATGCGTCGCCGCAGCACGCGAGGGTCGGCGGCGGCTGCTGTGGCATATTGATAGGCCCAAGCCAGTGACCGAGCCGCCACGTCCACCGCGACCACCAGTCCCGCCCCCGTTGGGCAAATCAAAGTGTCACCCATTAAGGCCGGCGATGTTCCCGCTCGTCGTCGGTTCGGCTCGCGGATCAAATCTTCGGCGGGCTGAGACAGCGATTGCGACCACAGCAATTTGCCCGTGCGCGGATCCAATGATAGCAACAGCGTTTGGGCCTGGCTTTCCGCAATGCAAAACAGCTGGCGATCCACAGGCAATGGCGATCCCAGGAAGAACGTTCCCGGCAGATTGAGTGTGATGTCGCCGCGCGGGCCACCCAGTTCCCATTTCAGCTTGCCCGTGCGAACTTCATAGGCACACAGGCGGTTGTAATCGCGCATGATCAAGGGGTGCGTTGGTAACGAGCCTGTGTTCGGGCTGAGATCATTCAGGAACCCCAAGTCTTCGATCGTGAAGACATACTCGCCGTCGCTGCTGAGCCCCGCGTATGTCAGATCTTCCCACGTCCGTTGCCGCAGCAGGAACGACAGATATTCTCGGGGAGACCGAGCCCGGGCACCAAAGGGGCTGTTGTTGGCATCTGCGACTTTCAGATTGAGATTCTTGTAGAGCAATTGAAAGATGCGGTCATTCTCTGCCGAACGCCAGATCTCTTGCCCCGTCTTCACGTCAAACCCGGAAAGGTGGTCGTAGAATCGACTCACGATGATGTTGTTCACCAGCAGCGGCGAGGCCGCCGGTAGCGGAGAGATACTTTTTTCCGCATGAATCGCTTCCAACCCCTTGATTTGGGGCCCGACATTCAGGGTCTTTTCTTGATCGGGATCGATTTCGTTCGGGATTTTCCAGGATGTGCTGTCGATTTCCCACTGGTTTTTTCCAAACGGTGGGCTGGAGTGCAACAACAGGTTGCGTTCGGGATTTCCGCGCTGCATGAGCCAGCCGGAGGGTTCGGCGACGAGCTGTTGTTGCGCGGGCGCGACGGCTTTCAACCACGTCGCGATCGCGGCGTCATTGTCGCCAGGTGTCAGCGTCTGCCCACCAATCTGAATGGGAGTTTTGGCTTTTGTGGCCGCCTCCCGAACCATCACCTTGGCTTTCTCCGGCCGGCCTGTTCGGTAGAGACACAGGCCGATGCGCAGCGTCAGTTGCGGTTCGAAGCGGCTGGCAGCCGGCAGTCGGCGCAAGCGGCTCAGGCATTGCAAAGCTGACGCATAATCCGCCCGGTCCAGGTGGTAGGAACCCAGCCAGTAAGCGGCATCGGCGCCAGCGACGGTATGCAGAAATTTCCGCATGACTTCCTGGACCGCTTTGGAGTCGCGGCGCGTTCCGGCCTCCGCAAACAGCTTCCGGGATTCAGGACCAAACTGCTGCTCGTAGAGCTGCTGTGCCGTGGGTGACGCTTTGGACAACAGCGTTTCAGCTTGTTGCTTGACGCTGATGAATCGCCCCGCGACTTCATCCGTGGGCCGATAGAATCCATCCTCCGGCAAATCCAGAATCTTCTGCAGGAGTTTCACCGCCGTAAAGTTATCACCTGATTCCAAGGCCGATTGGGCTTCGGTAATGCCCTGGACCCACTTGCGGTCCGCCATATTCAGACCCATCGACGCCCCGACGCCGTTGCTGTTGGCGCCTGGAGCCCCGGGGACTTGTGCATAGGCGCTGAGCGGAACCCAGCGGGCTGACCACACAAGAGCAATCAGGCCGAGTCCCAACAACATCAGGCGCAGCCGTGGCATGGGCATCTCTCTTTAGAAACTCTGGCACACCCCTGCAGGGCCTATCGGGAAACGAAGGAACTCGTTCACAACGACCCTGCGGTGTTGTCAGCAGGTCTTCGGGAAGACGACGGGCGAGGCCATCCCATCGCTGGGGGGCCTGGTCGGTCAACTTCAAAACATTCCATTGAACTCGAAAAGGGCAGACCTGAATATGATATCCGACCAGCCAACCACTTCGCAAACTGGCTTTGACCTACAACTGTCGAGAAGGCTTGAAGATCTCGAACGCATTAATTTGGTATGTCCCGGTAAGATGGGATGGCGAAATGCGTTAGGGAAGGCGCAGTTGCCGTCCGTCCTGAAACTCAAGCAAACGGGCCTATGCTTTATCTTTGACCGGCTTGGCAGGAGCTTAGTTCGGACTGGTTGTGATTTCTGGGGTGGGCAGTGGGTTACCCTTACCGGTTATCTTGATCCGCACCTGCATTTTTCCAGAGTTATCCGCGAGTTCGTTCCATTTGTCCTCGCAACGCAACATGAGTGCTCCGCTTTGTGCGGGAGTGAACGTGCCGTAGGTTCCCAGTCTGAATGGTTCGCTCAACTTGTAGTCGTCGAAAGTTACTCCCACTAGACACCCTGCCCCTTCATTGGCACCGTTCGCATCGACAGCCTTTCCATCGGAACTGGTTTTCCAGGTGCCACTGATCGAGTAGTCGTACGATTGGCCTGCTTCGACCGAGATTCGCGCGGGTTGCCATCCCCGGTTGGCGTCAATCTTGGAGCTGAAAGGTGACCCTCCTTTGCAGGGAGGGGCCTTGGCTTTCCAATCCCAGGCACACAAATCGACTCGATAGCCTTGATCGATGTGGCTCAAGAAAAACTGGTATTCGAAGCTCAGTTCCTTCGCCACGGGCCCGAAAACGGAGGCAAAGCTGGTCTCTTTGCCGTTCATTAGCCCCTGCCCAAAAGATTTAAATTGCGCTGCATAGTTCGGGTTATTGGTCATCATGTGACACAAGCACCACCACCACCGATGGTCTTCTCGCGAAGGGGGGGATGAAGTATCGGAATCGACAATATCGATCAATTCCCTCGGAGGTCCAGCCTGTAGGTACTTCAGTATGCTGATATGAAGGTCCACACCAAGTTTTTTGTCAGCCCAGTACTGTCCGATTTCGGCCATGCCTTCGGAATACCACCTCGGACCAACTCGTCCAAAGGTCAGAAAGCAGTACGCATGTATTGATTCATGCTGGGGCGATCCCCAGGTGGGTGTGGCATAGATGACTGCTTTCGTGCCAAACAGTTGACCAATCGCTCCGAATTTCTTCGAATCCAGAATGGTTAGCCCGCTTCTCTTTTCGATGACCTCCAACGTGCTCGGCTCAAACTGCTTCACCATTTCACTGGGCCATGCCTGCAGATCATTGACGACAATCATGCCAATCGGGCTGGCAAGCTTGCGCTCGAAGTATTTCTCCACCAGCGATATCATTGTCTCGAGCCGTTTCAGGAGATCTTTGGCTTCATCGGGGGACAGATCTGTCCGAATCAGAAAACTCTTAGACCGATAGTCGGCCACCCCTGTCGCATCTTTCTTGCTCCCGTTCGACTTGGTTTGTGCCGGTAAGGGCATTGAATACATCATCGCGCCTGTGATGCAAACCAGGAGTGCCCAAGTCAGTAATCGATTGACGGAATTCCACATCATCATTTCTAACTAATTCAGGGTGAGTTGCGGAGACCGAATCGTCACCGGAGCAAGCGTTTCACATCTGCGGATGCGATACGCATGCCGAACAAAATCCGGGGGCGGCTGACATCATCCAGCTCGCCTCTATCAGGCGCAGGCGTTGATCTAACTCGGTTTGTCTTTAGCGGACTTGGCAGGAGTTTCACGCGGGCTGACTTTGATCTCGGGGATCGGGAGCGGGTTGCCTTTGCCCGTGGGTTTCAGGCGGACTTGCATTTTTCCACTGTTGTCGGCGAGTTCGTTCCATTTGTCCTCGCACCGCAACATGAGCGTGCCGCTTTGTGGAGGGGTGAACGCGCCATAAGTCCCCAGAGGAAACGGTTCGCTCAGCTTGTAGTCGTCGAAGATGATTCCCGTCAGACGCCCGACTCCTTCTTCCTCACCATCAGCGTCCACCATCATCCCCCCCGTGCTGGTTTTCCAGGTGCCGCTTACTGAGTAGTCATACGATTGCCCGGCCTCGACCGAGACACGTGCCGGCTGCCAGCCTTTTTGAGCATCAATTTTTGCAGAAAAAGGGACGCTGCCGCGGCAAGGAGTGGCTTTCGCTTTCCAATCCCAGGCACACAAGTCGGCCCGGTAACCCTGATCGATGTGCCTCAGGAAGAACTGGTATTCGAAGTTGATCTCTTTAGCCATGGGCCCGTAGACGGATTCAAAGCTGACATCTTTTCCATTCAGCAGCCCCAGTCCCAGCGGCTTAAACCGGGGAGCGTAATTCGGGTTGTTAGCCAGCATATGGCACAACACCCAACGCCACGCATAATTTTGCCAGGAATCACCTGTCGAGTCGTTGACATCGACGATTTCTGTCAGCTCCTTGGGTTCCTGCGATTTGAGATATTCCAGCACGACATCGTGGCAATGCACGCCCAGCCCTTTATCAGTCCAATACTGACCGATTTCTGCCATTCCCTCCGAGTACCACGTGGGGCCCGTCCGGCCGAACGTGAGCACACAATAGGCATGCACTGCTTCGTGTTGCGGCGTTCCTCGATCAGCAACAGCGTACACAACGGCTTTGGCGTCGACGATTTGTCCCGTCGCCACCAATCTCTGTGTTCGCGCCATCGTCACTCCGGCGCCGTTTTCGATGCTTTGCAGTCCCTCGGGATCGAATTGGTTGACGGCTTCTCGCGGCCATGCTTTCAGATCTTTGACGACAAACATGCCAATCGGGCTGGAAAGCTTGTGCTCGAAGTATTTCTCGACGAGCGCCAGCATCGTCTCCAAACGCTTGAGCAGCTCTTTGGCTTCGTCCGGCGATATGTCGGTCCGAATCATGAAGTTCTTGGACCGATACTCGGCAACTCCAGGTGCGGCTGCATCTTTTTTGTTGCGTTTGGTCTTGGCTTGCGCCAGCAACGGTTCTGGAGACATGATCGGTCCCGCCGTGCAAACCAGCATGCACCAGACCAATAGCTTTAGTGGGTACCGCATCGTCTCTATCCAATCAACTTGGGCGAATCGCGAAGACTGGGACGAATCAAGCCGATTTCGCACACTGCTCCGATTGTTGTTTCTGCCCGATTACCTAAGCGATTGCCTAAGTTGGTGCAGTATGGCAATACCATCGAATCGTCTACTAAAAGACAATACCGGTCGCTGAGACCGAGTTCAAGCAGCAATGTCGTCGAACCACCGTCGTTGTTCGTGACACGTCTTGTCTTAACCGGGCTTTCACAACCGCGCGGATTCGTCGTCAACAGCAATCTCCCCTCGAGTTACGTCGGGAATGACGTTTTTCGCACTGATGTCAGCGGATTGCGGCAATGGCTCCCGTCAGGCGTACACTCCCATTGCGATTGGCAGATCCGAATTGACAGAAACTGCAGTCCCACATAGACTCCGGCGCTGAGACCACGACTCGATCTACTTTCGTTTTCTGCCTAAGTCTTGACTCATTGCTAATCCGTACACGACAACGTGCTGGATCCAATGGTCGGGCTGTCGATTTCTCCCCTATTCCTAAATCCCCATCACATTATTCAGGAGCATCTCCTTGAACAGGGCACGGCCAATGCGCTCGTTGCTACTGCTGTTGTGCTGGGGATGCTGCGCGCTGGGAGTGGTGGGTTGTGAGCTGTTTCCGGCCAATGCTGCGAAACTGGCAAGCACCGAGAATGGGCTGCCGAACATCAAGGTTCCTCCCGATTCCATTGAGTTGGAAATCATGTTCGTCGAGCGTCCGACTGGCGACCGCTTGATGGGCGATACGCTCTGGAATGAAGTCGATACCATTCTGAATCTGGAGCCCCAGGAACAACGTGATCTGGCCCGGAATGGTTTTCGAATTGGCGTCGCGGGATCGCATCCTCCGGCGGCCTTGCAACAACTGTTGGAAATTCGAGCCAAACCAAAAGAAGGCGAAGTCACTGCCGTACTCGACTCGGACCAGCGGCTGCAGGGAAATCGCATTTTTGTGAGTTCCGGCGGTGAAACGCAGATCCAGTTGAATGATACCCCGCATGAGAATTTCGGGTTCAAACTGTTCGCCTCGCATAATACTCGTGACCCGGAAGTCCGCACGTTCAGCGGCTCGCGATGCCTGTATCGGGTGTCGGTCCGTCGCGAACAGCCCGGTTGGGCTCGGTTGGAATTTGTTCCGGAAATCCATCATGGAATGGAACAACTGCGTCCCACGGCCAGTGCCGATCAATGGGAATTGAAGTCTCAGCCAAACATTGAAAAGTTGTACGCTCAGCGATTTACGCTGTTGCTCAATACCGGGGATATGGCCTTGGTCACCGGACGAGTCGACATGACAGACACGGCCGGCCATCGCTTTTTCACGGGACCGGAAGGTCATGACGGCGTGCAACGCATGCTGATCGTACGCTTGGCGCGAGTCTCCTCGCCCGAAGACACTCCCTTTGTGACCGCCTACCGTCCGTAAGGGCATTCTGGCCTCACAGTGTCGAAGTTCTCCCGTCAACAATTCGACTGGGGGGCGCCCGACTTCAGCGGTAATCAGGGACTGCAACAACCGACTCTGCCTGTGTTGCTTGCCACTTCCATAAGATCTCGCCTGTTTACAGGTTACGCCGCCGGGGCGCCTGTCGGTGTGCCTTAGCTGCGTTGAATTTGATCTCAACTTCCATCTTGTGCGTTTCCCTCTGTTGTCCGATAAACTACCCTCCCGACAGGCCGAGCTCGTTCGCGGTCGTGGCACGGTAGGTCTCACAGATTGACTGCACAACGAGATTGACGCTGTATGGGTTCGGTTCTGCGGCTCTTGATGCATCTGCCCTTCGTGAAGCCCCTGATGCGCTTCCTGTTGGGGATGATTGCCGTTCCGCTGTTCCGGCTATTTCTACGCCATGTCATTCGCTTGCGAGATATGGACGCGGAGCTCGAGAAAGATCTGGAGCAGTGGTTTAAGGGGTCGCTGATTCTGCTGGCCGCAACCAGCAATATGGAATCCTTCTTGTTCGACTGGATGTCCAAGAACCCAGACAGCACCGACTTCATTAAGAATCCATTGATCTTGGCAGGTCGCTTGATGCTCGCGGTCGGTGTGACCGAATTAATGCCCGATCAGGCCCTGTTTACGATCATCCACGCGAACCCGCCACCACTCAAACCGTCCAAGGAAAAAGGCTGGAAGCGATGGCGTCGACAAGCGGCTTGGATGATTAAGGCCACGGTCTGCAAGCACCTCGATCGGTCCTCGCAGGTCCTCGCCATTTTGACCGCCATCCTTCCGGGAACATTGGGCTGGGCCTGTTATGGATTAGCGATCACACAGTACTTGATCATCGGTCTGGTGACGTCACGAGACAAAGCCCTGGATGTGCTGGGTGAGTTCGAAAAACAGGTTCAATTGCAGCGAGAATGGTTGATAGACGAGTTGCGTCTCGAACATAAATCCAATCCCTCCGAGTTGGTCGACGACTGGTACCCCATCGAATGCAGCCCAACCAAACCACTTCCAGAATCGCCCACAAAATCGGCGGGTTTGAAAGCGTAAGTTTTGTTGTTGCGATATGACGAGATGTTTCTCGGCCCGGAGGGCCCGTCGTCGGTCGCCAGAGGTGCTGAGCCTCTGAAATCCTGGGGCTGGCTGGGGCTAAATCTCTCCCAATTCGTGTCTCCGCGAGCCTCGTCTAGAGGGATGCCTCGAACCTGGTTTGGGCGAATCTCCAGCCTATTTACCGCTGCGTTTTCTGGTATTCATCGGCACCTCGTGATACGCTTAAGGCTTGGAATCGACATCACCTGATGTCGTCGCCGTCGTCCGAAAAATCCGAGGTCTTTCGATGCACTTCGTTCCGCACGTTCCCACTGCGATCAATCGTCGGACATTTCTGCGGACCTCGACTACGGGGATCGGATCTGTAGTGCTGGCTTCGCTGCTGCAACAGGCCGGACGCTTGTCCGCCTCGGAAGCCCAAGCCAAGATTGACCGCTGGTCGGGAGTGATCGCTCAGCCTCATTTTCCCGCGAAGGCCAAGCGGATCATTTATCTCTGCATGGCCGGCGGGCCGTCGCATCTGGAAACGCTGGACTACAAACCCAAGCTGGCCGAAATGCACGGCAAACCGATGCCCGAATCGTTCACCGCCGGGATGCCCATTGCTCAGTTGCAGGGGCAGAAGCTGACTTGTTTTGGCCCGCAGCACAAATTCCAGAAATTTGGCCAGTCGGGGCAAGAACTGAGCGAAGTCTTTCCGCATATCGGTTCGGTTGCGGATGAACTCTGCGTGATTCGTTCGCTGCAGACAGAGGCCATCAATCACGACCCGGCTCATACCTTCATGAACACCGGGACGACGATCTCGGGGCGGCCGGCCATGGGGGCCTGGATGAACTATGGACTGGGAAGTGAAAACGATTCTCTGCCGGGGTTCGTGGTCATGACCTCGACCGGCAAGTTCGGGCAATCGCAACCCATCGCCGCCCGGCAATGGCATAGCGGCTTTCTGCCCAGTCGCTTCCAAGGTGTCGAGTTCCGCTCCAAGGGCGACCCGGTGATGTATGTCCGCAACCCGCAAGGAATCACCGCGGATCGACAGCGAGACGTCGTGCAAGCTGTCCAGCAGCTGAATCAGCTGGAAGATGCAGTGGTGAATGATCCGGAAATCGCCACCCGTATCAGCGCCTATGAGACCGCCTTTAAGATGCAGACCAGCGTTCCCGAGCTGATGGATATCTCGGACGAACCCAAACACATTCTGGATCTGTATGGAACTCAAGGTCCAGACGGCACCTTTGCGTATAATTGTTTGTTGGCCCGGCGTTTGGCCGAGCGGGGTGTGCGGTTCATTCAGCTTTATCATCGCGACTGGGATCATCACGGAGCGGTGAAGGACCACGTGGCAGGCACCGCGAAGGAAGTCGATCAGCCGTGTGCAGCGTTGATCAAGGACCTCAAACAACGCGACATGCTGAAAGACACGTTAATTGTCTGGGGTGGTGAATTTGGCCGGACGCCGATGGCTCAGGGGAACGGCCGAGATCATCACATCAAAGGCTTTTCGATGTGGATGGCCGGGGGCGGTATCAAGGGGGGCATGTCCTACGGAGCCACCGACGACCTGGGGTACTCGGCGGTTCACGACATCTTCCACGTGCACGACTTCCACGCGACGATCCTGCGATTGTTTGGCATTGATCACGAACGCTTGACCTATAAATTCCAGGGACGCGACTTCCGGTTGACCGACGTGTCGGGGCATGTGATCGATAAAATCCTCGCGTAAGACGTACCTAGTGCTGTGTCACAGCTTAGATTTGGATCCACTCCTCAAGGTATTGTCGTGCCACTGCTTTGCAACTGTACTCAGTTGTTAAGCAGTGCAGCTTCCAAGCCATCCGGGCACTGCTTAACGCCCGAGTACGGTCGCAAAGCAGTGGCACGCAATCCGAATTCTTCGCTGTAGCACAGCACTAGTGAGATTTGCTCGCTTGTTAGTAGCCGTCTTCAGATGATTGGACGCAGATGATGACGCATCCTCAACCACGCATTTTGATGTGTCCGCCCGACTATTTCGGGATTGAGTATGAAATCAATCCCTGGATGCACAAGGCGGTTAACGCCGACTATGCGACTGCGCGACAGCAATGGCGCGATCTAAAAACTCTGCTCGAAGAGGTCGGGGCGACGATCGAGTTGCTTGATCCCGTGCCTGGCCTCCCCGATTTGGTCTTCACGGCAAACGCTGCGCTGATCTGGAAAGATCGAGCCTACCTGTCTCGGTTTCGACACGGACCGCGGCAAGGTGAAACTCCCATTAACGCTGCTTGGTTTCAGGCCCATCACTTTGAAACGCGGCTGCCTCCCGAGCCCTGGAATTTCGAGGGCGCTGGCGATGCCTTGTACTGCGGCGAGACTCTCTTCGGCGGCTATATTGTGCGGAGTGACGCGCAAGCCTTGCAGTGGTTGGGCAAGGAATTTCACGGTCGAGTCATTCCCCTGCAGTTAGTCGACGAACGCTACTATCACCTCGATACATGCTTCTGCCCGCTCAGGCCGACCGAAGCCCTGTACTACCCGGCTGCTTTCGACTCGTACGGGCGAAGTGCGATTGAAAACGCAGTTCCGCAACTGATTCCGGTCAACGAAGATGAAGCGGCCCGTTTCGCCTGCAATGCCGTCGTGGTGGGACGTCACGTCGTCCTGAATAGCGGCTGCCCGCAACTGGAAGCCGACCTGCAAGCCCGAGGCTATCAAACGCATGCGACTCCGCTGGATGAATTTCTCAAATCAGGCGGCAGCGCGAAATGTTTGACCTTAAGGCTGGATGGCGAAGAAGCTGCCGTCTGGAAGTAAGGCCGCGGGATGCGAAGCCAACAGCCCGGAGGGCCGAAATGCGTTATTTTGCTCCGGCTCCGCCCCAGGCTGCTTCGGCGAATTTCTCTAGGTCCGCGAAGTTTGACTTCCAGGTCGTGTACATCGCGCCGTCGATCCCCTTGAGCCCCTTCCCTTCCGCTTGCCAACGACGAATGTCTTCCGGCGCTCCGTCGTAGTAACCGGCTAGAACTTGCGAGTGACCGCGCTTCGCAAAGAACGGCAGGCTCTTCGCGGCCTTGCCGCTATTCCAGTTGATGACTGACATGTCCGCGGGCAATCCCTCCCAGGAGCCAGTGAGGTCGCCGTGGACTAAATAGAATTCCTTTTCCGCGTTGTGATGCGGATCGAACATATCGCTCCAAATACACAGCCGCGACTGAGGGTTGATCTGCCGGATGATCTTCACACACTTCCTCACATTTTCGGCCAAGACTTGTCCTGCCGTCTGGCCAGCTTGTTGTTCCGGCTGACTCCAATTGGCGACTCGGATTTCATCGTGACTGAGGAAGAACGTCCGCGGCTCAAACAGTTTTTGAATCCGTCGCACTTGGTCCTCTACGATTTCAAACACTTTGGGTTCGCTGAGCGAGCACGGCACCTGGTCGTTGTAGATCGTCACGGCATGATAGAAGCTGACCTGCAGTTTCTGGCCGTGCTTGATCCGTGAGCCTTTCGGGAACTTCAGCTGTGGTGGAAGGTGATAGACGTTGAAATCGCCCGGATAGGGTGTGGTGCCGAGTCCCGGGTCTGCGAGTGGTGAGTAGTCGCGGCCCTCTTCATATGTTGTGGTGCCATCCTGATTCTGCACGACCAGCGGACAACCCGGGCGACGAACCAGATTCACGAACGGTTCTTCTACCAACCGCAGATCGTCCATCCACAGCTTTCCACCTTCGCAACCCCAAACCCCCGCGTAAAACTGAATGTAGTCTCCGTCTAAGCTATTGAAAACAATATGGTGCTGTGTCCAATCCTGGTTTCGTTGGACTCCCAAGTTGCTGAAGGATAAGACTCTTCCTTCGGGATTCATCGCGAACATGCGGGTGCTCTCCGCCGCTTCAAAATCCTGAGTTCGGATCCACACCGACGCATGGAACTGAGTCCACCGCCGGCAGGGCAGGCGTTTGTTGATGCGTCGATTGCCGGCGGTTCCAGTGCCTTTCTCGATCCGTAGAGCCGCTAGCCCTCCGTGTTTGATTTCGGTGTCGACATATGTTCCGGTTCCGGCTTCGTCTTGAAATCGCCAGTTGGCCAATTCGTGGCCTTTGTATTCTTCAAATTCACCCGGGACGAGATCTTTATTGCCATTCGCCGGCAGAGCCACATCGTCCTGTACGGAAAAAGGTGAATTCTTAACCGGCAGGGCTTCCGCCAAATTCGGATCATGTGCCAAGATGCCCGCGCTGTACCCGAAGGGCGTCACAGTCGGAATAATCTCTAACTGCAATTCCCGGCAGACAGCTTTGAATCGTTCGGCATTGCGAAAATAGTGGTCTGGTACTCGATCCAAGATGTTGAGTTTGTAGTCGGCCAGAACCACTCCGTTATAACCCACCTTCGCCGCCCGTCGCAGCAGTGCCTCAATTTTAGGCAGGTTCTCGGCGACTTGCAGATTTTGCTGCAGGTAAAGCCATCGCCGTGGGGGGGGCTCGCCGTGTGCAGAAGACGTGACTGACACCTCGTAGATCGCGAGTAATCCTAACAGCAGAAACCAGCGAACGGACATGGGTGAGCTCCGGCAAATACGGTACAAGGTGGTTTTTCAGCGATGATATTGTAGTTTGCCTCATTAGCGATTGCCTTTCTTTTCCGACAGCAAACTCTCTTTCTGAGAATCCTCTGTGAACGGGCTCCGGAACTCTCCTCGGATGTTTATCTACATTGCATCGACCGGCCAGTCTGGCATGGTGTCGACCGGCTCCGGTTCAGCGAACATCGACGCGGATTTCTCGAGGTTTCTTAGAACTTAGTGCGAGAGAGTCGCTTGCGACGGCACCTTCAGTATTCATTATTTAAATTACTTTAATGACAGCTTTGCCTCAGTGGTATGACCTGTGGCAGGGGCACTTTCATCACGCTTTAGACGTGGTGTATCGGAGCGTCCCGGGTCTCAGGCAGATGCCTCTTCAGGTGCGGACTTCATTAAGAAAACCACTTCGTACAAACATTCTTGAATCACATGACATCTCCGTAATCCAGTACCCAAGCCCAATTGTCGGGATGGTGATATACGACTATAATAACATGACAATTTTGTCATGTTTCGTGATTCGCATGTCCCGTACGAGTTAATGCGGTACGAAGATTCAGTCCTTACGAATTTGACATAATTGCAATGGAACAGACTTTGCTTGCAATTCGAAACATCCCCGCCTCGTAGGATCGTGCGAGCAGACCCAGTTATCCGAAGCTCACGGGCTGACTGGACCGGCGGGATGATAGCAGGGCGCAGATGTTTTCCAGCGACTCACGATCCGCGTTATGTGTTTCCGTGAATGACCCGAGCGTAACCAACGAGCAAAAAACACTATGAAAGTCTCACCAATCCAGGCCCTCAGCTTGGCGATCTTTTCCCTCTTCCTGCCCGGTTGCAGTCAGCCCAAAGAGGAGCACCACCACGAGGCACACAAGATTGTGGCCACCAGCCCACAATGCAGAGCTGTGACCCTCACCCAGCAGTATGTCTGCCAGATTCATTCCCAGCGCCATATCGAGGTACGGGCCTTGGAACGCGGGTATCTCGAAAAAGTTCCGGTTCGAGAGGGCCAGATCGTCAAGGAGGGTGATTCGATGTTTACGATCATCCCCGTCCTTTACCAGACTAAGCTGGACGCCGAGAACGCCGAGGCCAATCTCGCGCAATTGGAATATAATTACACTAAGAAATTGTCCGAGGACAAGGTTGTCTCTCAGAACGAAGTGTTGTTACTCGGTGCCAAATTGGCCAAGGCTCAGGCTAAGGCGAAGCAGGCTGAGGCTGAATTGAACTTTACCAATGTCAAAGCTCCTTACGATGGCATCATCGATCGTTTGAAGCACCAGCACGGTAGTCTGATCGAAGAGGGTGAGATTCTCACGACGCTTTCCGACAACAGTGTGATGTGGGTTTATTTCAACGTTCCCGAAGCCCGTTATCTCGAATACATGGCCGACCTGAACAAAAACAAGGACGACCTGCAAGTCGAACTCATGCTGGCGGATGGCAACAAGTTCCCGCAGATCGGCAAGATCGGTGCGATCGAAGCGGACTTCAACAATGAGACCGGGAACATTCCCTTCCGCGTCGATTTT
>JAZKFE010000069.1:0-24806 GCA_040386595.1 Planctomycetota bacterium | reverse complement strand
CAACCGTGTCCAAAATGATGCCATCATCATCCCTCAACGAGCGACGTTCGAAGTTCTCGATAAATTGTACGTTTACGTCATCGATAAAGATCATGTGGCCCATCAGCGCGAGATCTTCGTCCAGAATGAATTGGAAGACCTCTATGTCCTCAAGAGCGGGGTGAATGTCAGCGACAAGATCGTTCTCGAAGGGATTCGAGAGATTCGCGACGGCGACAAGGTGGAATATGAAAATCGGACAGCGGACAAGGTTGTTGCCGATCTAAAGAACCACGCCGAATAAGCATCACTTCCGGTACTCGAAAACTATCAGAAAACCTCCGCGGCAGTTCAGAATCACTTGAATTGCCGCGATCCTGATCTGCCTACCTCCGGTTCTGTCAGGGATTCTAAGACTGAAACCAACCGGAACTAAAACCCACCGGATCCTCCTAGAACCATGTTCTCACAATTCCTCCGCAGACCGGCGTTAGCGATCGTCATTTCGATCCTCATCTTGTTCCTGGGTGGGCTGTCAATCAAGACCCTCCCGATCTCTCAGTTCCCTTCGGTTGCCCCTCCGAGCGTGGTGGTTACGGTCGCATATCCCGGCGCCAGTGCCAACGTGTTGGTCGATTCGGTTCTCGTGATCCTGGAGCAGGCCATCAACGGCGTGCCCGACATGCGTTACATGGCCTCCGCCGCCACCAGTGCTGGCGAGGCCACGATCATGATCATCTTCGAGCCCGGTACGGATCCGAACGTGGCGGTCTTGAACGTTCAAAACCGCATCCAAACCGTGAAGAATCGACTTCCCCCCCTAGTGGAACGCGAAGGCATCATCGTCATGCAAGCCATGACGAGTATGTTGATGTATGTGAATATCTACAGCACGGATGCGCATCACGATCAGAATTTCCTGTACAACTACGCGTTCGTCAATCTCCTGCCTGAAATCAAGCGTGTCCGCGGTATCGGTAGCGCCACGATTCTCGGTAGCCGCCAGTATGCCATGCGCGTCTGGCTAAATCTTGACCGCATGCGTGCCTACAATTTGTCCTCCGATGACATCATGAAGGCGGTCGGGGAGCAAAGTATGATTGGCTCCCCGGGACGACTCGGTCAGGCGACGGGCAAGACGTCGCAAACAGTCGAGTACGTGTTGACCTGGGTCGGACGTTATAACAAACCGGAACAATATGAAAACATCATTATCAAGGCGAATCCGAAAGGTGAGATTCTACGCCTGAAGGATGTGGCCAAAGTCGAGTTGGGCCCCTCGTACTATAACATTTACTCTGACATCGACGGCCATCCCTCCGCGGCTATCGTGCTGAAGCAACTCCCCGGTACCAATGCTGCCGTCGTTATTGAAGAGGTGAAGAAACAGCTTGAGGAAATTAAGGAAGCGTCGTTCCCACCGGGGATGACGTTTGAGGTCAGCTACGACGTCTCCAGCTTCTTGGAAGCCTCCATTGAGCAGGTGCTCCACACCCTGTTGGAAGCCTTCGTGCTGGTCTCTCTGGTGGTCTACCTGTTCCTCGGTGATTGGCGTTCTACCATAATTCCGACCCTGGCGGTTCCTGTATCGCTGATCGGCACCTTCTTCCTGCTCCAGGTGTTCGGGATGTCGATCAACCTGATCACCCTCTTCGCGCTCGTGTTGGCGATCGGCGTCGTGGTGGATGACGCCATCGTGGTGGTCGAAGCCGTACATGCCAAAATGCATGAAAAGCATCTCTCACCCTATCTGGCCACGAAAGAGGTGGTGAATGAGATCAGTGGTGCCATCATCGCGATCACTCTCGTGATGACGGCGGTGTTCGTGCCGGTGACCTTTATGACCGGGCCGATTGGTACCTTCTACCGCCAATTCGGTATTACGATGGCCGTTTCCATCATCCTGTCCGGTGTCGTGGCGTTGACGCTGACCCCGGTTTTGTGCGCGATGATCCTTAAGCCTCACACGGGCGCTCCGAAAAAACGTGGCCCGTTGGGAATGCTGCTGCATATTTTCGACCGTGCCGTCGAGAAGGTCACGGGGGGATACGCTGCGGTGCTTCGTCGCATCGTCACACAGCGAACGTTTACCTTGCTGTTTATTGGAGGCTTTAGTTTTGCCATCTACGTGGTGAATACTCAGCTTCCGGCCGGCTTCATCCCGCTGGAAGATCAGGGCATGATCTACGGGATCATTCAGACACCTCCCGGCTCAACGATCGAATACACCAATGCGAAGTCCCAAGAACTGCAGAAGATCGCCAAGAACATTGATGGTGTCAGTTCGGTCTCCTCTCTCGCTGGCTACGAAGTTCTCACGGAGGGCCGCGGTTCGAACGCGGGGACCTGTCTGATCAATTTGAAGACTTGGGCTGATCGCAAGATGACCTCCAAGCAGATCATTCAGCAGCTCGAGCATGACTGTCGCGTCATGTCCAATGTTAAGCTCGAGTTCTTCGAGCCTCCTGCGGTTCCTGGCTTCGGTGCAGCCGGCGGTTTCTCTGTGCGTGTCTTGGATAAGACAAACTCAATGAACTACAAGGAACTCGGAGTAGTGACCGACAAGTTTATGGCGGCTTTAGCGAAGCGCAAGGAGGTCAAGGGGCTATTCACCTTCTTCGCTGCCAATTACCCGCAGTATGAACTTGTGATCGACAACGACGTCGCCATGCAGAAAGGGGTGTCGATCGCCAAAGCGATGGACAATCTCTCCATTGTTGTCGGTAGTACTTGGGAGCAAGGCTTCATCCGCTTCGGCCAGTTCTATAAGGTCTTCGTTCAGGCTGACCCGGAGTTCCGGCGATACCCCGAAGATTTGAAAAATATGTTCGTCAAGAATGACAAAGGAGACATGGTTCCGTATTCCTCGTTCAGGACGATTAAGAAGCAGCAGGGCCTGAACGAAATCAATCGCTACAACCTGTATCCCTCCGCGGCCATCCAAGGTGCACCGGCACCCGGCTACAGCAGCGGTGAGGCCATTAAAGCCATTCAGGAAGTGGGAGCCGAGACGTTGCCTCGTGGTTACGGCCTCGGTTGGGAAGGTCTTTCCTATGACGAAGCAAATAAAGGAAATCTGGCAGTCTATATCTTCTTGATCGTGGTGATCTTCGTATACCTGGTGCTGGTGGGACAGTATGAAAGCTTCATCCTGCCACTCGCTGTGATCTTGTCACTGCCGGTCGGTATCTTCGGATCGTTCATTGCCCTGCAGCAAATGGGATTGGCCAACGACGTCTACTGCCAGATTGGTCTGGTCATGTTGGTCGGTTTGTTGGGCAAGAATGCCATTTTGATTGTCGAATTCGCGGTGCAACGGCATCACGAAGGAGTAAGCCTCAAGGAAGCGGCCATCGAAGGTGGTAAGTTGCGATTCCGGCCGATTTTGATGACTTCGTTCGCCTTCATCGCCGGTCTGATTCCGTTGGTCCGGGCCACCGGCCCAGGTGCCATTGGAAACCGCACCATTGGTACCACGGCGGTTGGCGGCATGCTCATCGGCACCGTGTTCGGGGTCTTGGTCATTCCAGGTCTGTACTACTTATTTGCCTTGATCATGTCGAAAAGTGGCAAGTTTATCCAAGATGAAGTCGACGAACCCCTTAGTGAAATCCTGGAGCACCATGAAATAGTGCACACCCCCGTCCAACCTCATCCCTAAGACAGATCCGACTGCGGCCGCGATCCTGGAGGTCGAACAACGTCCAGACCTCCAGAAATCGCGACCCCGCGGTGAGAAATTTTCCTTAGCATGTGATTGGTTAAGGGCATAATCAGGCTTTTCTATTGCAGATGTTCGATCGATTGTCGAAAGTAACGGGATATCTCACTCGATCTGCATTCGCGGGTCGAGCCGTTCGGGCTTGGTATCAGCGTCATGGGGGGGCAGTCCCCAAGCGAACCACATCGTGGGCTTTCTTACACAGATTTCCTCTCCTTTCCAGTAAAAAAGAGAGTACCGAATCCTCGACGATCAAACACATGCCAAGACAGCCTAGTTAAGGCAGTCGCCTGAAACGCCTGGAATGTCATGAATCGGGACGATCTAATTCTTGAAATCCTTGATAGATATCGACAGTCCGGTCGATCGTTGAATGAATTTCAACGCCGGCATTGGGCGGCCACGGAGGCCATGAAACTCGGTCGGGGCGGCATCGCGATTATTAGTAAGGCTCTGCGAATTTCTCCCAATACGATCAAGCGAGGAATTCAAGAAATCGAGACAGGCCAAACCGACTCGCTGTCTCAGGAGAGCCCGCGAATCCGCAAACCAGGTGGCGGAAGAAAATCGAAGAAGTCTTCCGATGAACAGTTTGCTCGGACGAGAGTGAAGCAGGCCTACGCTCGAGATACTGTCCAAGAGCTTCGATCTGGTGATTGTTCAGGTGAAAATCAACAGCACAGGTCGCCAATTCCAACCGACTCGGAACCGACACAAGTTACCGACGCGGTGTCAGACATCGGGCCCAATCATCCCGAACACCGATGAACATCGCTGTTTTCTGTAGGACGCGTTCGCCATCTTCGAGGTGATGTCCGCAGATCTCAGAAGCGCGTTCCCGTTACGCTAAATGCTGTGTTACAGCGAAGAATTCGGATTGCGTGCCACTGCTTTGCGACCGTACTCGGTCGCAAAGCAGTGCCCGGACGGCTGGGAATGCACTGCTTAACAACTGAGTACAGCTGCAAAGCAGTGGCACGACAATACCTCGGGGTGTGGATCCCAAATCTAAGCTGTGACACAGCGCTAGTGCTTCATCGATTGCGGACGCGAGTCTCCCTTCCGGCCCAATCACGGCCACAATACCTCAACCGATCCCCAAAGCTGGTCATTTCACGGCGTGGCGTCGTACTCCCCTACGTCTTGATTCTTCGAAATTCACACCGATTTCATCTCTCGCATGGTGAGACTATCCCCTCGGGCATAACGGCCCTCAACGCCCCCGTATGCCGATTGAACTAGACTTCGGTTTTGGACGATACTTCGCATCTTAAGTGCTTGTCAGGGAACGACTTGGCACGCGCGGAACCATCAAGTTATTTCATTTTCCTGGGTTGCTTGGGTTTGTCTTCGGCCCCTCAATCAATTTGTCGATCAAACTTACTGTTCGATGGAGGAAATCGGCGGCCTTTCGCTATCGCGGGAGTACGCAGTCTGGATCTGGTGGTGAGATTGACACTCGCGCCCTGTCGCTGGACTGCTCTGGAAGCCGCCAAAACGTAATTGAAACTTTGATTGAATTTGGAACTCTCATGGATGGAACTCGCTTGGCTTGGATGCCAATAATAGCCCTCCTGCTGGTATTACCGTCCTGCCGAACCCCGGACCTCCGTTCGGAGGATCCAGGGCAAAACCTGCCGGAAACCTTCAATGGCACAACCAGTAACGAAAACTCGTCTCAGATCGGGATCGACGAGTTTTTCAGTGATCCGATCCTGACGGGCCTGATCAACCAAGGGTTGGCCGGCAACCAACAACTGAAGATTCTGGGTGAAGACATCCAGATCGCCAACAACGAGATTTTGAAGCGGCGCGGTGCCTACCTGCCCTTCATTACTATTGGAGGCCGGGCGTCGGTGGAGAAACCCAGTCTGTTCACGCCGGCGGGAGCCGTCGATGACCAGCTCTTGTCTCGCCCTGGTCACAACTTCCCCACGCCTCTACCGAACTTCCTGACCGCTGCCAACCTTTCCTGGCAGGTGGATATCTGGAGGCAGTTGCGGAATTCCCGGGATGCGGCATCGCTGCGTTACCTTGGTACCGTTGAAGGACGGAACTATGTGGTGACTCGTCTGGTCGCCGAGATCGCCGAGAATTACTACAACCTGCTGGCGCTCGACAGGCGGATGGAAAACCTCGATCGCATGATCATTCTGCAAGAGAAGAGCCTCGAGTTTGCAATTGCTAGAAAAGCGGCCGGTCGTGACACCGAACTGCCAGTGCAACGTTTCCAGGCCGAAGTTCAAAAGAACCAGAGCGAAAAGCTGATCATCTCTCAGGATATTATCGAGACCGAGAACACGATCAACTTCCTCGTCGGTCGCTTCCCGCAGACTGTCGAACGCTCGACGGAATTCTTCAATCTGAATTTGCAGTCGTTGAGCTTAGGTGTTCCCTCGGAACTTCTGCAGAATCGACCCGATATCCGCCAGGCCGAGCGTGAACTGGAAGCCGCCGGACTCGACGTGTTAGTTGCCAAGGCGAACTTCTATCCGAAGTTGAATATCAGTGCCGGTGTGGGCTACGAGGCCTTCAACACCCGGTATCTGTTGCACTCACCGGAATCACTGATTTATGGTGTTGCTGGCGATTTGGTCGCACCGTTGATCAACAAGGCTGCCATTCGGGCTGACTACATGTCAGCCAACGCCCGGCAATTGCAGAGCATCTATAACTATCAGCGTGTCATCCTGAATGCCTTCACCGAGGTCGTCAATCGCGTGTCGAAGGTTCAGAACTACACCGCGAGCATTGAGATCAAGAATAAGCAGTTGGATTCACTTGAGTCCGCTGTGGACAACGCCACCAAGCTATTTATCGCGGCTCGTATCGAATACATGGATGTGTTGTTTGCCCAACGGGACTTGAGAGACGCGAGAATGGTCTTGATCGATACCAAAAAGGAGCAGCTGGGGGCCATCGTCAACACCTACCAAGCCCTTGGTGGTGGTATGATCTCGTTCAACTACCCCGAATCGGAATTCTTACCGCCCGGTCCGGTGCTGCCACCGCAGAATGCCCCGACCGAAGCAGATGCCATCACGGTTCCTCCGGCACCTCCCACAGCCGAATAACGCGACAGACAACGCGGCAAAAAAGTCAAACACTGCGAGACCTGTTACTTGAACAACCGAGTAACAGGTCTTCTTTTTTTAGGGGTTCTTAGTGCCGTTGATCAGAGCGAGCAATTCTCCAACCGTACAATGCGCATCAATCGGATGTCGCAGAGGTTGATTGCCTTGGATGCGATAGCGGTTCTGGCGGCCGATCTTTTCGCGTTCGATCACTCCCGCAGTTTCCAGATCGGCGATGATCCGCTGGACGGCGCGCTCGGTAATTCCCACTCGCAATGCGACCTCTCGGAGGACCACTGAGGGGTTCCTCGACAAGAGAATTAAGACGTGCGAATGATTCGTCAGATACGTCCAATGAGCTCCCGTCGATTCTGACGGAGGCAAGACCGAAGGTGTTACGGGCGTAGGATGCGTTGTCGGTGGGGGCAAGGCGGGCGGCGGGGCGATGCGAGTTTGTTTACGCACTGGAGCCGCAGGCTTTTTACGTTCAGTTGGCATGGATTCGATTCAATCGCGGAGAGAAGGGGGACTCGTAGAAAGTCACCATTCTCCAGTCTATCCGACAAAATGCGACAATTGAATGACGAATCACAAGACGCGACCAGTTTTTCATGACTCGCTGAAAATTGGAACGTCAATGCACGGCCTGTCGCCGACGTGCACTGGGCAAAATAGATGTCCCGACATCGCAGCGGTCGCGACCTGGCTCTCCCGCTTTGAGGTGCCAGGTCGGCACTTCGCCGTGTTGCGAATTCATTCCTCACTTCTTTGAATTCATTGCTCCGTTTGATTCCTTCGTGATTCTGTTCCCTTTACTCTCCGTTGTGGCAAACATCTTTCAAGCAGCGATGGCCCCATTCGTCATTAGGGCTTGGTCATTCATTCGTCATTCGGGTTTCGACATTCGTCATTTGCTCCTCCAAGGTCCACTGTGGCGAGCTCGACTGCTTCGACTGCCCGGCAACAATGTGTGCCCTTGGAGATTTGTAAAAATAACCTTTGTTGTCTCGGTTGTTTGCAGTTTTTACACGTGCTGGCGTGGTTTCTGAAATCAAAACTTTCATTTGACGCGGCGAATCACTGCTGCTTCTGCCGTTGTTTCCTGAGGTTGAGCCAGATAAATCGGGTTTTTGTGCGGAATTGGAAGACTTTGACGTGTTTGATCAAAGTGATTCATGTTGGCGATGTGTAAAAATCAACTCGAACACAATTCGGCGCGGGATGTGCGTTACCACTCACTCACCGGCCTCTGAGTGAGGCTGACGAGTCAGCACCCGCTCAACTATCAGGATGCAGGCAGCACGTACGCCACTCTTCCGAATGACGCACGAGCTTCGGAACAAAAATCATGACGAAATTTATTCATTTCACGGCTGCGGCGATCCTCGGACTGACGCTCGCAGGGAGCTCGGCCCAGGCTGCTGACCAGCAGTCGGTGAAAACTGCCCAAGGGCCGTATGGCTTCTCCAACGGGGGGTATTCCAACGGTGGTTACTCGGGCTACGGCCAGTTCAACGGTGGCAACTCCTGCGGTCGTTGTGCACCGCGGTTTTATGGGAATCAGTCCTATAATTCCTACAACGGCGGCTTCGACAGTTCTTATGGTGGCTATGGCAGCGGCAACCAATATTTAGGATCGAGCTACTCCATGCCCGACTATGGAACTCCATCGGGGAGCGGGTTTGGCGGGGGCTATGGCGGAGGGTATAGCAGCCAGTTCGGACCGTCCAACTTCCAGAATCAGTATGCCCCCAACAATCAATTTGCCCCCAATCAGCAGACGCCTCCCGCGCCGTATCTTCCGAACCAGTATGGCCCGTCAATGAATTCAGGATACCCTGGCTCGGGCCAGCCCTTGAATCAGCCTTACTCGGGGTTCGGCCAACCGGGAGTGGGAGCCGGCTATACGCAGCCGATGGCCGGTTACAGTCAGCCGTTCCCCAGCTATAATCAGGGGCAGTCTGGATTCGGAACCTCCCTGCCAGGATACGGTCAGCCGGCATCAAATTTCGGCCAACCGCTGAACAGCTACAGCCAGCCGACCTCGAGTCCCTTCTACCCGTAACCAAGCTGGTCAACTCGTTGTCTACGGCCTCACTTGTTCCGCGTACTCACAACGAAATCCAACAGCCGCCGAGTCCTTCTCGGCGGCTGTTTTTGTTCTTTGAGATTGTTCGTTAGCGATTAGCGAGATTGACTGAAGCCGTCGCGCAACCAGCTCATTGCCAAGTCCATGGCTCCACGGGCGGCGTTGGTTTTGGCCAACGCATTCAACATCACGAAGTCATGGATGATCCCCTGGAACCGGGCGGCGGTGACTGGGACTCCTGCCTTTCGCAAGGCGTTGGCATAGGCTTCACCCTCATCCCGCAGGACGTCGGCTTCCGCTGTAATAACCAACGCCCGTGGCAGGCCGCGGAGTTGCTCGGTGGTCGCTTTCAACGGCGAGGCGGTGAGTTCTTTCCGTCGCTCCAGGTCGGGCAAGTACTGATCCCAGAACCACTGCATGGCGTCGCGTCGCAAGAAAAATCCCGTCGCGAACTGCTGATAAGATTCGGTTTCGAAGGACGCGTCGGTCACCGGGTAGAAGAGCAGCTGTTGGCTGATCTTCGGCCCTTGTCGCTCTCGGGACATCAGGGTCATAGCGATTGCCATGTTGCCCCCCACGCTGTCTCCCGCGACTGCGATTTGGGTGGGTTCGAAACCTTGTTCCCATGCCTGGTTCTCAATCCATTGTAAGACCGCATAGCACTCTTCGATGGATGTGGGATATTTCGCTTCCGGCGACAGGCTGTAGTTCGGGAAGACGACGGCTGCCTTGGCACCGACCGCCAATTCTCGAACCAGTCGATCGTGTGTATGAGCATTCCCGAAAACCCAACCCGCACCGTGGATGTAAAGAATCACTGGCAGGGGGCTGGGGCTCGCGGAAGGTCGTAGGACTCGTACTGATACCTGGCCGGTGGGGCCGCCGGGAACCATGAGGTCAACCACATCGAGCTCCGGCTTCGCGATGGGGCCCGACTGAACTTCATCGACCGTGGCTCGCCCTTTTTTAGGCCCCAGGTCAGCCAGGAAAGGCGGGTTCGCTGTGGCTTTGGCAAACTCTTGGGCTTCCGGTTCCAAATGCACGTTGGCAGACATGTCAGATCTCTCCTTCGAGGTAGCAGATGCTCGCTGAAGCGAGTGAAAATCGACGTGATTCGACCTGTTGAATCGAACGATCGGCCCGCATGTCACGGCTCAGGAATTCAACTCCTTAGCCGTTTCTGATTATGACACCCATTGGTGTCGCGACAACTCCGGTTCTTAAAACATTCACAAATGACTATTCGCTAATAACCTGCAGCGCATGTCTGGAAATTGTGTCGTGAGACACGAACGTCAAAACAAAAAAGGAAAGATCTCACGCAAAGGCGCCAAGGCGCCAAAATTCAGAACGAACCGAATAAAACCTTCCTCATTTTTGCGCCTTGGCGCCTTTGCGAGAGATCTTTTTAAAGCGTTGAATGGTTCGTCATACTTTATGCCCCAGGCTTTGTGATTCGTTGCTCACACGCTGTTTGCAGTTCTTGAAATCGCTGTTGAGACTCGGCTCCCCCCAGTTGTGGGAAGAGGACCTTCGTCACGCCGATCAGCTTCAGGGCCTTCTCGGCATTACCCAGATCTAGTTCACAACGGGCGAACTGATAGCGAGCATCAAACCAGCCGCGTGAGCCTGGTTTATTTTGCCCTTCCAGCCGCTTCCAGAGTTGTTGGGCTTCTTCGGTACGACTGCGTTGGCCGAACTTCATTAATAACAACGCGAAGCCGGTCATCAACTCGGGATCTTTGGGATGAGTTTTCAGTAGCTCGCGAAATGGCCCCAGGGCTTGTTCATAGCGACCGGCGGCGACGTAGGCCTCGGCGATGCAGTGGTCTAATCGTTGCTGGTCGGCGGGCTCGAGCTCCTCTCGTTTCGCTTTTAAATTCAGGGCGGCCCGCAGTTGCAATTCTCCCAGGTTATGTTGTGGTTTGTCCTGGGCTTGGGCGACCAGTTTCGAGAGGCCGTCGATGATTGATAGCAGTTCGGTAGGACTGGATGCCGCAATCCCCGCGAGCGTCTTTTCGGCTTCCGGGAATTTTTGTTGACCGGCTAGCGAGACCACTCGTAACTTGGCCGCGGCTTGGCTGTATTCGGCCCAATGTGTGGTCGGTGTATTTGGCGTTTCTTCGCGGCTAGGCTTGGTTGTCGTGTCGGTGACGGCACTGCGCGCGACCCATTCCAGCCAGCGATCGGTGGTCTCAAAATCGGGCGTCTGCGACCGGAGTGCGATGTTCGAAAGGTGCAGCGCCAGGACGGCCTGGTCTTCGGTCAGTGATACCGCACGATCGGTTGGTAACAACTGCGTTAACCGGGTGATCGCTTCTGTTTCCCAATCTTGAGTGGGCTGTTGCAGCTCTCTTAGACGGGTCAACAAGCGGTCATAGCAACGGGCGGAAGCAGCGGCCGCGACTGCTGCCCGGGGATGCGTGGCAGGGACCTGTTGATAGAGTCGAATGGCGGCCGAGTTCTGGAGACGTTTTTCTTCTAATTGGCCCAGCAGCCAGATGGCCTCACCGCTGGTAGAATGCTGGGGATAGTCCCGGCGTTGCGCTTCCAGTTTGGCTGTATAGGCTTCGCGGTTCTGCTTGGTGGCACTCGCGGTATAAAGTTGCCCCAACGCATAGGCGGCGAGGAAATGGGCGTGGGGCGCTCGTGGGTTGCGAGGAGACTCGGTCACCAGTTGGTCGAATGTTTTCACGGCTTCGTGGAAGTGGCCGGCTTCGATTTCGATCGATCCCTTGGTATAGGCCATGTCATACGCGACGGCCTCGTGGTCTGCAGCTTTCGCGGCTTGACTGGCGGTCGTATAGGCCTTGATCGCGGCGGGAACTTGTTTGGCGAGATAGAGCCCGCGAGCCGTCCGTATCTGTTGGGCCAGTTCATGGCCGAGCGTTCGTGCCTCCCGAGCTTGCGTGACCAGCGATTCGCAATACGCGGACCAGTATCCCGGATTCGTCACCTGCACGCGTTGCAGTTGCTCATCAATGCTGGTTCGCAGTTCAGAGGCCAAGGGGCCGGACCGATTGGCTTCGGCGGCCTGCCAGAGTTCGATCAGTACCTGAATGCGGAGACTCACCAATTCCCCCGGCGGGGCCGTGCGGGTTTTCAAGGCGCTCGTCAACAAGTCCGCGGCCTCGACAGGTTTCTTCTGCATTAAGAAGACGCGAGCTCGTTCAGCCAGAACTTGATCGCGAATGGCTGCGGAAGGGCTGGCTTGCTTGACATCATCCAGCAATCGCAGAGCCCGAGCGGCTTCAATGCGTAAGCGCGCACACCCGGCGACCAGCACTTGGCTGGTGAGGCCGACTTCTCCATCCCGATCGGCACTGAGTGCCACACCCAACCAGCGTTCCGCTTCTTGAATTGCTCCTATGCGGTCGGGATCGTCTGTGGCCAGTAAATTGGCGGCCCCAAAGTAGGTATGGCCTAGTTCATAGTCAGTGGTCAGCATCAAGCCACGAATTTCCGCCGGAATGAATTTGTCCTGCGGCCCCACATCTTTAGGAGGCGGTTTCCGCAGCCGCACTTTCAATTCGGCTTCCAACCGTGTCAGCCGTTCAATCCCGTCTCGCAGTTCCTGGATCGCTAGTTGTCGAGTCGCCGTATCATCCGGGACCAGTTCGACCTGCCACCGCAGCGCTTGCCCCCGAGCACAGCGTACAAAGCCCTCTTGAAGTTCTAAGAGGAGTTTGCGTTCATGAGCACCAACTTGAGGCGTGGTTTGTTCCAGGATCTTGCGTGCCCGGTCCCAAAGTTCCTCCTGCTGATCATCGGACGCGACTAGTGCGTGCTGGACGAAAGTCCGCGAGAGCTCATACGCGAAATCAATCCGTTGAGCGGGTGGGAGGTCGGGGCGAGCGAGCTTTTCCAGGCAATAACGTTCGGCCAGGCCAAACAGTTGACGGGCTCGCAGTTGATCGAAGAAACGACCTTGAGGTTCGCCCGCGGCAACCCCAGTAGACACGCCACACCACAAGGTCATTCCCATGACCAGTAGCGCGATTCGTCCAGGGATATTTGCCGGTTTCGAACCCGTCATATGCAACCTATGATGTTGTTGAGAGCCTCGCGGAGAACGAGCCGCAAGCTGAGGAGATGTCGTTTGACTGTAGCACTGTGGAAGTGCTCAAGCAAGATATTCCAGAGTCGTCATAGTTGTCATAGTCGTTGTTCGCTCCGCGAACATAACGCATTCGCAGTAGCCGGCTGGAATTAGCATTCAATCTCAATACAGATTCCACCTCGCCACTGCGAGCGCGTTCTGTTCGCGGAGCGAACAACGACTATGACGACTATAAAAGCAAACAACCTCCGAAGCCCGTTGTGGACTTCGGAAGTTGTTCATTATCAAACAGCAGAGTGACGCATTCGGTAACTAAAAATTACCAATCGCCGCCACCGCCACCACCAAAATCTCCACCGCCGCCAAAGTCGCCTCCACCGAAGTCCCCGCCGCCGAACGACGAGTCACCACCGCTGAAGTCACCGGCTCCGGTATCGCCACTCGAACCGCCGTCATTGCCGTTGCCGCCCCAATCGCCAGCATTGGCTTGATTGTGGTGTGAACCGCCGAAGCTGTTATAGAGCCAGTTACCGGCCATGGCTCCGGCCAGACCGCCCATCATGTTACTGAAGAAGCCGCCACCACCGCCGTAGCCGCCACCACCGTAACCCCCTCCACCATATCCGCCGCCATAACCGGGAGCGTAGCCGCCGGGGCCAGGCTGTTGTCCACGGCCGGAGATCCCGCGAATCAAAGCGGAAATGACCGAGAACACCAACATCACAACACCAGCCAAAATGATCCAGCCTAAGAATCCCATTCCCTGTCCTCCTCCCACTGCGGGGCCTGCCACGGGGGCTCGGCGTCCCATCGGGGCGATCTGCCGGGCCTCACCCAGACGCAACGATAGTCGTTCCACATTGGCGACCGTATCCTGCAATCCGGCGTCGAACTCTTTCTTACTGAAGCGTTGAATCAACCCATGGCTGATTTCGTCACGCTGTGCATTTCCAAATCCACGATTCCGCAAGGCGACATCCGCCCCAACGTGCAAATGCGACGGCTTGCGGGTGATCAGAATGAACAAGCCTTTGGCTTGGACACTCTTGGCTCGTTCAATCAGCCAATTGGCGAAGAACTTGTCACGTTCCGGCTTCGTCGCGAGCTTGTCGAAGTCAGCCTGCTTGTCAGCGGGCAGAGTGTCATAAGTCTCGATGCGCGTGGCAATTTTTCCACGCTTTTCCAGCTTGTTGAAGTCCTCGGTCGCTTTCGTTACGACTTCGGGGCTGAAGAGCTTGGCTTGGTAGACGATCTCACTGGCTGATGCGGTGACGGCACCGCAACCCAGGAGCAAGCCCGCAGCGATGACCACCGCAGTCCGCCAAGGATGTTTAGTCGTCATAGTTTTGTCCTTGTTGTGGTTCAAATGCTTCCGGCGGCCAACTCCCGGCACACTGCAGGAAATCGACGGCTTGTGATTGCAAACGTACGTTGAGCGGATCTGGATCACAGATCTAGTACAAATTCTATGCCGGGCCGCAGAAGCAGTAAGCCTCACCGGGTAAATCCGGGGGCTTCACACGAGTGATAGGTGCCGCTGCTTAGAGGTTATGCGACTCGTCAGTGATTTTCGGGGATTTTCGAGAACCGCGACCGTGACAGATTGGCGGTGAGAGTGCGGTTGGGGTCAACAAGCAGGCAAGATGGCAGTCGTGACCGCTGACAACACAGAACTGGCAGCCCAGCCCGCAGCGCCATAGTCGTTGTTCGCTCCGCGAACATAACGCATTCGCAGTGGCGGGGTGGAATTTGTATTGGGATTGAATGCTGATTCCGGCCGGCGACTGCGAACGCGTTCAGTTCGCGGAGCGAACAACGACTATGGTTCGGCAGTCGCCTTGCCCGGGCTGCTACTTGGCGGCCTTCGGCGTTTCAGTGGGAACCGGTGGGGCCTTGGTCGGCGGGGCTTTGGCTGGCATTAGCCGCTGCAGATACATTTGCGTAATATCAATGGGAGCCGGACGTTCGGGTGGAATGAAGACGAAGTCGTCGCGGCTGACTTTGCTGTTGAAGACTACTTTGGTGAAATCCACTGTCAGTAACGCGGTCGGCGTGGAGTTGCCGGGAATCAGCTTCAGGTATTCAATACGACGCGGGAATTCGGTTTCTTTATCGAACGACAGCCGGACTGAATCGGGAACATACACTGGCAACGGCGGGGGTGTTTTGTCTTTCGATTTGGGATCGCGCCACATGGCTCGGTAGGCGGCATTCCAGGTTCCATCCAGGGTCACAACTTCTCGGTCATCGATCTTACCATCTGTCGCCTTGCTGAAGTCATAGTCTTTGGCGAACGCTGCCAGCAGGGCTGGTAAGCCACCAATTCCCAAGTCGGCTACGATCGACGCATTGAGCATCGCCTTCTCTTCAGGTGTCTTCAGGCGTTGCTCGGCCTGTTCGGCCGCTTGCAGAATTTGACGCACGTCGCGGCGTGTGATCTGAGTCTGGTCTTTTTCACCTAGATCATGACGTGACCACAAGACCTGACCGTCGCAGACTTCCAACAACGACCCCTTTTGCGATCCGAGTTCAACCGTGAATTCCATTCGCAGTTGCAGGTTCTGGCCCTGCAGGTAGCTTCCTTTCGCGGTGAAGCTGTGGGTTTGGATGGCGACCTTTTCGCTCATGTTCGCCCGTACTGAAGCATGGCTTTTCAGCTTTTCGGCCGCCGACAACAGAATGTCTTTTGGTCCCGAGGCTTCGGCCGCGGGTTTTTCAACCTTCTCGGCTTGAGCGAATTCCCGGCCGCGAGCACGGTTTGCGGCGTTCTCCTCGCCTTTGCGACCTCTCGATCGACTGGGGCGAGCCCCGGGCGAATTTCCGGGTGTCAAGAGGGAATTTAAATCGTCACTGAAGGCGAAAGTGCCGGCCAGCAAAGCGATTACGGAGAATGTTAAAGTTTGCGTGATATTCATGCTGTTCGGAATGTGCGGGATTTTCCAAAGAAGCGGTCTGTCAGATTCCGAAAACAAGTCACAGTCAAGTCTTGTCTTCGCTGTTCATTGGATTCCAACTCACGGACCCCAAAAACGTTCTGCCAGACGGCCGCATTGTATCGGTCTAAGGACAGAAGGGCGACGGCAATCTCGTAGGTCGGAAGGACTCCGTTCGTCGGCTGGTGCCACACCCGTCGATCTCCGGAGACCATCCTCTTACGACGTTTGATGCGGAATCACAAATTCCGAATCCCGAAAGCGGAAACTTCTGTGCGAAGTCAGTGCGGTTCTGGACCGTGTCGACATTGCCAGAGGGTTCTCAATGCGGGGTGAGACTGGCTGGTTGTGAGTTGAATTCCAGTGCGAACAGGATCGGGCCCATACGGCGGGCCGGGCCTGGTACACACAGAGGTTATCCGCAGACCGAACGACGACTGCGGCGTGGCGAGGTTTTTAAAAACGGCCTCGCGGGGACTTGGGTCAAAGGGACTACCCCACGCTGTCGCAACTTCCCTGTTTAATGAGGGGGCTCGTGATGAAATTGTACTTTCTAGGACTCGCCACGGTCGTGGTAGTCTGTGTCGGCTGCAGTGTCGACTCGGCCAACTTCATGCAGGATGGAGTGGTCGCCAAGGGGCAGTATCATGGACCACCAGCAGAGATGCTGGCTCGACCTGGGCCAATGGTGGATGGCCCCGGCCCGGGTGTCCTGCAGATGGCCTACGCCATGGAGGCTCCGCCCCCCATGATTGCTCCGACGTCCCAGATTCGTTTCATGGGACCCGAGGGCATGCAGATTGGGTGGCAGATTCCGACTGGCTACGCCGAAAATCAGCTGACCGCACCGGGCCGGTATAACTTCAACCAAGGCTATATATATCGCCTGAAGTTGACCGCCGTTCCTGGTCGTGAAGGCCCGGCGCTGTACCCGACATTGCAGGTTTATCCGACGCATCCCGCGACGGAAGCCTACTTGTCGCACAACAGTGTGCCGATCGTCCTGAACGACGAAGACATGCAACAAGTCGACAGCAACAACTTTGTCACCAAGGTCATCTACCTGCCTGATCCTCAACATCAGGACCTGGCGATTCCCGGTGCTGAAGTGCTGGTCTCCACACGTTTAGATCCGGGGATCGATCCGATCGCCGAAGCTGACCGTCGCGGTACCATCATGGCTGTCCTGCGAATCGGTAACATGGATCTGGAAACCGGTAGTGAAGCTCCTGCCGCCCAAATGGGTGGTGTGACTCGCACCGCAGCCCGCCAGGTTGTCGATGGAGAACAAGGTCAGTTTGTCGCCCCAATGCCGATTGGTGCCGTGGGTGGCCGCAACGGTGGTGTTCCCGGCCCGATGATTATGGGACGCCCCGGTGCTCCCGGTCAGATGGCTGTGAACCCGATCTCCGGTGTCGGACCGACTCCGATCTGGGGTATGACCTCATCGGGAACGCCGATTGGACTGCCTGGCCCGCCCCACCTGCCCTATGGTGGACCCGCTGGTCTGAAGTCCCACACGGTGCGTAACCTGACTCGTCAAGACATCCCACGTCCGACCGACCACATGTTGATCGACGTGAAACATAACCCCGGCATCCGCGTCCCGGCTCCTGTGAAACACATCCAGTACACTGAAAATCATCCTGAATTCAGTGGCCCGGTGGTGCAGGAGAACGGGGGCCAGGGTGGAGCCTACTGTCCGCCGAATCAGTAATCGCTAGATCTTAAAAACCCCTAGCGTCGAGACGATTGAAGTGTTCCGGGGTGAGGTGGGAATGGAGGCCCACCTTGCCCCGGACCTTCTCTTAGCCACAGCGACTGATGCTGAGCTATACCATGCACGGTCATCAATGAGACGTTTTCATCGTGGGAGTACTACTTTGATAAATGTCTCAGCGTTGGCCGCGTAGAGAATAAGCTGATGACACAGGGTGCCGTTGGCACGGTCAGTGCATGATGCGAGCCCGTAAACGAATCCGCACTGATCGAGTCAGTTGTCCCCTCTAAGTGCCTGATCTGACCCGGCAACACACACGTCTGCCGTCCGTCAATTCGCCGTCCTTCTCCTCTCCGAGTGTTCCACTCATGCGAGTTCTCTCATCCCGCTGCTGTTATCTGCTGCTGACCGGTTGCCTGGTTCTGGGTGGCCTGCCGGCCGTCGGACAAGAACCGCGCCCCGAGAGATACTTTCCGCTCAATACACCGTTACCGCCCCCGGGGCGAGCTGGTGATTGGGCCGCCCGTGCGGCGAACGGATCTCCGATGCGGTTTCAGCCCGTCGAGGTTCAATTGCCGGTCGAAGGCCAGGTGACTTGGTTTGCCGGCGGCCCGGCTGCCGGAATCGTGTCGCCCGCACCGTCGATGGCCGGCCTGTTGCTGGGCCCCGTCTATCGCGTGAAGCTTAGCGGCATGCCCGAATATCCTGGCGTGGAACTGTATCCGACGATCGAGATGGTCAGTCGACTCCACCCACCTGCGGGTCGAGCCAACGAGTTCCCGGTCATCATTGGCTTCACTGCGAATGAAATCGAACTGGCGGCTCAAGGCCAGCTGGTCACGAAAATCATCTATCTGGAACAACCCAACCGAGCCTCGTTGCAGAACACCAGTCGTGGTAAACCGGTGGCTCCGGTCCGAGTGACCCCACGAGAAAATCCGCTGGAGATCGCCGACATCAACGGCCGTCCGCTGGCGATCGTGCGACTCGGTGGCCGTGTTCCTGATACCAATCGCCCCGAACCTGGTTTCTTCGGTTCCGGTGCCCCAGTCCAGCCGCTACAGCGACCTGCTGCAGCGACTGCCGATGAGATCGGGGTGCCGGCACTCAAGCCACCAATGGCTCAACCGAGCTCACCTCAGAATCCCGAGGTGAACCCGTTCGACCCGCAAACTTCAGAACAACCTGTTCCAGGACAAACGGATTCAGAACCGCCGGAACAAGAGCCTCAGGAATAGTCAGCTCCTGAGTTTCCCCCGACTTCTGCTCCCGTTTCCGATTTCGTCTTGAACGAGTTCAACTATGTTTCACACCACAAGCATTCTGCCGCCTTCCAGCGTGAGCCCCACGACCGCGATGCAGCGGCGTTTGCCGTGGTGGTCGGCCTTGGGACTGTGTGGATTCTGTTCGTGCGCGTCGATGGCTCAGCCCGTGGCGCAGGATCCGTTCCATACGTCTCCCTCAGCTGAAGTCGCCTCAACGCCACCCGTGGCGAAGCACGTGGCAATGCCCACAGGCCGAGCCGCAATGGGTGTCGCCCGTATCGAATCGATGCCTCTCGCACAGGCTCCCCGACCGCAAGCCGTACCACGGATGGCGCAACCCGTCCGGCGACCGGCCCCCACCTCCAACATTCAACTGGCCTCCGATTCGATTGCTCAGGCATCGATGACTGACGGTGCGGTCGAACGTGTGGCTGCGGTGGCTCGTACTCCCGCGGTTTGCCCCGATGGATATGGGTTTGCCGCTGGCCCCGTCTATGATGACGAAGCCGCGTCCCCCGCCTTATTTCCTGACGAATATCTGTTTGACGGTGGTGACCGGGCCTACCCTGTTACCCGCAATGCTTATGAGTTTACCGGTTTAGAAACCGAAGATACGATCGCCGAATTCGAGGACGACACCGGTCGCACGAAGATCAAGAAATCCAATCGCGTGGCCATCTACGCCCCGCGGTTCGGTTCGGTGGTCATGGTGAGCGGTCCGAATTCGGACACGATGGTCGACAAGGTTCACGGCCATGTGGTGGCCCAGGGTGGTGTGAATCTGCGAAACCGCACCGCGACCGGCACTCAAGCTCAGAACCTCGATACGGGCCGCATGCAGACTCGTTCACGAGCCAATGGCGTAGGGACCGACTTGGCGACAGGCTCTTTGAATCGTGGTCAAGGACGTGCGGTTGGTATCAGTGTCATGAATACACATGAGTCTCGAGCCCGTCTGCAGAATGGTCAGTTCGAAGACAATCTCAAGCTGACTCAGTTGCAGGGAATGCAGTTTGCCGAACTGTGGACTCGCAAAGAGAATCCGATCATCCAAGGTTATGCGGTTTCCGCGTCGCAATCGAAGACTCTCCAGGTCCAGGCTGATTACACGGGGATCGAAGACAACGGCAAGCGGGGCGATCTCAAGTTGGTGAAGACCGCCGACAAGGGTGTTGCTGAAATCGGTGATATCGTGACCTTCACGATCACCTATGAAAACCGCGGCGACAAGCCGTTGACGAAGGTGGCGATCATCGACAACCTGACCCCGCGACTGGAATACATTGCCGAGAGCACGAGCACCGATCGACCGGGTAAGGTCGAATCCGAAGACAACGGCGAAGGCAGTGTCGTGCTGCGGTTCGTCCTGGACGAAGCTCTGCCAGGTCGTACGAAGGGTTCAGTCACCTTCCAGGCCCGGGTCCGGTAGTCGCTCAGCGAAGATCTTAACAAATCATGGATTCCCGCGAATCCTCGACCCGCTCGTCTCTCCGGAGGCGAGCGGGTCTTTGTCATTCTTCGTAGGCGAGCGGCCAGCGTGAGCTGGATGGTTGTTAGACGCTGTCGATACTTCAAATACAGTGGACACCACGGAGAACACGGAGTTTTTAAAGTCATTAAGAAGAGTTTTTAGCCACGGATTAACACAGATGAAACACGGATTGGGAGAATGTGATGTCGCCCCTGTCCGGTCCTCTGAATCGGTAAATGATCGTTGGGCCAGCGTTTTAGATCAGCTCTCAAAAGAGGGTGATCCAATCCGTGTCAATCCGTGGCTAAACTCCCTCCTATCCGATCATTCATGCATCGCGGTATTTCTTGAAACTCTCAGTGAACTCCGTGTCTCTGTGGTGAATCCATTCTGAATTGAGTGTGTGTCACGAAGACGCTGAGAACACCGAGAGAACGGGCTCGCTGGTCCGTTGTGACTGCGTTGTCAGGGGCTCTAAACAAAAATCCCGCGTGGCAACTGAAGTCGCCGCGCAGGATTGTTTATTTAAGACGATTGTTAGACGCGTAGACTACTTATTGGCAATCTTATAGAGGTGTCCGTGGCTGCGTACAAATAAGCCGCCATTGGCAATCGCCGGCGTGCAGAGAATTTGTTCTCCTAATTCTCCGCTGCCTATGATCTCGCCCTTCTCTCCTCCCAGCTTCACCACGGTCGAGGCACCTTCCTCATTGATGAGGTAGATGTTGCCCCCGGCGACAACCGGGGTGGCACTGAAGCCTCCCTTGCCGTTCACGCGGAGCTGCCACAGCGTTTTGCCATCCGCAACCGACGCACACGTCAGGACGCCCGCTCGATTGATGATATAAACTTTTCCGTCCACGACGACTGGCGACGGAGTGCTGGGCCCGAGCTTACTTTCATTCCACAACTTTTGCGGGCTCTTGCTCGTGCTGTCGATTTTTAAGGCCGTCAGGCCGTTGGAGGGAACTAATAGATATTCACCGCTCACGCCGGTCGACGGGATCGTCGAGCAACCTTCGTTAAACGTCCAAGCCGCTTCGCCGGTTTGCGGATGGTAAGCCGTCAGTCCCGCCCCCGACTGCATCACCACCAGGTCCTCTGCGGGCGTCTTACCGAGCATCAAGACCGGTGAGGTCCAGTTGGACATTTTCGGGCGGTCGATTTTCCAGCGTTGTTGGCCTGTGGTGACATCCAGGCCCACGGCGAACGACTCGCTATCACTTTCCACCTGGGCAATCACAATGTCGCCCACGACGACCGGTGACGAAGACATACCCAAGCTATTACTGGCATTCGGATAGTCGTGAGTCAGGCCGCGGAACCAGAGTAAATTCCCATCCAGATCGAGGCACGCCATGTCGTTACTCGAATAGAACGCGAAGATTCGCTGTCCGTCGCTGGCGGGTTGTGGCGTGGCGACGGCCATCTTTTCATGGCACATCGTGCGGCCGGTGGCCCAAAATTGACGTTCCCACAATTGCTGGCCCGAGGCCGCATCAAATGCGAGTACGTGCAATCGGTCCTGGTGGTGACCGCTGCTGGCAGTCACGTAGACTCGGTCGCCAATCACAATGGGACCAGACAGTCCTCGTCCCGGTAGTTTGGACTTCCAGGCGATATTTTCTTTATCACTCCAACTCGTGGGGAGCGCTTCGTTACTTGCTACCGAAGAGGTATCCGTGCCGCGGAACTGACGCCAATCGGCACCGGTGAGGAGTGCTAAAGCACACAGCAGCCCGCCCAGTTTCCAGGTTGTACGAATTATCATTATTTTTCCTCCGTCATCGAGACAGTGGCAGGCGGCACGGGGGCCGGGCGGGCAGTTGATAGAATCGCGGTTCCGGTGGCATCGCAGATACGCAATTGATATTGCCAACGTTGCGCCCAGTCTTCGGTTTGTTCGTTCTGACAGACCTTCAGCAGGATCTGATTTTTTCCCTGCTTCAACTTAGCCGTCATGCGGTACTGGTCGATCGACATCCCGCGGTGATACTCCTCGCGGCCAAACACCAGCTCGCCGTTCACCCACACCTTATAAGCATTCGGCGAACCCAGCCGCACGTCGACCGTCTGGTCCTTGTCGCTGACGAATTCGGTGAAGGCATATGTCACGGCCCCCTTGTGCGGGGCGGTGACTTTACTCAGATCAATTAGACCATATTTCTCGTCCGTCACGTGCTTGGCCCAGGCCACTTCGCCCTTCTGGCCGGCGTACTTGGCTTCGAGCTTAATTTCTGATTCGGGAGGGTAAGCCAGAGCAAAGCCCTTCTTACCCGTGTTGTCGAACGGACCGATCAGATACCAGTCCATAATGAAACCAAAGTGACGCGCCAGGTCCACCTTGACCCCCAGCTTGTCGAGCGGCTTGACGACGGCTTCGATCTGGTCTTCATCACGTGCCCCATTGAGGGCTTGTTCAAAGGTGGCCTTGGCCTGATCATTCTGATTGTCCGTGAGCTGCTTCGTGCCCGTGTCGATCAGTCGTGCGACGGCATCGCGACGGAATTCGATGCTCGGATCATTCAGCATTCCGGGAATCAGGCGATCGGCGGCAGTGGGGTCGACTTGCAGCACCCATTCATAAGCCATCCGTCGGGCACGCGGGTTGTGTTGCGTTTCTGCGATGAACTTTTCGAGCTCCGCTTGCGGCAGTTTTCCGGTGGCCTTTAGCTCACGGGCAGCGATGGACTCGGCGGCGCTGCGGAGCCAGTTGGCAGCCAGTGGGTTCGCGTTGTCAAATGCGGCCAGCAACCGTGGCAAGTCTTGGATCGGACTTTTGACGAGCTCTTTCCAGGCCGCAGTGGCTTCGGGATTGCCCTTCCCTTCGGGGCCCACGTTCAGAATCGTCTGCACAGAGGCTTCAAAGTCAGCCGCCTCGGCGACAGGGGCCGTCAAGGTAATGACAACCAACAGCAGGGCAGAGATGACTCGATACCAGACAGGTTTCATGATCTCTTCAATCCTTTCAGAAAACAGATCACCATTCGCGCGAACCGCATTCTACCGGGTTTCGCACCTCGGTGAAATGTACCGGAAATTCCGAATTCACCGGCAATTTAGAATTCTACCCGCGGATGGTTCTTGCCCGAGTACGCTGCATTTTGTCCCCTTAGCAGCCACGGCCAGCCGACGTATCCGTTGCAATCCCCTGCTCCTGATGACTGCTCGGCATAATCTGACGGCCGGAGCGATCTTGTTCTCCCCTCGATTGCCGATGAGAATGATACCGGGCAAGCGAACAGCCGTTACCTGCCAGGTTTGAGTCTGGTGAGCGATCGTCGTAGAGATTGCGCTGAACGCTCCGTTGGCTTAACCGGCATATCCGTTCACGCTCCGTCTTAGGCTGTTGCAGTTTCATTCGTGGTAATTTCGGCAGTGATTTCGATTGAGGAGTTGGCGAAATGGTGAGTCGTTCCTGGCGTCATTGGCTGTCCTCTACGTTCTTCGCTGACGTTCCCTGCTCACGTCGGCATGCTCATGGCACGCGAGGTACGCAGGTCGAGGCCCTGGAGGGCCGGGCCATGTTGTCCTCGGCTCCGTTTGTGGATAATGGTTTTGCCAGTCCCCAGGAGGACCAGGTCTTTCCGGGCACCGTAGCCCCGTTGGGTACCGATACGGATCTCGACACGCTGACCTATTCAGTCGTCACACCGCCGACACACGGCACGATTGTGATGGCGGCGAGCGGCACGTTCGTTTACACCCCGAATGCCGATTATAATGGAGTCGATACGTTCACGTTTATCGCGAATGACGGCGCGCTGGATAGCAACGTGGGGACGTTCACGTTGACGATTTCGCCTGTGGATGAGGGGCTCAAACTGACCCTGCCTAGCGCGGTGATTCCCGTCGCTCGCAACAGCACTCCGTTTCGGATCGATCCTGCCGCGACTGTTGGCGACGCGGATACCGTCATCGATTATTCGAAGGCCACGATTCGCACGACCATTTATAAGGGGAACTCCGCGAAGGACGTCACCAATGGCCGCGTGGTTTTGAAAGTTCGCAGCGAACCGGCTGGTGTGAATACGGTCACGGTGAAGGGGACGAAGATCTACTTCAACGGCGATTCCGACGCCAATCTTGTTGCCAAGTTTTCAGGGGGCAGCAAAGGGAGTTCGCTGATCGTGACTTTTGTGAATGGTGTCAGCGAAGAAGCGGTGAATGCAGTGCTGCAGCGAATCAGCATTCAGGCCAGTAAGAAAGCCAACAAAGGGCCCCGTGAAATCACGATCACCGTGAGTGCCGACGGACAACGAGCTTCCGCGCCGAAGATTCTCAACATTGTGTAGTTCGGAATCTATGACGGCATCCAGGGGCGCCTAGGACCCAAGAACCTGGGAGGGTGAGGCTCCTGCCGAACCGCATGGTCTGGCGAGGGTCGAACAACGCTTGCGGTTCGGCAGGGTACCCTCTGGGTCCCTCACCCTCCCCTCGCGCTGATTGCGATCAGTCGCCCCACAACTGCCTACTGCCCGACGGCCCGCAATG
>JAZKFE010000068.1:0-8452 GCA_040386595.1 Planctomycetota bacterium | reverse complement strand
CAACGTCCGTGTTATTTCACGGTGTAGTGAAGGGTGAAGGAATCTGGGAGGGTGAGGCTCCTGCCGAACCGCTCCGTCTTGCGAGTCCTTGTAGACCAAGCGGTTCGGCAGGAGCCTCACCCTCCCAATGATTCGAATCATTGGGAATTCAAGACCCCTGGAGAATTTGCGTTCGAAAATTGTTCATGGAGTCGCATGTGACGGCTTGGAAGCGGAATGCTGATTTCGGCTCGCTACTGCGAATGCGTTGTGTTCGCGGAGCGAACAACGACTAACAGCACCCTTCGGGGCCGCAGTCGCCGCTGATTTGTAACAGGGGCATCCCTGGGGCTGCGGTGCCTTTAGTCTCTCGCGGATCTCTGATCGCGTTAACTTTGCAATTAAAAGGACGGGCTTGCGCGAGAGGAATCTCCTTCGCGGGCGGGACGGGGGTGAGGGCGTCCGCGTAGGGGGCGCGTGAGTAAATTTGGAATGTCTTGTCACAGACGGCCATCCGCTTGCCCCGATAGAGCGTGTGGCCGTCGTCATCAATCACGGCTTTCCACGGGCCGTTATAAATGACCGCCTGGTGACGTTCGAAACAGGGGCCCGCTTTCCCTTTAAAGGCTTGGATTGTTACCGCACGGAATTCGATTCCGGCAACGGTGTTGTGTGGCTCGGCCTGCCGTTCAATGATTTCGATCCCATGAAACCCCGCGGCTTCCAGGGCTTCAAGAACGATGTCTTCTCGATCGGCACCGCGGTATTGGTGTGAGTCGGACGGCAACGTATCAGGCACGATCTCGTCACTGACGACCTCATTGATGACGACTCGGCCACCCCGTTTCAGCACGCGGAAGATTTCTGTGAACGCCCGTTGTCGATCAGTTCGTGGGACAAGATTCAAAGTACGATGGGCAAGCACCACATCGATTGAGTCTGACGCAATCAATGGTGCGGTGTGTCTCAGCTGTGTGGCATGGGCTTCCGTTCGCAGCCAGTCGTCGCTGGTGCGGGCGGGGTGGACTTGCAGCCAAGCTTCTAACAGATCCAGATCGAGCTGCAGGTCGGGGAGACGGCCATGGCGAAATTCCACATTGGCCGAACCCGACTTGCCAGCAGCAGCCAGCGGATTGTTCTTGGCGACGACGATCACTCGCCCCTGTGCCCCGACAATCTGGGCGGCCAGAAGACTCGTGAGGCCCGCACCGAAGTCCAGGACGATCTCACCCGGCGACATGAACCTGGCCAGAGCGTGCCACTCGGTATCGTGTTCGAGAGCCGGTTGAGAACACCGGTTGACGAGGGTGTTCTCAACATCCGCATGGCAGCAGGTCAGATCTCGGGCCGCAGAGTTTGAATCAGCTTCATGTTGCATGGCGGGCAGTTTCCTGCGTCGGATGAGACTCCAGCAACATCACGACGGTCGTATCACACAGGCTCGAGATCGATCCCGAGAGGGCGAAATTTATATTAAGTCCGCTCTTAACCCACGGCCTCTGGCCGTGCGACCCTAAAAGGCTCTGCCGATCCGGCGAGGACTTGGCTGAATCCCCGGACTAAGGTCTCAGGGTGGGCTCGGCAAATAGATAACGTTGTTGTTTCATCTCGGTGTTCGGTTTTCAGCTCGTTTGTGCGGGATCACAGACGAGCGAGCAAATAGTGGGGGGCGATGGGATCAAGCTCCGTTTCAGCGATTTGGCCCCAACGGGGCATCCTACGACATTCGCCCCCCTCGGGGGGGCTTCCTAAAGCCACCCCCTATGGGGGTGGATCATTACTAGTATAACGAGCCTAACGTCCCGAGGGGATCTCCACGAAAGTCACCCTGATCCCCCATCAAACGGACATCGACAATTTCTCTTACCCGAGCATCTCAACGATGCGTTGACCGAGGGTGAAACCGGCGACGACCAGCGTTCCGCAGAGGGCCAGCATGCTGGCGGCGGTACTCATTCCCAGGGCCTGTTGCACGGGGGGAGGCACGACCTCGCCGAACGCTTGGGACATGGATTTCAACGCCTGATTGAACAGCTCCGCCACGAAGAGCATGATCAACGAGATGATCACCAACATCCATTGCCACGCCATCAGCCCCAGCACGCCGCCGGCCAGTAGGATCAGCGTGGAAGTGAAGATATGGACAAAGAAAATGCTGTCCTGGCGGGCGCCGTTGCCGATTCCGCGTTCGGCCTGGACCAGCCGTTGCCGCCAGGCGGCACGGGGCTTGTGGCACTTACCGGGTTTGTTTTCAGGATTCACGATAGTCGTAGACATAATGGTCAATAACCTCTTCCTGCCAGAGAGCCCATTTGGGGGTTCATTTGATTGATCGCGTTGCTGCCGGAGGATAAAGGCAGAAACCGGGGTTCTATAGAAAGCATAAATCCAACGTTGTCTTTGCTGGCATCGAATGTCGCACCGAAGTGCGTCAAGAAGTCGCGTCCGATGCGAGTCACCGTTAACGACTGGCCACGGTTGCGGCCTTCGGCCAGATCGTAAGCCGTACCAAACGTCGAGACCCAATTGGGGCTCATTTGATAGGTGTAGCTGGCGGTAATGATTTCGCTGTCCAGTCCCGCACCCTTCACCTGTCGTACGCCCAGATAAACACTGCCACGTTCCGTTCGCTGGCTGACGATTCCGATGTTCCACAACTGCTGGGCATTGTCGAACAGATCGTAGTAGCCATTGGCCAGGATCGAGGTGCGTTCGCTGACGTTCCAGGCATACCGGCCACCCAGCAAACCGAAGGACTGGCCAAAGTTGTCACGTCCTGGATTGGGGAAGTACGAGGCATCCAGGTCGAGTGTCATCCAGTCTCGAACGCGGGGATTGTCGATCGGTCCCGCCTGTGTCTGTAGGCGATGACGCCAACCCAGTCGCAAGACTTGTTGGGAATCAACCAGTTCATAATAAGGAGCAGTCACGTTGTGTGCGGCTCCCGAGCGGACGGCGTAGAAGCGCGGATCGAACTGATCCGGCAGGAAGCCGCCAAATGTGTTGGTTACCAGTCGATTACGGAAACGGTACTGTGCCTGGTCATCGAATTCGTTGTATTGGGCGACATCGGCCAGGTCCTGGTTCGAATCGGAGTAGGAGTAGTCGAAGTCAAAGACCATCTTGTGGACCAGGCCGCGCAGTCCCAGGATGGAACTTTGCACTTCCGGCATCACCTTGGTGAACATCATGCTGCCTCGCACACCGGCGCTGCCGTACAGACGGAGCATGTCGTCGCCGTTCAAGGCTTCACTCCAGTAAGCGGCTTCGCCCATGGCGTACGGGACAATTTTCATCGGGCCGACATTCAACGGTGCGGAGATTTCATGCCGCGACATCGAGACGAGCCCCTCGCGGTCGGCGACGAAGGGCAGGGGGGTGAAGACGTCGGCCGGATCAGTGGGGGCCGTGGCCGGACTGAGGTGTCCGTAACCGACCGAACTGTGCGAACTCCAGTTCACGCGACCATCAAAGAAGGAACGTCCCAGCACGTACAGATCACCCTTCGGCAGCCAGCTGGTGGACGTGTCGAAATCATTGATTTTGTCGCGTGCGGTAATACTCCAGGCTTCATCACCGCTTTGATGTTTCAGGTAGGCCAGCGTTTCGTTGTCTTTGCCCGTGTCCCATTCGACTTCGTTAAATTGCTCGAGATAGTTGCGGTCGCTGATGTAACCGATTTCGGTCATGAACGTGAACTCATCGCCAATCTCCTGGCGATCACGGAACTGGAACCGTCCGCGCATCTGATCGGGCGGGGCCAGGCTGCGGCGGTCGAGACCCAGGTTGTCATTCCCGTCGTCGTGAATGACATAGGCGTTGAGGAGCCCCTTGGCATTTCCCCAGCCAAAACGGTCGTCAATCTGATAAGAGCTGATCAAGCCGCCGGCAGGGCCGCGTTTGCTCAAATAGTCGGCCTGCAGCATGGCGTCGACCCCCGCTGGGGCTTCTCGGCCGAACAGTTTGAACGGATCCCAACCAGTGCGGATTTGAGCTCCGAACACGCGATCGTTTTCGAAGGTGGCTCGGGTCAGCGGGGTGCTCATGGTTTGTGGCGTGCCGCTCATTTGAGGCAACCAGAAGATCGGCGTGTCGTCGATTCGCACGATGGGATTGATCGCGGTGATCCACGGCGCGGTCTCCGGTGGCGCGATGCCCGTCTGGCTACTGGCATCTTCCCCCGAGACCTGCTGGATCGAGCCATCCGTGGGCTTGGGCGAATTCTTGACAGGGTTTTGTTTGTAAATGATGTCCGAGGCTTCGATGCGATAACCCGGTTTGCCGAACTGGCTGGTCGAGACCCAGGCATTGAGAGCATGGAACGAGGATTTCGACTGTTGACGAATTTCCTCGGCTCGAATGCGTACTGACAATGGCAAGTTGGGTGTGCGAACTTTCATTTCGACCTTCTGGAGAATGGCTCGATTCTCGCGAATGTCGAAGAAGGCCCGTTGAGCGCGGGTTTCAGTCTTTCGGTGTGAAACGGGATCATCCTGCAAGACGACAATGTTGCCTTCCAGGTAGATCTGCAGCGGGGCGTCACCCCGTTGGACCAGGGTCTCGGTGGCTTGTTGATCGAAGCCCGAAGCGGCTTGGGTCCAGAGCACGATATGATCGGCCCGCAAGTCGATCGGCCCGGTTTCGGCCATGCCATCGATGACCGCAATCACGCCGCCGCTGATCACCAGGATTTGCTCAGCGGGGGTCGTATTGGGGGATTCTGAACTGAACGCGTTGAAGGGCGTGCTACTACGCGGGAAGAACCGCAGCCGGCGTTGGCCAGCGGGCTGTTGATCCTTGGCGTCAGGGAAAATGACCGAGCTGCTCGAGGTGGCGTCGGCGGTCTCTACGGCCGAAACCGGCTTAATTTTGCTTTCCGGGGGGGCGGTCGGGAGAGCTCCTTCCCACCTCTGACGAGCTCGTTGGTAGAACACGTCATTTTCCAAGTTTTCGGGTTGCGAGTCGGTATCGAATTCCGGGCTGCTGGCCGTTCGCAGTTCCGTAACGAAGAACTCGGGAGTCCGCACGGTTTCCCCCCGTTGAATGCGAACTTCGCCTTCCAGGTAGACCTTGATGCGTTGCTCACGAGAACGGGGGCTGGCCGACTGCACCCACAGCACAACGCGTTGCGCTTCGAGACTGGTTTCCCCCTGGACGATGCGGCAATTTCCCCGCAGTAAGTGCATGCGGCCACCGGCATCAGTGGGTTGCCAATGCCAACGGAACTGTGAGGAAATCGAAATCGGCTGTTTGCTGGCCACCATGACTGCCGATACTTCAGGCAGAGACGAAGATCGGGGTGCGGTTTTGGAGATGGGAGATCGCTGCGGTCGCTGTACTGGGTACGCACCTTCAGCGGGCACCGGCTCCCGAGCTTCCAGCTGGGATAGAACGGCGTTCCACAGGCAAACCAGGACGGCGATGGCCGTCACGAACCGTGGGATTCGCAAGTAAGCCTCAGCCCCTTTGCGGGCGCTGGTGCAAGCAAACCTCGACCGGTCACACCCCGTCCGACATCCATGTCGAGACAACCAGGGTGGGGTCTTTCACTCTCTCGCTGCTCAGCCTCCGAGATCGATGCGAAACCGCTCGATTTCCTCCGCTGCGCAGACTCATCCCCTCCCTCGGCCTGAGCACTCCCATTGAGGGCGCACCGCAGGCGTCGTGAGGCGGCCGGGATTATAGGCCGGATCGAGAATCTCCGGCAATAGCGGGTTCACTTCTGTGGCGAGATGTAAGTGCTGCTGAAATATCGACTTGCGTTTTGTCTGCGGATCCTGATTTCGGGTTTCTGAAACGCTCGATCTGTCAAGTGCAGCCTGTCCCAGATTTTACCACATCCCGAGCCGTACGAATGGCGGCAGAATCTGATGCCCAAAGGAGATGCGTCAGACAGCCGAGATCGCCCGAGTGAGGTCGTCGCGTCGGGGGGCGCGGGGACTCGTCGAGACGTTTGCGGCGTGTCCTGTAACGGGCGGTGTCGCATCTCTGTCGGGCAGTCCCGGGTGGCGGTACGATTCATGGAAATTCGTTCTTCCGCGTTCTCAATCAGGAACAGCCAATGACGACACCCTTCTCGATGCCCGAGGATCGCGGGATGAGCCGCCGGGGGCTCATGCAATCGACGTTAGCCGCCACGGGACTTGCAGCTCTTGGCGGGGCGGTGGAGGGAGCGGCTGCTCCAGGGGAGCCCTCGCCCCCGAAGCCTGGTCCGCGGTACCCGATGAAGAAATCGATTAACCAGTGGGCCTTTCCCTATCCCGACAAGATGTCGCTCGAGCAATGCTTGCGTCTCGCGAAGGCAGCCGGGTTTGATGGGATCGAGCTGAACTACGACCTCGACAACGATCTGTCGCCGAAATCGGGAACGAAAGAATACACCGCGATTCGCCGGCTGGCGGAGCAGATCGGAATTCAGATTAGTGGCATTTGTTCATTTTTGTTCTGGCCGTACCCGTTCACCAGTCACGACCCAGCCAAACGGGAACGGGCGCTCGAGCTGGCTCGATTGATGACGCAGGCGGCGCACGATCTGGGAACGGAAAACTTGCTAGTTGTCCCAGGGGCGGTGCATATTCCCTGGCGTACAGACTACGAACCGGTGGCCAATGATCTCTGTGATAAGCGGGCTCGCGAAGCGATCGGCAAGCTGGTCAAAGGGGCCGAAGAACGCCAGGTGAACCTGAATATTGAGAACATCTTTTTTAACGGCTACTTGATGACGCCGATGGAAATGGCTGCGTTCGTCGACAGTTTTCACAGCGAACGTGTGCATGTCCATTTCGACACCGGAAATATCATGCAATACCAGTTCCCCGAGCACTGGATTGCCTATCTCGGGAAGCGGATTCAGAACGTCCATCTGAAAGAGTTCACTAAGAAAGGAACTGACTCGTCACTCGAGTCATTCCGCCCACTGCTCGACGGGACGACCAACTGGCCCGCCGTCCTGGACGCCTTTCAGGCGACAGATTACCGCGGCTATCTGACGTTTGAGTATTTCCACCCGTACCAGCATTATCCCGAAGCGCTGATCTACCAAACCGCCGATTCGCTCGACCGCATGTTGGGGATCAAAACGTAGTCGATTCGGATCCGTCCCATATTCGTAGGCGAGCGTCCGGCGTGAGCCGGATGGTGGTTCGCGACTCGACATAGATTTGAGGTGACGTTCAGAATTCGGTGGGCCTGATTGGATCTTATCCCAGGGCAAGATGAATGGTTGCTGACAGCGTCTAACCACCATCCGGCTGACGCCGGACGCTCGCCTACGAAGGAGCTGCGCAACCGTAGCCTGACTCTCCGAGTCGGGTCTCCCTCCGAGAAAATACACCCGACTCGGAGAGTCAGGCTACGGGAAAGCGAATCCGGGGCACTACGGCACCGTCAATTCCGCCAGCAATTCTGCAGGAATCTGGGGCGTTGCGCCACGTTGTGTGCAGACGAAGCTGGCGAGTTTTGACGCTCGGTCGTGGATGACATCGAGATCGTCTTGGTGTAGCAGCCCCATCACCAGGGCCGCGGTGAACGAGTCTCCCGCACCGACCGTATCGGCAATCTGAGCGACAGGCTCGCCCGGGTGGTGTGAGACGCGCCAGCGCGAATACAAACTGCTGCCGTCGCCGCCACGCGTGAGTGCGATCAGACGCAGGCCGAAACGTTGCAACAGGGCATTGATGGTGGCGTCCGGGGCAGCGGGGAGCCCCAATAGATCGGCCACAATCGGCAATTCTTCGTGATTGAGTTTTAAGACGTGCGACAGCTCAAGGGCCGTTTGAATCGTTTCCGTATCGTAATAGTGCTGACGTAGATTGATGTCGAAGACGCGGCAGCAATCCTTACGAGTGGCCTCCAAAAACTGCTGCAGGCTGTGCCGCGAATCGGGCGACCGTTGGGCCAGACTGCCGAAGCAGACGGCGTCGGCTTGCCGGGCCAAGTTTTGTAACGCGTCATCAAACGGCAGGTAATCCCAGGCAACGCCGGTGTGAATCGTATAGGCGGGTTGCCCGTCGACGGTGGCCACAGTGACGGTGCTCGTCGGATGAGGGACGCGCCTGAGGCCGGTGGTTGCCAGGCCCAAGCTCTCCAGCTTGTCTAGAATTTGCTGCCCGAGAGCATCGTTTCCCACAGCACTGACGACGAGTCCGCGAGCTCCCAGTTGATTGGCATGGAAGGCAAAATTCGCCGGAGCGCCGCCTAAAAAGGTCCCGGAGGGCATGATGTCCCACAGGATTTCGCCCAAGCCCACGACACAAGGTTGATCCACTGAAAGCTTCTCGGACATTTCTCGCTTCACTGTTTGTTTGATCGAAGAATTAGGGATGCTAATTTTTTCGAGGTGCCGTTTGTCACAAACAGTGATCAACTTACAGCATGGAGTTAGTCCCGGAGGGACGAAATAACTTAGCCGTGGGCGCAAGCCCACGGTGGGTTTCCCGAGGACTCTAAGCCCTGAAGGGGCGACACAGGGAAA
>JAZKFE010000067.1:0-2980 GCA_040386595.1 Planctomycetota bacterium | reverse complement strand
TACCTTTACAATAGCGGCGAAATAAGCGGAGGCGATGTTGCAGCAGCTGTGCTGCAACATTCAATAGGATTCGCAGTCGGAGGAGGACTTTCTCGACACTCTGCCACCGCTAAGGGAACGATCACGAAAAATGCTCCAAGCGACACGGCTACAGTCTTCCGAGTGCAAGGGGGCAAGGCGTTATCCGGTGAACTCGGTAGTCGTAAGCTTATTCGTGTTGATGAGTTCGGTGATGTAAGCATCCAGAAAACGACACTGAACGTCAGCGTCGGTGACACAGCACATGCTGAGCACTTCCAGAAACTTCGTCCCGGCTCAACAGTCACTAGCTTTGAAATTCCCAAATGGATGGAGGAGTTCATCGAAGCAGAGGCAATTCCACAACTGGGGTATAGGACGAATCCGCTGAATCAGGGAGGATTGGCTCCTAAGGTCGTTGATCCCACGACTCCTGGCCGATCCTATGAGCTACCAAGCATTTGGGCTGAGTGGCTGCAAGAGTATGCGATTAAAGGAAGTGGACGAGTACAATGAGTTTGCTTGATGTCGAGCTAGTGGTCATTGTGGTGAAGCATGGCGGCATTTTTAAATGGTTTCGTAGCGACCGAGACTTATGGATACTCGATCTTCCAAAATGGAGGCAAGAATTCGTTGACGCTGGTTACGAGTTGCCTGCTTCCGATTCAGAGGAAAGGTTCGGGATTCCAGTAGTCAACGAACACACGATGAATCAGTTCTTGGCTAAAATGGAACACTTCGAAATCGAAAAATCAAAACTTGAAAACGGTCTCAACGCGCGTTTTCCAGAAGCGAAGTCGTGGTGGGATGTTGGCAAGTTGTTTCCAATTATGTTTGTGGACTGCGACAAGCGGCATGTTGCAGCGTTTTATCCAGATGGTGCTCGGATGGAGCGGTACATACCAGATGGATGGACTGGCCAGTTTGATGATTTCGCAAATAACGCCAGCGAAGAAGACTTCCCTGTCCGAGAAAGATTCTGGGTACAAAATGGATTGGATTTACTTGCGGTTTTGAATGAGCGAGGCGAGAGGCAAGCAGAGCATGACTGACCCTTTTCCGCGGCCTCAACGTGAAATTCGAGCAGGTTATTCAGATGACACGATTCGTGTGTATCCAGCGTATTCACTGGAAATTGCTGAATCAGCCTTAACCGCGCAGCGGTTTGTGCCTCATTTCAAAAAGGATCGAATGGCATAAATCAAACCATCGTTCCTTTGGATGATGTATCGATCAGGTTGAGCAATCAAACCGGGACAAGAACGCTTCTTGCAATCGACATTAAGCGAAGTGGATTTGAGTGATCTCTCCAAAATGGATGCCTGAGTCATTTCAATCCAAGCGTTCATGGGTTTTATGACGAATGAACCGAACAGAAAAAGCAAGGTTCAGTTCGCATTCAATGAGACCCTAAACGCAACTGTGATCTTGAGCGACTTGACTATCGCTCGTCCAAGTTGGACTCTCCGGTGATGCAGTACTGCAATATGTAGCCGTTTGGATTCGTTACATCACTGACAATGTAAAGCTGATTCGCGAAAGTCTTGGTGCTCTACGACAAACTGCGACTGCAGAGACAACTACTGAAGAACGCCTATATCCCGTTTCAGTGACCATCGCACTTCGGATTGAGATCGTCCAAGTTCAGAACCACCAGTCTTCAGCTTTTGCATCACACGATCTTCTTTCTTTGGCTGTGCCGGTTTGAACGGCTGCAAGCGTGTTAGCTCAGCAACCACCATGCGATGCCCAGCATTGCCTCAGGTTCCTCACGGAGTGATCCAGGTTGCAACACCCAGCGATTCCCAGCCCCGTCCTTAGAGAAGTAGCCATGAAAATCGTGAAGGATGAAGGAGTCTACAAAGCGTCTAGAATTGCTGGACCGAAGCATAATTTCCTCGGCTTGGGTATCACAGGCGTTTCGCCACCGGACGTCCAATGTATTCAGCGAACTTTGCGAGACGACGGTGCATCTCAAATCAACGAAGAGCAGCTTTTGGCGGCTGTTTCTGAAGGAGTCTCAGTTGCGAATCGAGAGCTTGGGGCATCCCTGTTCGTTGAACGAATTGAGTACGTTCCGACAGATACTCCGGAATACAATACGTATCAGGAGCTCGCCAAAGCAATCATTCTTTCCGCTGCCAAGGACTTTAACTGAGTATCAATGGAATTTTTCTTAGTTCTCCGGAGGCCGCTGTCCCCAGAGGTGTGCTTGCGGAAGAATTACAACATGCCATTGCATGTGACGAACTGTTTTCACAGCCCTCAACGAACTGCCGCCGTACGACGTGCCAATCCAACGAACTATAATGAGGTATGGCACAACGGCGTCTTCAATCGCATCGCAGATGCGCTGGAATCTCCTCAGACTTCAATTTTCCATTTTTTTTGCCCCCAGGGGACGCTGCGGCATTTCGACAAGCTGCTCAGGGGCTTCTAAGGTAATGACTCTGATCCACGAACTAGAGCAAGTATTACGCCGACGATTTCCTACAACAGACATTCGGGCCGATCAATGCGACATGATCAGATTGATCTCTACGATCATGGCGGCTGGTTGTTCAGAAAAAGAGGGTTCTTGCCATGCTACGGTCATCGCATTGACAGCCCGCGATATCGACTACGAGGATGAGCTTGTTGCGGACATTCAAGAACCGACACCGGAGCGGCTGGCCGACCGATTGGCTGAATTTTTCTAGTTCAGTGGAGCGGGGGAAAGTGGGATCGGTCCATTTATCAGCATGCGTGGAGTAAAAGATGTCGGATACCCGAGCGGTCCGTGAAGCCAACTGTGGCGACCTCGCTTTTTCACACTTGCACAACGGGTTAACTATCCCATTCACACACGAATGCATATCGATGCCCGCTTGATACGTCGTTCCAGGTACCGCGGTGCGAGACTGCTGCATGTTTCTCCTTCTTGCGTTGCATACTCGCCGAGTTTTCACTCAGGCGAATCTTC
>JAZKFE010000066.1:0-15384 GCA_040386595.1 Planctomycetota bacterium | reverse complement strand
CAGGAGCCTCACCCTCCCGATCATTCCAACTGCGAAGAACCCACGCTCATTTGAAAAATCGCGGTCAAAACCCCAGCCAAAGAATGCCAGCAGGGAGCCCCCGCTCCCTGCCGACCGATCTCGACGTTCCCCCGTTTTTGTTAAAACACGTCGAGATGAAAATGGTTGCCCTTATAGTAGGGCGTAGGTTCCATGTAGGGGTTGTACCAGTTCTTGTTGTAGACCGGGATCCGACGCTCGGCCGGATAACGATAGTACAAGCTGTCGTACTGCTGTGGGCGGCCGAAGCTGCTGGGATAATAGACGTAGGGGTAGTGATAGAACCGACCCCAGTCAGTGGGCTGGCCCATGCCGTACTGAGCTTGCGCCGCAGTTGGCGAAGCCAGTCCGCACGCCGCCCAAGCCGCGCAGGCAACCAGGCCGGCCAGCAAATATTTACGCATGAGTTCGCTCCTTCGATGAGGCGGCACGTCGCTTCCGTGGCATGCCAGGTACCAAATATTCCAGCACCGTCCGATCACCCCCTGGGAATCGTGACGTTTCGCAATCGTCTGCAACCGGCCCCTCACCGCGCCCGAAATGTCTTCCAGCGTTCGTGAGTTTTGTCTGTTCTGGTTGTCATTCGAGAACAACGCCAGAATCACCACCAACCCCTTGTGTGAAGTTATGGTCAACCTAATCATCGGCTAAGTTGCACCCGCTACCACAAGAATATCCAGCAGTACCACTACAGTTTGACACCCAGTTCCTGTTAGCAAAGCTGGGTAATCCAGAGAACACCACGACGCTCAACCCGGTCATTCGCTCCTTGAGGAATTCTGCTACAATCACAGCAGGTCGCGATAGTTTCGTCGCTCGACCACAAGGAACACCAACGCTGTTCAACAAGGATGAGCGAATGGCACGGATGTGGATTTTTGCGGGTTGCTGCTGCCTGGTACCCCTGGGCATCTTCGCAGAAGGACCCGATTCTCCGACGCCCCAACGAATTCCCGTCCCCTCTGCCATCACGGCCCCTCCGCTGCAAAAGCATGTCGCCTACCTGGCCGGAGAAGAACTCCAGGGACGAGGCTCACCCGAGAGTCGTCAGCTGGCGGCCAAGTATCTGGTCGCTGATTTCAAACGGCTCGGACTAGAGCCCCTGTTCGGCAAAAGCTACGCCCAAGAGGTTCCCGGCGTTCAGGAAGAAGACGGAACGATACCGATCTGGGGAATCAACGTCGGGGCCTTGTTGCCGGGGACTGACCCACTACTTAAAGAGGAAATCATTGTTCTGGGTGTCCATTACGACCATCTGGGAATGCAAAAGGGAAAGATCTATCCGGGTGCGGATGACAACGCCAGCAGTGTAGCCATGATGCTGGAAGTCGCCCGGCAACTGGCGACATCGCCCACTCGCCCCCGCCGCAGCATCGCCTTCGTCGGGTTCGATTTAGAAGAGCATCTACTGTGGGGCTCTCGCTGGTTTGCGGCCCATCCCCCATGGAAGCTGTCGCAAGTCAAACTCTTCATTACTTCCGATTTGCTCGGCCGAACGCTGGGGGATTTACCTCTTCCTGCCGTATTTGTGATGGGTAGCGAGTACGGCACCGGCTTAACCCCGCTGCTAAAAGAACTTCAGCCACCAAAGGGACTGGAACTCGCGCGACTGGGAGCCGACCTTGTAGGAACACGCAGTGATTACGGCCCCTTTCGTGACGAAAAGGTGCCATTCCTGTTCTTCTCCACCGGGGAACATCCCGACTATCACACCCCTCAAGACACCCCTGACCGGCTGAACTACGAACAGCTGGCAGCGATCTCCAATGTGATCCTGCAGGTCGTTCGCCAGACGGCGGACACAGCCACGCCCCCCGAATGGATCAAACAGCCAGCCCCCGATCTCGAAGAAGCTCGCACCATTCATCGCATCACCGAACTACTACAAGCTGCCGATCAGTCGGACAAGAAAAGCCTGACATCCCTGCAGCGATTCCTGGTAACTCAAACGCACAACAAGACGGAACAGATTCTGCGTAAGGGCGAGTTAACCAAAGACGAACGGGTTTGGCTGATCCGATCGGCTCAAGCCCTGTTGTTCACGGTGTTCTAATATGTCAAAAATTTCACCGGGTAGACCGCCAGCCAGACTTGACGTAAGATTGAGCCACGATGCAAGCCCTAAGTCGCGTAAAACCGCAGGGACTTCTTGACTTGCTAGCGTAGCATCGGTACAAGAGAGGGTTGCTGCGAAGTTTGACGATTTTTCGTCGTGTCATTTTCGCATCGGATTCAACGGCCAGCGTCAAATCGCCGAAATAGAGATGTAAGATTTTCTGCAGATTGCAAAATCTGCCTGAAATTGACCACATCGGCAAGCTGGCTTCCAAAATTCGTCCGAAGTGCCGTATTTAAGACGTGGAATCTAAACCGGCTGGTTCAACAGTAAGGTTGAACTGAGTCGCTATTGGTGTTTAAGGATCGTTTTTCTGGAAGCCGGCCCACGGGATGTCTCACTGTTAAAGTGACCCGCGTGGCATGCTAAAGCGATCCAGGCCTAGGTTTAAACGAGGTTTTTGCTATCGAAACGCATCATCGGATTAACGACCAGATCCGCATTTCGCCGGTGCGAGTGGTCAACGCAGACGGAGAAATGCTGGGAGTCTTGGCGACTGACGCCGCATTGGAAGTCGCAGCACAGGCAGGATTGGACTTGGTGGAAGTCGCTCCAGACGAACGGCCGCCGGTCTGTCGTATTTTGGACTATGGCAAGTTCAAGTACGAGCAAAAACGCAAACAAGCCAAAAGCCAGAAAACCCATCAAGTGCAGGTGAAGGAAATTCGCCTGCGCCCCAAGACGGGCGATCATGACATTGACGTAAAACTCCGCCAGGCGCGGCAGTTCTTGTCCGACAAGGACAAGGTCAAAGTCAATATCGAGTTCAAAGGCCGCGAAATGGCCCACATTGACCTCGGTCGAGAGGTGTTGATGGACGTCATCGCCAAGTTAGAAGACGTGGCGAAGGTCGAACGCTCACCCCTCATGGAAGGCAAGAAGAAGATGAGCGCAATTTTGGCGCCCAAGTAGATTCTAGGGAATGAGTTACACTGAATTGATGAGCGACTCCTGGAGTTCGCTCTGAGCTGCTGATTCCGGGTGTTGTACCCTGTTACAAAGCTCCCCAACCAGTTGTAACCCACCTCCAGAGCAACTGTTGCGTCGGAAGTCGTGCTTTTTTTGTGTCGGTCGCTGGCGAAAAGTTTCAACTCACTGTTATAATCCCTCGCTTCCAAGCCGCCAACGGGCGGTTTGTTGGTTTGAAGGACTATACGGGATCGTTAGTGATCGTCGTTCGAGATAGTCTGAATCGTTCGAAGCCGTTCGAATGATTGCTGGTTTACCTTTTTGAAATAAAGAGGGCGGATCGTGCCCAAGCAAAAAACACACAAAGGCATGAAGAAGCGGTTCAAAGTGACCGCCACCGGTAAGATTAAGCACAAGAGTGCCTACCGAGGGCACATCTTGAGCAGCAAATCTCCCAAGCGGAAGCGTGGACTGCGACAAGATAACGTTGTGGTGGGGGCAGAAGCCGCCATCATTCGCATGGGCTTAGCTCCCGGACTGTAAGCAGTTCGCAGGGCTTTGCTACGCTTGCCGGTAGTTGTCCGTTTTGGCTGTGCCACGCAACGCGACAATTGAGTGCGACATACGGATACGTGGATCGATCCGTGTGACAGTTGACTTCAGAGGACGAATATCGTTCCTCACTCGCTTGAAATCAGGTTTTGAGTTGCCATGAGAGTTCGTAAAGGTAGTGCCCGTCGCAAGGCCAAACGCCGTTTGTTCCGTGAAGCCAGCGGTAACGTGATGGGACGGCACAAGCTGTATCGTACCGTCCGCGAAACGATCATCCGCGCACGGGTGTTCGCTTGGGTGCACCGTCGCCTCAAGAAGCGCGATATGCGCGCTCTGTGGATCACCCGTATCACCGCCGCTGTGCGGGCTCGCGGGATGTCCTACTCCGTGTTTATTCACGGCATGGACTTGGCCAACATCAAGCTGAATCGCAAGATGCTGAGCGAAATCGCCATCTTCGAACCGCAAATCTTCGACGAACTCGTCGAACTTGCCAAGCAGAGCACGGCCAAGGCTGTCACCGCCGCCTGACGGTACAACCAACTCCAGTTGAATTCACCCACAGGGTGCTCAACCCAGCCCATCGGTCAGCTTTTTGGCATGCCGTATGGTTCAGGTTGAGCACCCTGTTGGCGTTTGTCCCCACACTGGTTGCTGAATTTTCAGATCGGGAGCATGCACTCCCGCCAAACCGCTGAGTCACCCGGGCCTGCAAGACTTATCCGGCTTGGCAGGAGCCTCGCTATCCCGGACGCAGATGGTTCATGCGATATCGCTTTCGGATAATTGACGGGATGATGCACGATGGATCTCATGCAGCAATTCACTGACTATGAGTCACAAGCCCTCGCCGCGTTGCAGTCGGCTGGCACGGCAGAAGATTTGGAATCCGTCCGCATCGAGTTCCTCGGCGCGAAGAACGGCCGCATGCGTGACCTGCAGGGTTTGCTCGGCAAAGCGACCAAAGAAGAAAAGCCGCTCGTCGGCAAACGCTTCAACGAGGTCAAAGAAGCGGTCAGCACCGCCCTGGAAGCCCGCCGCCGAGTCCTCAGCCGCCCCAAGTCGGCCGCGAGTGATCTGGATATCACGTTACCGGGCATTCGTCCGCGAGTCGGTCGCCGACACCCGTTGATGCAGACGATCGCTGAATTCAAAGACATCATGGGCCGCTTCGGCTTCACCGTCGTCGAAGGCCCCGAAGTGGAAGACGAGTTCCACAACTTCAACGCGTTGAACATCCCCGAGGACCATCCGGCTCGCGATCCTCTCGACATGTTCTACCTGGCCGCTGCCAACGTCAGCGCCGCCGGTGCCAATGCCGGTGGGGCCATGTTGCTGCGCAGCCAAACGTCGACTGTGCAGATTCGGGTGATGGAGCAAACTCCTCCGCCGATTCGCGTCATTTCCATCGGCCGCGTCTATCGCCCCGATGTGATCGACGCCACGCACCACTGCATGTTCCACCAGATGGAAGGCCTGATGATTGGCGAGACGGTCAATATGGCCGAGCTCAAAACGGTCCTGCGGCTGTTCGCCGAAGCCTATCTGGGACATGAAGTCACGCTGCGATTCCGCCCGTCGTTCTTCCCGTTCACGGAACCGTCCGTGGAAGTCGACATGAGCTGGCCGGGCATGCGTGGCGGCTGGGTCGAAATTGGCGGGGCCGGCATGGTCGACCCCAATGTGCTGCGAGCCGTCGGATATGATCCCGAACAGGTCAGTGGATTCGCGTTCGGATTCGGCATGGAACGGTTCTGCATGCGACGTCACGACATCCAGGACATCCGCCATTTCACCAACAATGACGTGAAATTCCTGAAGCAATTCTAGGTCGAGTGCGCTGCCCACCGCTGGCAGCAGGAGCGATTTCCAATGCCGTTATTTGAATATCGATGCCACGACTGCGAGCAGGAATTTGAAGTCCTGGTGCGTTCAGGAGAAAAACCTGCCTGCCCTAAGTGCGACTCCAAGAAGCTCGACAAGCTGATCAGCGCCCACGCGGCCCATGTCAGCGGCGGATTGACAATGTCCTCAGCCTGCCCACCCAGCAGCGCGCCTCCCTGCAGCCCAACCTGCTGCCGCCTGCCGTAACCCCGAGCATCGGTCTCAGTTCTTCGTAGGCGAGCGTCCGGCGTGAGCCGGATGGTTGTGATCGACTCGACTAACATTGAGAGTGATGTTCAGCAGACGGATCGTATTGTTGTGTGCAATTGAGCGTGCTGCGTGAATGGTTGGGACAGCGTCTAACAACCATCCGGCTCACGCCGGACGCTCGCCGACGATGAGTTCTTTTCGCCGTATGTACAGCGGTTCTAGTTGGATCGCACTAAGCACGGAATAAGGCGGCAAAGAGCAGCAATTCCTCTCCAATAACACAACTCAGAACCGGGTCAGCGTTGTCCGAGAACACCAACAAACGCTGACCCAATCCGTGTTTGATCTGTGTTAATCCGTGGCTAAAAAACTCTTCTTAACAACTTCTAAAACTCTGTGCTCTCCGGACCTTTACCAAATAAAACAACCCGGCTGCCGAGTGGCAACCGGGTTGATTGTCGTATGATCGGGCATCGCGCCAACGGGCTTAGTTGAACAGGAAGTGGCAGACGTCTCCGTCTTGCATGATGTAGGTCTTCCCTTCGACACGCAGCTTGCCCGCTTCGCGGATCGCTTTTTCCGTATGGAAGTGCATCAAGTCTTCGACCGAGTAGATCTGGGCTCGAATGAAGCCCTTTTCGAAATCGGTATGAATGACGCCAGCCGCTTGAGGTGCACTGGCCCCCACAGGGACCGTCCAAGCTCGCACTTCAGTCTCGCCCGCGGTGAAAAAGCTTTGCAGGCCGAGCGTCTTGTAGGCGGCTCGAGTCACGAAGTTGAGCGCCGGCTCACTGAGCCCCACGCTGGCCAGCAACTCGCCACGGTCAGCGGGATCCAATTCAGAGAGTTCAGCTTCCAGACGAGCACACACGGGAACCACAGAACTTCCTTCGGCAGCCGCCAGATCACGTACTCTTTGCACGAGCGGGCTTTCTCCGTTCAAGTCGTTCTCATGCACGTTGGCGAGATACAGCACCTTCTTCGAGGACAGCAGCGACAACCCCTTAAAGGCCTTCTGGTAGTCGGGCACGTCGTATTCCAGCGAACGCACCGGCCGCACGTCCTTCAACAGCGCTTCGCACTGTAGCAGGATTTCGAGCTTAATCTTGGCCTCTTTGTCGCCACCCTTCGCGGCCTTAGCCGCTTTTTCCTTCGACCCCTGCACGGTCTGCAGGTCGGCCATCATCAATTCAGTTTCGATGGTCTCGATGTCACGAATGGGATCGACGCCCCCTTCGACGTGAATCACGTCGGGGTCTTCAAAACAGCGCACGACATGAATGATGGCATCGACGGTACGGATGTGGGACAGGAACTTGTTCCCCAGCCCTTCACCTTCGGACGCACCGCGCACGATACCAGCAATATCCACGAGCTGCAGCAGGGCGGGAACCTGCTTCTGCGGCGGAATGTACTTCGAAATGATTTCCAGGCGAGAATCAGGCACCGGAACTACACCGACGTTGGGCTCGATGGTGCAGAACGGATAGTTTTCGCTGGGGATCTTCTGAGACGTCAATGCATTGAACAACGTCGACTTGCCCACATTCGGCAATCCGACAATTCCCGCTTCCATGATGGATCAATTCTGCTTCGTAAAGTGTGAGAATCGGAACGTCAAACCGAGACATCCCGTATATGTCTTATTGAATACGTCGGCAACACCAGCCAAACGCACGGCATTAGATCATGAAATCGGTGGAACGTCCCAGGATTTTATCGATCAATGGCTGGGGCAGGTCAATGCACTTGTCCGTTCCACCCTTCACATCGGTCGGATTGATTCCGCAGTACATCGCCCACGGACCAAGATGCCGCCAGCGACCTGCTCGCGGGGGTTCACCCGGCAGCACAGGGGTGGTGCAGCGGTTACAGCCAATCGTATCGTAACCCTGCAAATGCAGCGGATTGACGATGACTTTGTGGCTGGTGATGTAGTGCTCGAAGTCCTGATCGGAAAGATTCGCCAAGACATTGACGCGGACGCAGTTCATCTTGGGATCGACCGCCAGGATCGGCACGCGGGCCCGGGCGCCCCCTTCACTGCGACGCAAACTACCAATCAGGCAATCGTACCGCCCCTTCGCCTTCAACAACGGCGAGGTCTTGCGCAGTTCGCAGCACTGCTCCTGCCCCTCTTTGGTCAGGTACAAGACTCCCAGGTCACGAGTTTGTTCGTCCATGGTCTGGTCGGGGTGTAAGGTCACCACCGGCAGCCCATATTCCTGTTGAATTCGATCTCGCGTATCGAGCGTTTCCTGGAACATGACGCCGGTATCAACGAACAAGACGTCAACTTTGAGCCCCAAGTCATGCGCCATATGGCAGACAACCGAACCGGCACGCTGCATCGCGGACAAAATGCCGCTGCGCGCGCCGAACATGTCCCCGGCCCAGCTCAGCAGCTCCTGGGGCGTGTGATCGTCCAGAGTTTCATTGATCTCTTTCAAGTCCGATTGCGTTAACTGTGCCATTCCGGCTGCCTTTATTCCATTCTCGATCACCAAGCAACTTTGATTCATTCTTCCAGCTGCGGGCTGTAGTGTAGTGGAGAATGTCGAATCGGAGCAAATGCGGAAATTACGAGTTAACCGTCCTCGCCATGGCCCATTCGCCCGCCTCTCGGAAAACCTGAGGGAATTGTACGGCCCCAGTCACTTCCGGGCCTTGGCCAGTGCCACCAATTCAACGCGGAAGCCTACTCGACACTTCGACGACTGGGTTTAAGAGGGGAAACCGTTCTGAAGTATCGACCATCTCCAATTTGAAGGGTTTTCACGCAGATTGTCGGCGGAGGTTGCCTTGAAGAACACGCTCTTTCGTGCCGCAATATTTTATACAGTAATGACTTGTGCTGAAACTCCTGGATTGCCACGGTATCCAGCGGCAGAAAAATGCCGCTTCGTAGCAACTTGTTGCGACGGCCTGGATGCCGAATGTGTCATCGTCGATTTGAACACGCTACAATTCCCCTCTCCATCTTCACACAACTCTCTGAATCGAGGCACTCCATGCTCAGATTGTTAGCCCCCCTGACATGGTGCGGGTTGCTGGTTACCGGAATTTGTGCCGCCGACGAGCCTCCCACGTTTGACACATTGCTGTTAAACGGCACCCTGCACGATGGTTCTGGCTCGGCACCAATTCAGGGTGATCTGGGAATCACAGGCGGCAGTATTACCGCGATTGGTGACTTAAAGAGCAGCCGGGCGGGCTTACGCATTGATTGCCAGGGCCTGGTAATTTGTCCGGGCTTCATCGATCTTCACAACCATAGTGACGCACAGATCGTTGCTCCTCTGACCCGCGGCAACGTCAACTACCTGTTGCAAGGCTGTACGACAGTCGTCACCGGCAATTGCGGGGCGGGTCCCGTCGACGCGGCGAAGTACTTCGAACAAATTGATGCAGCCGGGGCGGGAACGAACATCGCGCATCTGTTACCGCAGGGAAGCTTGCGAGATCAAATCCTCGGGCCCGTCAATCGACTCGCAACGCCCGCCGAGCTCAATACGATGCGTGACTTGGCCGACAAAGCCATGCGCGACGGTGTAGTTGGGATGTCCACCGGATTGATTTACATCCCGGGGACCTACACTCCGACGGAGGAACTCCAAGAAATCGCGAAAGTGGTCGGCAAACACGGGGGCTTCTACACCAGCCACATGCGCAACGAAGGGAAAGAACTCCTGAGCGCCGTTGATGAGGCCTTGAAGATCGGCCAGGCGAGCGGGGCTCGGGTGCATATCTCACACTTCAAATCAAGCGGTCCCGAAGCCTGGGGCTTGATCCGCCAGGCCGCCGCCCAGATCGAAGCCGCCCAAAAAGCCGGGCAAATCGTGACCGCCGACCAGTATCCGTACATCGCCTCCAGTACGTCTCTCGAAGCGATGGTCATACCGACCTGGGCTCGAGAAGGCGGAAACCGCGGAATGCAGGCACGTCTCGCCGAGCCCGAACAAGCGGCCAAGATTCGTGAGTCGGTCCTGCAGGATCTCAAAGTGCGCGGCCCCGAGGCTCCGATTCGGATCGCTCGCTACGCACCTCAACCGCGTTGGATTGGGAAGAGTCTCCAAGAGATTGCCGAGCTCGAAAAACGTGAACCGGTGGAAATTGTGCTGGAAATCTGCCGCAACGGCGGCGCGGCAGCGGTCAGTTTCGGCATGAACGAAGACGATGTCCGCTTCGCCATGCAACTGCCGTGGGTCGCAACGGCCTCGGACGGACGAGCCTACCTGCCGGCCGCCGACAAACCTCACCCCCGCAGCTATGGCACGTTCTCGCGTAAGATCGGCTACTACTCGATCCAACACAATGTCCTACCCCTGGCGGCCGCCATTCGCAGTGCCACTGGCCTGCCCGCCGAGATCCTCGGTTGGACCGACCGCGGCTATTTGAAACCAGGAATGGTCGCCGACGTCACCGTATTTGCCCCCAGCGAATTTCGTGATCAAGCCACCTACGACGACCCGCATCGCTATTCCGCGGGCGTGAAGTATGTCTTCGTAAACGGCCAGCCCGCCGTCTACCAGGGGCAGGCCACCGGAGCACTCGCCGGCCGGGCTGTGCGTCGAAAAAGTCCCTTGGCAACAGCTGGAACGGGTGGTTGATGCCAGGTAAATCCGCATGGAACTCCTTGCTGGGTTCTAAACCGCCCCGCCTGTTAGTCAGCGTACGCAACGTCGAAGAAGCGGCGGTTGCCATCCGCGGCGGTTGCGACATCCTCGATGTGAAGGAACCCCACCGCGGTTCTCTGGGGATGGCCACGCCCATCGTTCTGCAACAAATCGCGGAATGGATGCGAGCTCAGGCCCCCCACATCTTGCTCAGTGCGGCATTGGGTGAGGTCCACGAATACCAGTCACCCCGCTCATTGAGCGAATTGCCCACGATCTTTCCGGACTTGGACTTCGTCAAACTCGGCTGCGCGAACCTGGCGACAACAAGATCCTGGCAGCAGGCTCTGCGTGAAACGCGAGCCGCCATCTCCCCCCGGCTGACTCCGGGAACGGAATGGGTCGCCGTGGCCTATGCCGACTGGGAATCCGCAGCCGCCCCCAGCCCCGACGAGGTCATTTCAGAAGCTCTTGGTGCCGGTTGTCGCGGAGTGCTGATCGACACCTATGCCAAATCAGGCCGCGGGTTGCTCGATTGGATTCCTGCCGATGAACTGGAACGGTACGCAACGCGACTCCACGCGGAAAATCTCTTCTTCGCCCTGGCTGGCAGCCTGCGACGAGACGACCTCCCGCAATTGAAAGCGGTCTCGGCCGACATCGTCGCAATTCGCGGGGCGGCCTGCCTGGACGGCGTACGCACCGACTCCATCCACGAAACGGCCATCCGCGAGTTTCGGTCGGCATTGCACAAGCCGTGACCTTGGACGGTGGCCTCAAATCGCATTGGGCTGCTCCGAACCTGATTTTCAGGGCGAGTGTCTCTCTTTCGACAACGGAATTTTGAATTTCGGTTGAATCAGCCAGAACAATCCAAACGGTCTCACTGATCAACAGAAGCGATACAATCACCCCGTGGAATTGCGGACTCTGCAGGGCAAATTGGCGAATGGAAATACCGAAATTGAACTGTGGAATTTTCGACTTCCGTTTTGATGATGGAACGCTAGAATGAGTGCACGAAAGATGGGGACGTAGCTCAGTTGGGAGAGCGCTGCGTTCGCAATGCAGAGGTCGAGGGTTCGACTCCCTTCGTCTCCACTTCGATCGTAAGATCAGGTCTAATTGAGAAGGTTTTCATCGTTTTTAGGCGGTGACAGCCAACTTGCAGACCAGACATATTGAAGCCCGCCAAGGCTTGTCCTTCGGCGGGTTTCTGTTGTCCAGGAATCCTCAGTTCTGACAGTTTGATAAGTTGCAGGTTGCCCCGCGAGTGATATACTGGGGGCACAACAAGCCCGAGTGGCGGAATTGGCAGACGCGCTAGGTTGAGGGCCTAGTTCTCGTTAAGGGAGTGCAGGTTCGACCCCTGTCTCGGGCATTGTTAAGAAAAAGGCCTCCGGATGAATTCATCCGGAGGCCTTTTTCATTGCGCAAACACTTTTCGCAGCTCCAATCGAGGGCCGGCATTTTAAATGACGGAAGGGCTGGAGCCGGCGAAGATGATCGAAGTAGCCGCAAAGTCACCCAACCACCTTCTCGCAAGCCCTAGCCGGGTTCACTTCTGGCTGGGGCCTGTTTCATTTCCCACTGCTCTTTTGTCAATCACGCGTTGCCGACAACTCCATCGTGGGCTAAAGTGAATGCTTGAAACCAACAGACAACATCAGGCATTTCCCGGTACCTTCGCGAGTAATTTGCTAGGCAGGCAGGGCCAATCATGAAGGGGCCTCAAAAACTAGGCGAAGTCGTTCCGTGTGTGGCATTGGTCTACTTCGCGATTTTCATGTGGGAAACGAGTACTTCGACGACGACTCATACTGATAGTTGGAGCGAAGGCTATGTTTCTGTCTTGGCCTTGCCCATCGGTGCTGTTTGGATTGCGAGGCAAACACCATTCAGATCTTGGGCATTTATTTACGGAGTCGGCGGTTCGCTACTTTTTGTGTCTCGTTTTTTCCATATGGATCGTTTTGGGCTGTGGCTTACCTACCGGGCTCCAAGCACGATGACGATCGGTTGGTACTGGCTACTCTTCGCGCTGGGATTGGGAGCAGCCTGCCGGTTTGCCGCTGCAGTCAACACGCTCACAGAGGACCAATAAGCGGTTCAAATCGACGTGTGTCGCCGGCAGGTTTGATCTAAAATCAATCGTCACTCGGGCCGCACAACGTGCGGTCAATCATTGCGTCATGCGGAGTAAGAGGACGTCAGAATGAAGACCGTGCTTTCCGACAACTTGTTCCGGTTGAGCGACATCCTGACTCACGACGAGTGCCTGGCGTTAATTGAACGAGGCGAATCGCTGGGCTTCACACGAGCCGCAGTTCGGACCTCATCTGGCGCTCAAATGCGACCAGATATCCGCGACAACGATCGCGTTCAATTCCACGATTCGGACCTCGCGATGACGTTGTGGCAGCGCTGCGCCGAGTTTGTTCCCCGTGAATTGGAGGGAGGCACAGTTGCTGGATTTGACACCGAGTTTAAATTCTATCGGTACGATGTCGATCAACGATTTCTTCGTCATAAAGACGGCATGATCCGGCGCGATGCAACAACACGAAGTCGACTGACATGCCTGTTCTACTTGAACGATGGGTTCGACGGAGGCGAAACGGTATTTTACTCAGATATCAAAGTGGACAATGTCCGTCACGAAGCGGCGACGGTGGTACCACGAACAGGGGACGCACTGTTCTTTCAGCATGAATGGTGGCACGAAGGACGCGGCGTAAAAACCGGCAGGAAATACGTACTGCGATCGGACGTGTTTTATTGCTTCGATGACCAATCCTAACTCGCGCAAGTTAGGATTGCCTTTTCTCAGACCCGACCACGGCAGAGGTCGGGCTGAACCGCACGTTAGACACTTCCCTTTGGGTCACCGCCATTCGCGAGCGATGCCAATCGAGCAACCTTTAGCTCGTAGGGCGTGGAATCAACAAAACGAACGGTACCACGTATCTTGTGTACCCCCACTTCTATCGAGATGGGAGCGACTGTTTCCATGATCTCAAAAATAATATGGCGTAACTCTTCAAGTTCCATATCGTCAATGTGAATGAAATCATGGGAATCAAGCTCCAATTCTGCTTTGACGTGCAATTTGACCTTTTGCAATTGGCTAAAATCCTTTGGTCCAATACCCAGATTAGCTTGGACTGTACCGCAGAGTGACCGCAACTAGGTTACCGAACCCAACCGCGAACCGCTTGTTAGGCACTTGGTTGTTGCGACTGCGATCCAAGGTAACCAATGCCTATCACCAGCATCGATAACGTAACGCCAAACACAACACCACCCGCATCTCCCAAAATCGAAGCCATACCGATCCCGCATTCAATCCCCAGCACGATACCAAAGACCGACCAGATCATCAGGCTGCGCCAGCCGCCGCGTCCCCACGAGAACAAGTAGTCGCCAAACCAATGGCTAAGCACGGCCTCCGTGACCAACCCCACTGCCGCCAATAGGCCAAAGAGCGGCGTCAGCAAACCCAATGCCACCGCAATTCCCGACAATGCGATAGGCAAACCAACGATTCGAAATAGCATCCGGTAGGTACGGTTACTCATTTGGATTCGTCACCTAAAGCCCCAGTAAATCCGCGTGTGTCACACAAGTGACAATGATTACACTTAAACCCGCTGAGAGGCACACGTCGGGCTGCCCCCCTGTTAAGTGTTCCACGACTCAGCACCGCCGTTCTCTCGCGGCCGGTAACATCGTTGTAAATCGCGAATCGTGTCTTCCGAATCATCTGAGCAACGTTCCTGCAGCCATTTGCTGAGAAGTTGCCATAACGCCGCTGATTGCGAAGAACACAGCGATTCGCGAGAAAACCATGCTTCGTGGCCCAGATATCCGGCTTGAGTATAGGAACGATCGAGAAAATAATACCACGCATCCTCGCTTGCAACGACCGACGGCGGAAGTCCAACCTCTCGAACGAGTTCACTGGCAGTGGCCAGCCACGCCGCCCATTCGCGCTGTTTCGCAAATACCGATTTGCCATCCCTCCGAAAGCCCACGATCAATTTCCTAAAGAAGGTTTGTCACGCGAGTCGCCGTGGATTTTACCCCTCGTCCGATCGTGGCACATGTCAAGCTGAACCGGTCGTTATGCATTGCCATGTTTTCGAATCAGACAAATGCCCGAAACTAGCATTGCGATGCCGGAGAGGACTATCGGATAGATCAAGTGCACACGCAGGTTCCAGAGAGATGTGCCGTCGGCCCAACGCAGTTCCTTGTAGTACAGTCCCGGTACCGGGCGCCGGATTACTTTCGCAACACGCGACGTATCGATCATGCCGTGGCGTGCATGACTGGATAACATGAGCGTATCCGGAGAGTCGAGTGGATACAAAATTACGTTGAACCTCGGGGTCAATGGGCAAGTTTGTTGATAAGGACGGATCTGCCCAATGACCGCAACAGCGACAAAGCCGACAAACAGAATTAAGCCGACTGAAAAAGTAGTGATTGCGATACAGGAGGTTGGCGGAGCCCATTGCTTTGTATCCGAATCAGGGTGATCGGTCGATTGCATCCAACTGCCTCCGCTAACACTGAGGTAAACCTGTATCTACCGCTCGGACAAGGTTGATTGACACTGCAAACCCGACAGCGAAACACGCAGAGTAAAGCCGCTTACGATGCGATGAAACCAAATGAATCTCTACTTATTGCGACCGATTTGTTGTTGGCGCAAAGTGCGCCGCAATCTTTATTACAAGTTGGTTCCTAAGTTCAACAAGGATCTGCTGGACTGGCATCGTCCTCGCACCAGATATTGAAACTGAAATCCCTGTTGGGATGTGCGTACACCGCCGACAATGCTCACGGCCTACCGTCCACCAATGCTCGTGCAGCAGATCGTCGTCGTTGAGTTGCATCGGAGCCCGACCTACGGTGCGGAATTTTATAGCCTATCACCTAACAGATATTCGACCGTATTTACGGCCACGGCTTAGGAACTATTCCCGACAAAGCAGTAGCTAGAACGTGTTTCAAAACCTACCAAGTAGAGTGAACATTGTGGATTGTTGTTTA
>JAZKFE010000065.1:1490-5866 GCA_040386595.1 Planctomycetota bacterium | reverse complement strand
CGAAAAACCACACCTGCAATCCGGTAGAGTCAGCAAATTTGAACACCCGACCCCAATTTGACAACGCCCCGCTCCCTGATCTCGGCCGGCGCTATCCCTGCGATTAAAACTAAAGGACAGGCATCTATTTGGCTTCCCCCTCCCAGTGGTGGGGCTTCAAGGAAACACTCCAGCACCCAATTCGCAACTCTTTCGGATTGTTCTCACACGGTGTCGGCCAACTCAGTTACCATAAAATTGGAGCTGACTTGTTCTTCACCGCGATGGAGCAATCATGGAAACTTGCGATGTCCTCATTATTGGCGGGGGACCGTCGGGTTCTTCCTGTGCCTGGAAATTGCGTGAGTCTGGCCTGGATGTCGTGATTCTCGACAAGGCTCAGTTTCCTCGGCATAAAGTCTGTGCCGGGTGGATCACGCCGCCGGTTCTCGACGAGCTGAAAATCGAGGTTGCCGACTACCAACAGCACGGCGTCATACAGCCGATCACCCGCTTTCTGACGGGCATGATCGGTGGCCGCGAGGTGGAAACCACTTACGGCGAAACCGTCAGCTATGGCATCCGGCGGTTCGAATTCGACAATTATTTGCTACGCCGCGCAGGGGCTCGATTGCGACTAGGTGAATCCTTCCGCACGATTCGCAGTGAGGGGGCCGACTGGGTAGTGAATGAGTCGATTCGAGCCCCGATTGTCGTCGGAGCAGGGGGACATTTTTGTCCGGTGGCCCGCCACTATTCATCTTCCAAACAGAATGGATCCGCAACCAAGCCGCCTGAAGCGGGCCGTTCGGAGACATCCCTGACACCCGAGTTGCCAGTCGTCGTCGCCCAGGAGATTGAATTTGAAATGACCTCGGCCCAGACCGAGCATTGCACCGTTCTCCCTGACCGGCCGGAACTGCTGTTTTGCCCGGACTTAAAAGGCTATGGCTGGATTTTTCGCAAAGGGAACTGGTTGAACATCGGCCTAGGGCGAGAGCACGAAGATCATTTGGCGACGCATGTTGCGGCGTTTGCGAGTGCCATGCAGGCGCAAGGCAAAATCCCCAATGACCTGCCGGGGCCCTTTCATGGCCATGCCTACAAACTGCGGACGAGCCTCCCGCGACCATCCACGCCGCAGGGAGTCCTATTAATCGGTGATGCGGCAGGCTTGGCCGATCGCCAAAGTGGGGAAGGAATTCGTCCGGCGATTGAATCGGGTCTGCTGGCCGCGACCACGATTCTGGAAGCCCCCCCCCTCAATAAGGCCAGTTTGACCAAGATTTATTGTGAGAAACTCCAGGGAAGATTCGGTAGCTCGGCCTCGGCTCTGGCTGGGATTTCCAACTATCTCCCCGAGTTCGCACGGCAATATGCCGCCAGCTGGCTCATGACGTCCGGGTGGTTCAGTCGTCGAGTCTTACTCGATCAGTGGTTCTTACATACGGAAGTTCCCGCGCTACGCGTCTGAGATACCCCTGAACGAAAAGTTGCCTCGACGAATGAAAATCGGACAACAATACGCTCATTTTGATCCCTGAGGAGTCACACTGGCTGCTGGACAACCAAGTGACGCGTCAACGCGACTCGTGGTAGGCAAATTTGTCTGTCAATGTCGTTTTGTTCAAAAAGCGTATCAATATAACACACCCTGATCAAAACGGAGCTCTTTTTTGCGTACCACTGCAGCAACTTGACCGCGGAACATGGGCAGGATTGCTCCGAATGTAACCGTTTCGTGAGAATTCAGGCCGATTTTGCTCGACTTAACGGCAATTTTGGATTTTTTTCAAAACCCGGCACGCGACCTGCATAAAATGCTGGTGTCGGGTGTTAATACCGCAAGCCCTGACCCAGGTGCGGTAGGCTGTAAGTCTCGGAGAGTGCTGCAGCGACGCCTTTCAAGGATTCAGTAGTGAACTCAAGGAGGAATGCTCATGTTGGTCCTAAGCCGGAAATCGAACGAAGAAATCATCATTGGCAGCGACATCCACGTCAAGGTTTTGGAAATTAGTGGCAACCGCGTCCGTTTGGGAATCTCTGCTCCCAATCACGTCCCCGTTCTCCGCCAAGAGATTTTCGCCCGTATGGGAGCGAACCACGACGGTGAAATCGAATTGAGCTACGCTGAGTCGTCTGCTCATTAGTTCAGCAGCGGCTATATTGATCGTTCCGCCACTTCGGTGGTGTTTGAGTCCCGGTCGATGGTAGCCGCTCTGAACGTTTTCTGGACGTGCTATTGGGGTTGTCGAAAGATGGCCCCCAACGCTTGGCTGTCGATTGGTGAGCTTCATCTCACTGGCAACTAGGATTGTACCGACGATTTTCTCCCCACCGAACCTTATCCCGCCCGGTTCGATCTGGTGGATGATCGTCGATGTAATCCTGAGTTGTGGTGAATGACGTCCCGCAAGCGAGTCGTGCAGGGTGCGTATCTTCCAGGCATTTGTGCCTCTCACACGCAGCGCCGCACAGGAATTCCGAGGAATTTCCAGCACTCGATAATGACCATTTGCTGATTTGGTCCGTTTCGCTTATCATACGCCTCGATGTTCTGAGCGGAGTATCATCCGCTGGTTTGTGGCAGACTTGTGAAACAGGAGACGTAGTCCCGTCATGGCACGGAAAACTCAGAATCGCATGGACTTGCGTAAGCAAGCGGAAGCCGCGGATGCACAGAATCCGGATGAGAGCGATGAGCTCGAACTCGACGATGATGGTGATGCGGATTTAGACGCTGAGCTGGACCTCGATCTGGATGATGACGACTCCGGGGATGATGCCCCTAAACGCAAGAAGCGAGCTCCTAAAAAGAAGCCCGCTGCGGCTCGTCCCAAACGGACCAAGACCAAAGCTGTTGTTCGCAAACGCATGTTGTGGGGCGTGTTTAGCTCCAGCATGAAGGAAGAAGGACGTTTTCCTTATGCAGAAAAGGAACAGGCGGAAGCCCGGGCCGAAGCTCTGCATCAGAAGAACAAGAAGGAATACTTCGTCCAACCGATTAAAGAACCCATCGCCGAGCCTCCGTCCATGACGAAGGCCGAGAAGGCGGAAAAAGACAAAGCAGAGAAGGCCGAAAAAGCAGCCAAGGCTGTCTAATTCGAGCTCTCGCTCTGAAATACAAAACCCCAGTTGAGTGTCTTAGACGCTCAACTGGGGTTTTTGTTTGCACAGCCCACTGCCGGCTGATGTAATAATTGCTCTTGGTCAGGCTACAACTCACGACCGCAGCCAGCGAGCCGCGTCCTTGGCGAAATACGTCAGGATCATGTCGGCCCCGGCACGTTTGATCGACGTCAGAACTTCCAACGCCACGCGTTGCTCATCAATCCAGCCATTCGCGGCGGCCGCCTTGATCATGGCATACTCGCCGCTCACGTTATACGCGGCCAGCGGCACGTTGGGATGTGCCTGCTTCACGCGATGAATGATATCCAGATAGCTGAGTGCCGGCTTGACCATCAGAATGTCAGCCCCCTCGGTCAGGTCCAGGGCAACCTCACGCAGGGCTTCCCGACCGTTGGCCGGGTCCATCTGATAAGTCCGTCTGTCACCAAACTTCGGCGCACTTTCCGCCGCATCGCGGAACGGTCCGTAAAAGGCTGAGCAATACTTAGCGGCGTAGCTCATGATGGGAATGTGCGAGAATCCCGCGGCATCCAATCCCTGTCGCAACGCCTGAATCATGCCATCCATCATCCCGCTGGGAGCAATGAGATCAGCTCCGGCCTGGGCATGACTGACGGCCTCTTTGACCAGAATTTCCAATGTCTGATCGTTATCCACATCGGGCTGACCATGGCGATGACTAATGATGCCGCAATGCCCATGGTCGGTGAATTCACAGAAGCAGACGTCGGTCATCACCAGCAGCTTCGAACCGAGCCGCTTAATCTCACGCACCGCTTGTTGAATGATGCCGCTGTCAGAATACGCATCACTGCCCACGTCGTCTTTGTGCTCGGGAATCCCGAACAGAATGATTGCCGGAATCCCCAACGATTCGATTTCGGCAATCTCATCCCGCAACAAATCGACCGTCAGCTGCGACTGCCCCGGCATCGACGCAATGGGCAGCCGTTGCCCTTGGCCATGCCGGATAAACAACGGCAGGATGAAGTCCCCCGCGTCGAGTTTCGTTTCGCGGACGAGTTCTCGCAGCTGCGAATGAGATCGCAAACGTCGTAAGCGAACTGACGGAAATTGCCCCGAAGCATCGACTGACATGGAACATCCAAATCAAAAACGGAGGAACAGACTCGGCTGACGGGAGGGGTGGCCGCTGATAGTCGCTGCCATAGTCGTTGTTCGCTCCGTGAACATAACGTGGACGCAGTAGCCGGTTGGATAAAAAGTGGAAGGCTACGACTTACTCAGACTCGCTACTGCGGCTG
>JAZKFE010000065.1:0-1480 GCA_040386595.1 Planctomycetota bacterium | reverse complement strand
TATGTTCGCGGAGCGAACAACGACTAAACAACGACTATGGGCTTCGCCCTTAACGGTAGGCTGCAATCGCTCCGGCAACTCCGGCACCGGGGGACGGCTTCTGGCCTTGGTCCAACAGACATTTTTCCAATGCCGCCAAACCAATCAACACATTGCGTTGGCTGCTGGTTTCACCCATTAACCCCACGCGCCAGACTTTGCCCTTCATCGAGCCCAGTCCGCCACCAATTTCGATACCGAACTCGTTCAGCAACTGAGACCGCACGGCGACATCGTTCACGCCGTCGGGAATTTGAATCGCATTCAGCATCGGCAGGCAGTGACTCGCCGGAACGGCGTATTTCAAGCCCATCGCTTCAATGCCGGCCTTAAACGCCAAGTGATTTTTCATATGCCGGGCGTGGCGATTTTCCAGCCCTTCTTCCAACACCAGCCGCAACGCTTCGCGCAGGGCATAGTTCATGTTGATCGGAGCCGTGTGATGATAGGCACGCTGCTGACCCCAGTAATTTCGGACCATCGACATGTCGAGGTACCAGCTGGCCACCTTCGTCTTGCGAGCATCCATCGCCGCGAGGGCTCGCGGGCTGAACGTGACGGGCGACAACCCCGGCGGACAGCTGAGACACTTCTGCGTCCCGCTATATACGGCATCGAGCTCCCAGGCATCGACTTCCAACGGCACGCCACCCAGCGAAGTCACCGTATCCACCAGCATCAAAGCGCCGGCATCATGCACGATCTTCGAAATTTCGGGCAGCGGCTGCCAGGCACCTGTCGAGGTCTCGGCATGGACGATGCCAAACACCTTCGGCGAGACTTGCTTCACCACCGCGGCAACTTCATCGGCAGAAATGATTTCGCCGTAGGGGCGTTCAATCTTGGTCACGATTGCGCCGGCTCGTTCGGCCACGTCGGCCATGCGTCCGCCGAACACACCGTTGACGCACACCACCATACGGTCGCCGGGTTCGATCAGATTCACGACACAGGCTTCCATACCGCTGCTGCCGGTACCGCTGACGGCCAATGTCAGTTCGTTCTTGGTACGAAAGACTTCGCGCAGCATCTTCTGGCTGTCGTCCATCACCTGCAAGAAGTAGGGATCGAGATGCCCCACGGTCGGGGCTCCCAACGCCGCCAAAACGCGAGGATGTGTATCACTGGGACCAGGTCCCATCAGAATGCGACGCGGCGGATCCAGAGCGGGAGGCACGGGCATCGACATACGAGACTCTTTCATTCTTGAACGCGAAAACTATCGATATGAAATGGAGTTGCAGCGGGGCTGCGGATGTTCAGATTCTATAGAGACATTTAAGTCAGGTGCGACCTTAAAGTTGTCTGGGGTCGAGCCTTCAAATTACAAAATTGGGACGCCCGGCCCCGGCTCTAAAAAATCAAGCAAAACACGTAAAAAAGATGTTGTAGGATGGGCATTCCTGCCTTAGGATTACCCTACTTTTTAGTCGCAAAAATC
>JAZKFE010000064.1:0-11549 GCA_040386595.1 Planctomycetota bacterium | reverse complement strand
CGCAAATGCCATAACTAAAACATCTCAAGGACGTGACTGATTCATCTACCTAAAACCAACTCCATCTACATCAACTTTATCCCGGTCCTCGTGTCGCCTGAATGGCTTGAAGAATCATCTGCTGCGTCTCTGGGATCAATTCAATCAGACGCTCGGTGGTTCCCGTTAGGGCCAGCGTTAACACTCCCAGGGCGATCGCAATTCTTAAGATGCTGCTGGTCCCCACATTCTGAAATTGGGGCGCCACGCTGCTGGCGTGTACGATCACCAATCCCACTAAAATCTGAATCGCCAGCACGGGGGCCGATAACTGCAACGCCAGACTGAGCGACCGCTGAATCAATTGCGACGAAACGGGAAGCAGATCCAACGGAGCACCACCGCAACCAGGCGGAAATGTGCGGAAGGTTTCGAGCAATGTCGACACCAGCAACAGGTGCCCGCCCAACACAATCAGCAGCAGATTGCCCACCCAGAACAGCAATTCGCCCATGGCCGAGCCACCATCCTCGCCGTCGATTCCTGACGCTGCGACCAATCCCAATCCGGTCTGTTGATCGATCAATTGCCCCGCCATGCGGAACCCTTGAACGATCAAACTGGCACCGATCCCCAACAACGCCCCCAAGCAAAGTTCACTCGCCGCCAAACCAATCAACGCGAGGATCGAAGCCGGACTATTCGTCGTTCGAAGCGAGCGACTTAACGACGAAGAACGGTCGACCTCTCGCGTATCAATTGAGATGCGATCCTCATGCACGACGGGTCGAATGGAGTTCTCCGCCATCTGAGTCGACAACGGCTCAGCGGGCCGCAGTGCTGGTCGCGCCGACAACGAAACATTGGGCGTGATCATTCCGGCCATCACCACCAGCAGCAGACATCGCAACTGCCAGGGAACGGTCGAAAGATTGCAACCGGGCAACGTCACCAACAACCCCAGCAACCTGCAGCCGACTAAAAAATAGTCCGCCAGCAATCCCGACATGGCCAGCCCGTAGGCCAGCAGTGAGGCATCCGCAAACGAATTTTCCAGGGCGGATGGCATGGGTCACTTGCAACGCAGCAGGAATCGAAGAATCAGCAACAACTACAGGGTGGAGGGGATATTGCGAAACAACTCGGATGAATAGTCGACGAGCATTTCCAAACCCCAGGGCAAGGTCAGCAACGCCACCAGCACGACAATCACCAATCGCGGCACGAAGCTGAGGGTCTGATCGTGCATTTGCGTCGCCGTCTGCAGGGCACTCGTCACCAATCCGATCAGCAACGCCACGCACAGCACCGGAGCCGCCAGGACCAGGGCCACCAGCAGTGCCTGTCGCGCGAGTTCAATAGCCTGATCGGCACCCATGACGGTCTTTCATAGTCGTTGTTCGCTCCGCGAACAGAACGTGGTCGCAGTAGCGAGTCTCTCTTAATTTCCAAACTCAACTTTTTTGCCGCACGTCCACTGCGAAGGCGTTATGTTCGCAGAGCGAACAACGACTATGACAAACGATGCCAACTAGATCGCACGCACGCTTTCAATCAACATGCCCACGGTCAGCGTCCAGCCATCAATCATCACAAACAACAGTAACTTGAACGGCAACGAAATCTGTGTCGGCGGCAACATCGACAGCCCCATGCTCATCAAGACCGCAGCCACCACCAGGTCGATAATCAGGAACGGCAGATAGATCTGAAAACCGATCAAAAAGGCGGTCTTCAGTTCGCTCAATAGGTAAGCCGGCAACAGAACCGTCAACGAGACATCGTCATAAGTCTCCGGCTCTTGCCAGTTTTCGGCATCAATCGAACCGGCCGGCGGTCGCTGGTATTCCACGAACATCCACACCGCGTCCGGGTTGTGGGCCCGATCAATCTGCTGACTCATGAACCGGCGTAACGGCCGCACTGTGTTTTCAAATACGACGGGGAACGCAGGCCGTGACGCCCCCGGCGGCGGATCGGTATAAGGTCGAATTCCCTGCTGATAGCTTTCATTCCACACCGGTGCCATGACCAGCAACGTCAGGAATAGGCTCAAACCCATCAGGACCTGATTCGGGGGGAGATTGGGTGTTCCCAATGCTTGCCGCAGCAGGCTGAGCACCACAATGAACCGCACAAAACAGGTCGACATCATCAGAATGGCGGGAGCCAGGCTCAGCACGGTGACGGCCAGCCAGACATTAATGCTGGACGACAATCCCTGTGGCGAAACAAACTGATCGACATTCAGATTGGGCATGCCCGGCAGCAACTGTGACGGCAACCCGGCAGGCTTTGTAGGCTGTCGCTGAGGCGCCGGCTCATCGAACCGATCGTCCGGCGGATTGCCGCGCGGCTCGGCGTTGAAGTCTGCTCGTAAGGTCCCCGTGTTGGGCTTACTGGGGCCATTCTGATAGCGACTCTTTTGCACCCGCGCTCCATTGGGCGGGGATTGAGCCGTCACCGATCGCGGCCACCAGAGCTGCCCGCAAGCCAACGACAAAAACACCACGACCGCCGTGGGCATCAACCAGCGACTGGAGACTCGCGGCAACCGCGGTTTGGCGGTGGAGTGGCGTACTGCGGACCATGCGGCTTGCAACCACTGCCGGCATCGCGAACCTGGATTAAACACGAGGGCCTCCCGGGCCCACAGAGCCGAGAGGATTGCGTGACAGGTTGGCCAGATGCGGCGTGGGCGGTGGCGTGCCGGCTGACGACGTCAAACATTGGCCGGTCAGCTGTTCCACTTCCACCGGATCGGTGATCTCGGTCAGTGTGGTCAGGCCGTGCTGAGTCGAATTGGCAACGACCAGTATTTTGGATCCACAACGAATCAGTTGCAGACTATTTCGTGAGTCGATGTAGCGTTTACCAAGCACCTGCACCACATCCGCCGGCAACATCCCGGGCAGCCGCTTACCATGCTTGGAAAACAAATAGGCCGCAACCGCAATGATTCCCAAGACCAGAAACAGACTGCCAATGGTGCCCCAAGGAGATGAGGACTTCGTGAGGCTGGTGGCCGATCCACGCGAGGAGTTCGGGGCCCGGCCCAGCTTGAGTGGTGCGTCGAAGGCCGCCGTTTCAGACGCGTCCTGGGCGCGGGGAATCAGTAATGGCTCCTGCCCCCAGGCCAATCCCGGCAGCAACAACCAAGCCCACACCAGCCAGCTTCCTTGCCAGCGCGACACGAGGCGAATCCTTCCGCACTTGGTGCGATCTCAGGCTCTCTGTACCACCGAACGAGACCATGCACGGTCATCAACGAGACGTCTAACTCGCGACATTAGACACAGGTCTCCGCATTGGGAATAAACAGTTCGGTGATACGGACCCCCAACTGACCATCAATCAACAACACTTCCCCCCGCCCGACCAGTTTTTCACCACGATAAATGGCGACGGGATCGTTCGCAAATTCATCCAGAGCAATCAAGGCACCAGGACGAAGTTGCTGGGCAATCACCTGCTCCAATGAAGTCCGGCCAAGCTCAATCGTCAGTTGAATTTCTGCCGGCTCCACCACTTGGTCGACAGCATCTGCAGACGAAGTTGCGGGGCTCGACATGGCATTGGCTTCCTGGCCGACCTCAGAAATCACCGGGGCTATATAAACCGGTTGCCAGATTCCGTCAATCCGAGGAAATCCAGGCAAGATGGGCAGCCCGGAAACGAAAGTAGCGGAACTCATCAGAATCCCGCTACTTTCCACGACGGCTCCGTGCACTCGGAGCTCAACTACACCTTAAAAGTCGTGCGACGATTCACGGGGCTGTACTTCGCCAGCTTTTCAGGATTCAGAGTGACTCCCAGACCGGGTCGGGTCGGGATCTCTAGAAAACCTTCGCTGTCGATGATGAAGGGCTCGTTGGTCAGGTCTTCGATATAGACGCACGGGGTCAGGTGCTCAACATAGCGAGCCACCGGAATCGCCGCAGCCAGCTGCAAGTCGGCGGCCAACCCGATGGCCGTGTTCCAACCGTGTGAGACGACCTGAATGTTGTGATCGTGGGCCATCCAGGCGATGCGGCGAGACTCGGTCAATCCCCCGTTCTTGGTGACGTCGGGCTGCACGATGTCGACCGCGCGGCGTTCCAGCCAGGGCATGAACGACTGCCGCCGAGTCAGCACTTCGCACCCGGCGATCGGCACCGGCGACGTCCGAGTCAGCTCGATATAGCCTTCAATGTCATCCGGCGGCAGCGGCTCTTCGAACCAGACGATGTTGTAGTCCGCCAACATATGGGCCGTGTTCCGAGCCCAGTTGACGCCGTGCGGCCAGAACTGCTCGCTCCCGCCGGCATCCACCATCAGATCGACGTCTTCGCCCACCGTTTCGCGAGCCGTCTTCACCAGCAATTCGTCGAACTTGCGATTGCGACGCCCGAATGGACGCCAACCGAGCTTGATCGCTTTGAAGCCACGAGCCACAGTCGCTTCCAATGAACGAGCCAGCGCTTCGGGTTCGTCAAACAACATCGAACCGTAGGGCTTAATCCGCTGCCGGTAGTTGCCACCCAGCAAGCGGGAGACGGGTTGACCGCAAGCCAGACCGAACAGGTCCCACAAGGCGATATCGATGCCGCTGATGGCATGCTCCACCGAGCCGCCACGTCCCTGCCAGAAACTCGACTGACGGAGCTTCTCGCTCACGCGTTCTGGTTCGACCGCCGATTCGTTCTTCAACAACGGCCACAACAGTTCGACCGCACCGGCGACCAATTGCCCCGAGGTAAATACGCTGCCGGCCCCGGTCAGCCCGGTATCGGTGGTGACTTGAACCAGGGTATGCAGATTCTCCTGCGGCTCATGCCCTTGCGGCCAGCCTCCGTCGACAGTCCCCCCGATCAGCGGACAAACAGTGACACTGGTAATCTTCATACGTGCGACCCGTGAATTGGATTCGTAAGGATTGAGATCGCAAACGGCGATCGTCGAATGGTTTTACTCGCGGCGGTCTGATTGAGAAAGTCTCATCACGATCGGGCGGACAATATTCTCGACACTGCCCCTGTGAGATCATTCGCTCCGTGACCGCCGCAACGAACACGCCATCAAATTGTCGACAATAAGTATAAGGATTGTCTACAATAAGTAGAAAGCCAAATCGCCCGTCTGCAGGCAGCAGGCGGGCGATTTGGCTTTAGCATCGGAGACTCGTGCACGCGACCATGTCTGGTGACGACACGCTCCCGCTTCAAAATCAGGGTTTCTTGGGAATTTTCGGAATCTTCCCCGCTTGCAGGTCTTTCACGACTTCCGCCAGCAAGGCCGGATCATCGCTGGTGACGATGTGATCAATCCGACTTTGGGGAACGTCCATGCGTTCCATTGCATCCCGAGCCGTGATCCAAAAATTGGCCCGCTTCTTGCCCGTTGCCAAAAACAGATTGGTCACCAGCTCACAGAGCCGTTGCTCATCCATTTGTTCGCGATTGTCATAGAACCGCGAAATGATCTTCTTTTGATAACTGGAGTAGTCGCGATCAGCCATGGCATTGAGATGTCGTGCGAGGAGTGAAATTCAAAAACATCAATCTGCAGAGCCAACCAGAACACTCCCCGCCCCGACAACTCGGGGACGAGGAGTGACATTATTGGCTGTCGTCTTATCACCACGAGAACAGACTAAAACATCTTCTCTTCATCGGCGAAGGCGACGTGGTACTTCTTCTTCAGCGATTCCATCCATTCGTAGTCCAGCTTCCCGCGATCTTGATTCGCAATGTGGGTATAGACGCTGGGAATGTTGAATTGCACGATTCCGAACAGGCGTTCTTTCATGAACGTTTCACGCAAGCGATCGGTTTCTTCGCCTGGTTTGGGTTCACGGTGAATGACTCGAACCACATACACAATGCTGTGATCGCGATTCGGGGCCACGCCCGATTGGCCCACGGCCAGTTCTTCGCAGGCAACCTGCATAAACCGTTCGCCGGCGTCTTCGACAAATGCCACCGTCGACAAGCTCGGGGCGGGTGCCGCAAACATGCTGTTGGGGGTCGGCGTACCCGGCGTCATCCAGCTGAAGTCAGCCGTTTCATGGACCAGCACCGGCAGCGCATCTTTGCCGCTGGTGACAGTTTGATCTTTCAATGCGACTTCCAGCTTGGGCTGACTAGCAGCCAGCTTGGCCAACTCTTCCGCTCGCTTGACGGCGATGGGATAAGCTTCCTGCAGTTTCCAGGCGGCGAGGACAGAGTCCTTGATACCGTCGTCGGTGAACTTGGGAACGTGTGACTTAACTTGCTCAGTCTTCCAATACACATAGGTATCCTGAGTCTCAGAATCCTTGCCCATTTCGGCGTTATACAACTGCTCTTTACCGAACAGCACATTCAAGATGCGACCGGCGCCACTGGGTTGGAAGGGGTTATCACCTTCGTCAATGACCTTGCCCAAACCCGGCGTGTCTTCAATTTCTTGTCCCGACAGCAAGCCAGTTTCGGAAAACTTCAGTCCCAACTTCTTGCCAAGAGCCTTAAGGTCATTCCCGGCAATGCTGATCACCTTCAGCTTCAACTCAGTCGTAATCTTCGCGTCGATCTTCTCGATGGCCTCGGGATCCAGCTTCTCTTTGGATTCCACCCACGGCTCATCCGCATCGAGCTCTCCATCTTCGTCGAAATCGACGTAGGCTTTATTCCCAGCCACGGCAACGGGCATGTTGTAACGCAGTTTTCGGTCTTCCAATTCCTGAATCGCGTCCACACAGCGCTTCTTCAACGCTTCCTGAGTTCGCTGACGCAGCAGCTCTTCGCCGATGTTTTCTTTCAGCTCGGGGGTCAAGGGCTGATACTTGACGGGGGCCTTCTCCAGCACCGGAGCGTCTGCAGCGGGTTTGTCCGTTGCAGGCTTATCACCAGCAGCGGGCTTCTCTTCGGCGGCTTTCTCAGCAGCCGGTTTTTCTTCAGCAGGCTTCGATTCCGCAGGCTTGGCTTCGGCTGGTTTGGCGTCTTCCGGCTTGTTTTCAGCAGGCTTTTCTTCTGCAGCTTTTTCCGTTGCAGGCTTCTCTTCAGCAGCAGCTTCCTTCGCGGGAGCCGGCTGGTCTTCGCAAGATTTCTCGGCCTTCTTTTCTTCGGCGGGCTTTTCTTCGGCCTTCGGAGCTTCGGGTTCCGCCTTCTTCTCTTCAGCGGGTTTTTCTTCAGCAGCAGGTTTGTCAGCGGCCGGCTTTTCCTCAGCGGGTTTGGCTTCGGCGGGCTTGTCAGCCGGCTTATCTGCAGCATCCTTCGCCGGGGCGTCAGCCTTGGGCTTGTCGCTTTCGGGCAAGGCCGGGGCGGCGGGACTTTCCGGAGCCAATTCTGGGGTCAGCGGTGCAGCATCACCCGTTCCAGCAGCTTCCGGCTTTTCCAATTCGCGGTACAGCGTGTCTTTGTTCTTTTCGTAGAATTCCACGATGTCCTTGTCGCTGACGGCGGGAATCGTCTTCTCCACGTCGTCATAGCTGGCGCTCAAATATTGAACGCGAACCTTATCGGGCTGCCGGAAACCGGGAACCCAAGAATCCAAACCCTGTCCGGGGAAACGCAGCTTGTGGGCTTCGAAGAACGGAATCAGTACCGAGTCGCCAGGATCTTTGACTTCCTTGGCGAATTCGCTGACCGGCAAGGCCGCGACTTCCAGATTCTGGCGGACATTCATCCGACGGTAGTAATCCCAATATTGCTCGGGAGTCTGATCAATCAACGGACGGGTAATGCTCCACGCGTTGCGGGCTAGCAACTCCTCGCGGAACATGTCGTAGAGTTCCTTCTCGCGAACATTGATCGACGCCAGAGCTTCTCGAAATTGCTCGGGAGTCAACTTGTTGTTGGTCATCCGCGTGATATACGACGTCACCATGGGATCGGTCACAACCAGTCCCAGGCGGTTGGCTTCGAGGCGCATAATATGGCCCCAAATCACCACTTGGTCCGAATTCAGCTCGCCGTATCCCGGATACCACTCGATTCCAAACATGTTGTTTTGGACGAGTCCGTTGAGTGCCTGATCCGAGGGCTTGTCTTTCTCGTCAGCGGTGTGAGCGGTCACGATGATCCGCTGAATAAATTCATTGATCGCCCCGCGTTTGGACCGCAGGTCGCTCAAGGCGGCATCGGTCAAATTGCCACCGGCAATCTTGACGGCGACTTGCCCAGCTCGAGCATTACCACCGCCACCGCGATTCGTAAACGCGTCCATAAACACGAACGAAAACATCGCCATAACGGTCAGCGCGACCATCCCAACCCGTTGATACTTGCGAAAAAATGCAAATGGGGAGTGCTTCATCACCGAAATCCTGAGTCGAAGGTTCTCTGCTGCAAATGGGTAGGTGAGGCTGATCAGCCTGACACTGACAGGGCCAGGCAGCCGTGCCTAACCCATTGCCGTACATGTTCTCCAAAGCCTTGAATTACCGCAAGTTGCGCCGACAATATTATTGCTTTGGCCGCTGTGATCTCTGGGAGCCGACTTGACAGAGCGGAGAAACATCCGGTATCCCTAGCTGGATCTTTCGCGTCCGAAGTCGCGGCGCCGATTGTAGCTGGGATGATTTCTCTAGCAAGACTAACAAGCCGACTGGTCATTCCAATCGGCCCGACGCCAAGTCAAATTGAAACTCATCCGAGCCACGAACCCGTCGAAAAATCACCTGTCTACCTGCAAAGAGAGTCAGGACAAGACGCGTCTTGAGACCTGTTCGCGGAAGAGACGTTTTGGACCAGAACGACTTTCGACCAACCGGCCGCCTTTCGGTGGCTGGTCATGGAATTACTGAATAACACGGATGCGGCGGCGACTTGGAACAGTTCCAAGGACGTCACACGCGGGGGGAGTTTCGCTAGTGGCGAACAAGAAAGTCAAGGGTTTGGTGATCGTGGAATCACCGGCCAAAGCCAAGAAAATCAATAGTTTTCTCGGATCGGACTACACCGTTCTGGCCAGCATGGGGCACGTCTGCGATCTGCCTCAGGGGGCCGATCAAATTCCTGACGACGTCAAGAAGGCCCAGCCGTGGACCAAGCTCGGGGTCAACGTCGACAACGACTTTGAACCGTACTATGTGGTCCCCAAAGAAAAGGAAAAAACGGTTCGCGAACTGAAGGCCGCGCTGAAACTCGCCGACGACCTTATCATCGCGACTGACGAGGACCGCGAGGGAGAAAGCATTGGCTGGCACCTGAAGCGGTTACTGGATCCTCAATCCAAATTGCCAGTCAAGCGGATGGTGTTCTCGGAAATCACGAAGGAAGCGATCCAGGAAGCGATCGCCAATCCGCGGACCATTGACGAAAATCTGGTCGCTGCCCAAGAAACGCGACGCGTCGTCGACCGTCTGTATGGCTATACCCTCAGCCCCTTGCTGTGGAAAAAGATCGCCCCCAAGCTGTCCGCCGGCCGCGTGCAGTCGGTCGCCGTGCGCCTGCTGGTCACCCGGGAACTCGAACGCCTGGCGTTCAAAAAGGGAACCTACTGGGATCTGAAGGCTCAGCTGGAAACGGCCGAAAAAGCCAAGTTCACCGCCGAACTGGCCACCGTCAGCGGTCGCAAAGTCGCCGCAGGCAAGGATTTCGATGAAACCACTGGCCGACTGAAGGCCGATGCCGACGTCCTGTTGCTGGACGAAACGACCGCTCGCAGTCTGCAGGAACGTCTGCAAACCGGGCCATGGCAAGTCGCGTCGCTCGAGCAGCGGCAACAGGTGCGCCGGCCTTACCCGCCGTTCACCACCAGTACGCTGCAACAGGAAGCCAACCGTAAGCTGGGGCTCTCCGCTCGTGAGACGATGCAGATTGCCCAGCGGCTGTATGAAGACGGTTACATCACCTACATGCGTACCGATTCAGTGCACTTGTCCAACGAGGCCATTACCGCCTCGCGGGGCTGTGTGAAGGATCGCTATGGCGACGCGTACCTGAGCCCCGAACCGCGGCAGTACACGACCAAATCGAAGGGGGCCCAGGAGGCACACGAAGCCATTCGCCCCGCCGGTACGGAAATGAAGACTGCCGATGAATTGGGGCTGGGAGCTCGTGAAGCCCGGCTCTATTCGCTGATTTGGATGCGAACTGTCGCGTCTCAAATGGCCGAAGCCCGCTTGCAGTTCATGACGGCCGTCATCAGCGTCGGCGACGCGGAATTCCGCGCAACCGGCCGGCACGTCGAGTTCCCCGGCTTCTTCCGCGCTTATGTCGAAGGTGTCGACGATCCCGAAGCCGCACTGGACGATCAAGAAGCCGCGTTGCCTCCATTGAAGGAAAAAGAAAAGCTCGGCTGCACGCAACTCGATTCGGTCGGCCACGAAACCAAGCCCCCCGCACGCTTCACGGAAGCCACGCTGGTGCGGACCTTGGAAGCCGAAGGCATTGGCCGTCCAAGTACCTACGCCAGCATCATCAGCACGATCCAAGATCGTAACTATGCAGTGAAAACGGGAAATCAACTCATTCCCACCTTCACCGCCATGGCTGTGACGAAACTGCTGGAAACACATTTTCCGCAGCTGGTCGATCTGGCATTCACCGCCAAGATGGAACAAACGCTCGACGATATCGCCCTAGGCGAAGCCGAGCGTCTTCCCTATCTGAAGGCATTCTTCTCGGACGTCAATGGCCTCGAAAATCAGGTCAAACAGCACGAAGAAGAAATTGACCCGCGCACGGCTTGCACGTTGGAGTTCGAAGGACTGACTTCGAAAATCCGAATTGGCCGCTTCGGTGCCTACGCCGAACGTCAAGACGGGGAAGAGACACTGAAGGCTTCACTGCCGGCAGATCTGACTCCGGCCGATATCTCGAATGAGATCGTCGAAGATCTGATTCTCCGCAAGCAACAAGGCCCCCAGGCCCTGGGTGAAGACCCCGAAACCGGTAAGCCGATCTACGTGATGACGGGGCCGTACGGGACGTACTTGCAGCTGGGACAAGTCGTTGATGGTGAGCCCAAACCTAAACGAGTGTCGGTTCCCAAAAATATTCCGATGCACGATTTGACGTTCCAGACAGCCGTCGATCTGATCAACCTGCCACGCAGCTTGGGAAAACATCCCGAAACGGGCAAAGTGGTCAACGCGGGCGTCGGCATGTACGGCCCTTATGTGCTCCACGACAAGAAGTACAAGGCGATTCCGAAAGAACAAAGCGTTCTGACGATCACCATGGACCAGGCTGTCGAGTTGCTCAAACAAGTGAAGGGTCGCGCTGCGGCAACTCCCTTGAAAGAATTGGGCAACCATCCGACCGATGGTCAGCCGATCTCGATTTTTGAAGGTCGCTACGGTCCCTATGTGAAGCACGGCGATAACAACGCCACGATTCCCAAAGAGAAGGAAATCGAGCAAGTCACGATGGACGAAGCCCTTTCGTGGTTGGCCGAACGGCTCGCCAAGGGCCCGGCCAAGAAGAAGGGTCGCGGAGCCAAGAAATCGGTAGCCAGCGCCGCGAAAAAGACCGACGCTCCCAAGAAGAAAGCGGCTACGAAAAAGGCAGCTGCGAAGAAGACCGCCAAAACCGTGACTGAGTAATTAACGTGTAAAGGATTCTGGGAGGGTGAGGCTCCTGCCGAACCGCTAAGTCTTTCGGCTC
>JAZKFE010000063.1:0-2400 GCA_040386595.1 Planctomycetota bacterium | reverse complement strand
CAGCCAGCAGTTCGGACTGGGAAGTACGACCGCCTCAGACATGCTGAAATTGTTGGAATCGCTGCATCGCCGCGAGCTCGTCAGTGCGGCAGCCAGTGAGGCCATGCTGGCTCATCTACTGACGTGCGAAGACCGCGAGAAGTTCGCGGCGGATCTTCCCACGGGAAGCAAGCTGGCTCACAAGACAGGCTCGGTCGGGGCGGTGAGAACTGACGCGGGGCTGTTGGAGACTCCCAACGGAACCATCGCCCTGTGCGTGCTGACCAGCCACAACAAAGATCAGCGATGGGTCCCGGAAAATGCGGGCAATGTCCTGTGTGCCAATATTGCCCGGGCCGCCTATGACTACTTCAATTCGGATGTTCCGACCGATGACTCGGACCCGCAAGTCCTGCAATTGGGCTCGTCGGGTGAACTCGTACAAACCCTGCAACGGACTCTGAATGTCCGCCTGAAGCCCTCGCCAAAACTGGCAACGGACGGCGATTTCGGCACCACGACCCAGAACGCCGTGATTCGTTTGCAGAAGGACAAGAACCTAGCAGCGACCGGCATCGTCGCGGCGGAAACCTGGCGCGCCATCGCTCCGCTGGTTCCAGATCGCTCGTCAGTCCCCGACCCAAAAATCGTCAACGCTGAGGTCTTGCCGAAGAAGGCTCGCGATCCCGTGACCGGGCCGCCCATCGTGTCGGCGAAAGCCTGGGCCATTGGTGATCAGACAACGGGCCAGGTCCTCTTTCAAAGCCAGGGGGACGAGCGTCTGCCGATCGCCAGCACGACAAAAGTCATGACGGCACTGGTGGCCTTAAATCTCTGTGGCAACGATCCCAAGCGACTCGATGAGCTGATTGAGTTTTCTCATCGGGCAGATCGGACCGGAGGCACGTCATCGGGAATCCACGCGGGCGAACGCATTTCGGTACGGGAGATTTTTTACGGCTTGATGCTCCCCTCAGGAAACGATGCCGCAGTGGCCTTGGCAGAACATTTTGGAGGACGTTGCGCTCCGCCGGAAGACCTGCCGAAGACCCAAGATGCGCTCCTCAAATTTGTCGCCGAAATGAACCGCACAGCGGAGAAACTGGGACTCAAGAACACCCATTTCACGAACCCTCACGGACTCCCCTCGAAGCCTCATTATTCCTCCGCCAGCGACCTGGTTCGCATTGCGGCTGCGGCTTCCAAATATCAGTTGCTACGCGATGCGGCCAACGCACGACAACACGGCAGCCAGCTGCAAGGGCCGGAAGGTTATCAACGGAATATCGTCTGGAAGAACACCAACGAACTGCTACAAATTGAAGGATATCAGGGCTTAAAGACCGGAACGACCAATGCCGCCGGCAGCTGCCTGATCTCTGCCGGGGAGTACCAGAATCGCAAACTGATCGTCGTGGTTCTGGGTGCCACATCCAGCGACAATCGCTACTTGGATACCCGCAATTTGTTCAAGTGGGCTTGGGGGCAGACGCGGTAAACGCGTGCCGGCGGGGCCGGGAAATGACGAATGACTAAGCCCGAATGACGAATCAATGACGAATGTCCAATGTCGAAATCTCCTGATCCATCGTGGCTAAAGAACTCTTTCTGAATCATTCTCGGTAGGTCGTTCGTTCCAAATCTCCGTGCTCTCCGTGTCTCCGTGGTGAATCACTCCGAAACGAAGTCCCCCAAGACACGGCAGACACCAAGGTCCTTGTCCCTGAAAAGCAAAACGGGTGACACGCAACCTGAAAAAGTCGCGTGTCACCCGATATTGATTTGAAACGTTTTGGGTATCTCTACGGACGCGGGGCACTGAAATCACGTCCGAACTTCGACTGCATCTTAATGCGTACCTGCTGGCGGTCACTTAACAGCAACTGCCATACTTGTTCGCGTTGCATGGCCCCGGCGGCGATCGCCTGTGCTTGCTGAGCCCGAATCTGACTTTGATTTGTCTCGACGTTCACATATTCCGGCTGCCAGGCCACGGTGCCCCAGATACTGTAGTTCGAGCTACGGTAGCCGGCGGGTTGATATTGAACGTTATAGGACAGACCGCCTTGCAACATGTTGACGGTAATGGGCACTCCACGGAGTGAAACGGCCAACGCTCGCAGATTCGAACTGACGCTTGTGGCCCAGGTCAGCAAATCGGGATCCACACCGCGGATTGGTAGCTCATCAATCTTCTTGGCATAGTTTTCGTGCCAGACTGCGGTCCGATTGTAGTTCACGCTCTTTTTGGACATCGCTTCCAGATCGTCCAGGATCTGATTCACCGCGGTGTAATAATTGCGGCTGGAGGACAACTTAGCTTGACTTTCATTCGCAGCCGGTGTCGTAGACGGACTATCTCCGGCAGCGGGCGGGGGCGGGGCATCTGAAGCAGATTCGGCGGGACTCGGCATCAAAATC
>JAZKFE010000062.1:0-4473 GCA_040386595.1 Planctomycetota bacterium | reverse complement strand
GCGGTTGGCGTTTGCGGCATCGCTCGACGCCCGTCCTGGAGTCCGCGTTGTTGGACAGCTTGCGACGTCAGGCAAAATTGCTCGGGTTGAAAATTGTGCCCGTTCTGTTCTATTGCGAACGAGTCGCCGTACCCACTGTGATCGGGATCATTAAGCCTGCGATTTTACTCCCTTTGACGCTAACGAGCGGACTGGCGCCGGAACAGATCGAAGCGATACTCGCCCACGAGTTGGCTCATTTGCGGCGGTATGATCAACTCGTGAATCTCTTGCAGCGGCTGGTGGAATCGACGCTCTTTTTCCATCCCGCCATTTGGTGGTTGTCGCGCCGCATTCGGATTGAACGCGAGCTGTGTTGCGACGATTTAGTGATCAAATGCGGCAGTGTGCCGCTCGAGTATGCACAATCTCTGCTCTATGTCGCAGAGCTCAGTCGCAAGTCGACTGTCCACCCTGCCGTTTCAGCCGTGAGTCTCCTCGCTACCGGTCAACCTTCCATGTTGCGTCAGCGCATTGCTCGATTGCTGGGCGATACCACCCAGTCCCACATACATGTTCAACACCGTTGGCCGGCGCTGGCCCTCTCCGCGATGTGCCTGATCGTGGCCTGGAGCACAACACGCGTCGGTTGGAGTGTCGCCTCAGACGGCATCCCGCAGAAGTCGACGAAATCTGAACCGCAGTCTCCAGAGAACGCTCTTCTGCAATCGAAACCGCTGACTTTCGTCACATCGGAAGAGTTGCCGCAAGGTGCTCAACAACAGTTTGGAACGTCTCGCTTTCGCGTACCAGGATGGTTCCGCAAGACTGTGGCATTCTCGGCGGATGGACAGCAAATTTACGTCAACGCTGATGAGCATATGACGGTGTTGGATCGTGAGTCGGGTCGCGCAATCGCAGCGCCACGAGTCGATCCCGGCAAAGGTCATGTTCTGAAAATGGCGGTATCCGAAGACCGCAAGTTGATCGTATTCGGTATGTGCAACCCCACCATCAGCGATGTTGATCGCAATTGCCGGTTGCTAGTTATTGACACTGAAACAGGTCAACGGAAAACGCTGAGATGGAAAGAGATGCGTGGTGAATTTCCGGCTCTGAGCGTCAGTCTCGATAAGAAGTTTTTGGTAGCCGGAAATCAAACGGACGGAATAAAGTTGTGGAATCTTGAGACTGGAGCGGAAATTGCGAAACCTTCCTGGTCGGAGTTGTCCGTCCAATCGGCGGCCTTTTCTCCCGATGGCGAAACGCTAGTCGTCTTGGGGGGAAAAAAATCACTGATTTGGAATTGGAAGACGGATGAGCCGCCGCGCGAACTCGCACGTCAGCGGAATGATCGTCCCCTCACCGTGAAGTATTCGCCGGATGGTCGGTGGTTCGTGGTTGGCTACCATCAAGTTGATGGGGTGCGCGTCTTTGATGCGAAGACCGGCGATATGGCTTGGCAGATTGAGACGCGAGGGAAGAGGTTGTATCCCGATGGCGGCGTGGCCTTTACGGGCGATAGTCGGATGGTGGCGGTGCCGCTGACTTGGGGGAACGCGATCGAACTGTGGGATCTTGAAACTCGGAAAAAAGTCCATTCATTTGATTGTCATGAGCCACGAACGGTTGCGATCACTGAGGATGGGAAATGGATCGCCGGGGGAGGCAGCGATAATCAACTGCATCTCTGGGATCTGGTGACTCATCAGCGGGAGTCTCGTAATCCAGAAAGCCACAGCGGACCGATTTTCGAGCTAAAAATCTCTCCGGACTTTCAATCTCTTGCCTCTGCGAGCGATGACGGCACGGTTCGGATTTGGAATGTTGCGACAGGAAAATTGTCGCGGAAATTGGACCACGAATCCGGCTGTATGGTGAAAGGTTTAGCGATTTCACCGAACGGGCAACTGGTCGTTTCGTCGGCATTGGACAATACCATCGGAGTCTGGGAGCGGTCGACTGGAAAACGGTTACTCACGTTGGCGGGACATGGTCAGTTAGGCGGGTTTCGCCCGGTCCAGTTCATTCCCGATGGAAGCCGGTTTGCCACATGGGGTGATGATCTGCGGCTGTGCTGGTGGAACTCTCAGAATGGCAAGCTGCTCTCTGCCCACGAAATTAAATTACCTGGACTACCGTCGTCGGATGAGAGATTTGACGGAGATGGCGAACTTCCCGAGGGAGTGTTCTCCGCCGATGCCGAAACTTTGTTGTTGGTATACGATGGCAAACTGTATGAATTCGATGCGGCAACGGGCCGGCAGCGACGGCAAGTACCCACGTCTGATCGAGCGTGGATGTGGCAAGTGTCGCCAGATAATAAATGGTTCGCGACCTGCGAATCTGTACTTCAGGACGCCGTAGAATCGAGTCCACGAGAAGCCACACTCAAGTTGTGGAATCGCAACTCTTTGGAAGTTATCCATCGGATCAAATGTGAACGTTTTATTGGTATGGTTTTGACATTTTCGCCAGATTCAAGCCATCTCGCATTTACCGACACGTTGGGATCAATCTCTGTTGCGAATGTCCAAACTGGTCAGATTTTGGCTCGAATCCCAATTCGCTCGGAGTGCGAAGCACTGCGGTTTTCTCCCGATGGCAAGTCGCTGGCATCCGCGCACCGTGATGCCACGATGGTGATGTGGGATTGGCAAAAATTTACTACGAAGACTCAGGTAGGAGCCACCGAAAGCAAGCCTGCGGACCAAGTCGCGACGGTGGCGGAGAAGCCAATCCAGCGTTCGTCAATTCAGGATCGGCAGCGAGTGGCTGTGGAAACTTCTGAAAAGCACGGATTGCAAATAACTGGTCGGGTCGTGAATGAGCAGAAGCAGCCGGTGCCCAACGCCACGGTCTGTTTGCCGATCGTCGATTCCGGAGATGAGAAAGGGCAACGCGGGTGCTTGACGCAAACTGACGGCGACGGAAAGTTTCAGCTCGAAGTGGAGTATGGTGATTCCTATGTGACCCGTCGTCAATTTCTGCTTTGGGTCCATGCCGAAGGCTATCAGCTAGGATACGTCAATCAGCCTGGTAAGCCGTGGTCGCCGGACAAACAAACGATTGAAAATGTCACGATTGTTATGGCGGGAACCAGTGATGTTGCCTTACAGATCCTGGCGGGCGACGCTGTTCATGCTGAAGCCGGTACTCCGGAGGTCGAGACTTTGGTGATGCCCGAAGTGTATGCCGTGGAAGTCGGCAAAGGAGATCAGGCTTCGGTCATCGCTTACTATCGAATTCCGCAAGCGTTGCGAATGCTTGCAGGAGTTAAAACGGATTCCAAAGGACTGGTCAAACTCCCCGCCGCTTCCAGTACTCGTCTATCCCGAGTGCAGATCGAATCAATCAAACGAGGCACACAGTCTCTGGCTTTAGTCGGCGAAAGATCTTTTAAGCGTCCTATTATTCTGCAGCCCGAGCCAGTGGGGCGACTGGAGGGCCGTGTTACCTCGACAGATAACGCTAAAGTTGAGGGCCTTCGGTTTTTGATAAATCTGAGGCCGACTGATGAATTGTTGGGGAATTACAGCCCATTGGTTCAGGCGATTACGACTGACCGTGAGGGACGATTTGGCGTGCCGTTGACCCCCGGAACGGTTGATGTCAGAACTGATATTCAGCCGGGCGCGACCCATTTCTTACGTCATCCGAAGCAAATTTCAATTGGAATTCGAGAAACGGTAGCTCTGGAAATGCAGCTCGAGAAGCCGGCGACAGTCGTTGGGCAGGTCGTTCATAAGAACGGTCAGCCAATGACCAATATGCCGCTGATCATCAACTCCCGAGCGGGAAGTGGCTACGACATTGTCCACACAGATCAGCACGGGCGATTTACGGGGAAGGTGCTGGCTGGCGAAATGTTACTACATCCACGAGCCGGTTGGTGTGTCGATCGGGCGACAATCATGAAATTCGTGGTTCCTCAGCAACCTCAGCCTTTTCCCATTCCTCCGCTTCAAATCGAAGATGTTCGTGGTCGCTTGCTGGATCAAACTGGTCGTCCGGTCGTAATAACGGAGCCCAAACCGCCACAGACGAAGCTCACCTCTCCGCGATCTCTCTCTCCCGTTCAAGCCGCATTATCCACCGTTCCTACGCCAAAACGATATGTATTAGCACTGCATCTAGGGCTCGATCGGAACCCCGATGGCTCAGCAAAGTCGACAATTCCGGTGATGTTCCATCGCGGAGAAGTGATTCCACTGAGCCAGTACTTGCCACATTTGAAACAAGTCCGAACTGAAATTGAAGCCACGTTTGGCGACGGTGCCGCGCAGGTGCTCGAAGAAAGTACTATCCACCTCCACAAAGACCAGGACGAACGTTCGAACGCTCTAAGCAAATTGATCGAGATCTGGCGCGAGGTGGGGTTTGATCGTTTCACCTTTGCGGACTGAATTGAGTGACTTAAGTGTCAACGACCAAATTCAATTAAAGGACAGGCATCTAATTCTCTTGACAGCGGGACCGCGATGCGGCAATGAT
>JAZKFE010000061.1:0-14028 GCA_040386595.1 Planctomycetota bacterium | reverse complement strand
GGCGAAGCCTGTCAGGGTCGCACGGCCGTAGGCCGTGGGTTTATGACGTACTAACTGGATGGAAGTTGAGACAAGAGGAACGACCCTTCCACGGAAATTCGAATCCCTCTGGCGCCAGGCGCCTGCGTTTCTGCCGGCCAAGGTGAAGACGCAGCAGTGATTAACGCAACTACCATTCCATCAGTGAGATAGCGTCCGCGAACCAGACCGAAACGAACACAACACAGACACCGCAATCAAAACACTCATTGCAAACAACACTGAACAACCGCCTCAAAACCCAACCCGATCTCTTCCTCATGACTAACGCGCACAATCCAGCACGCCACCAGTATCGATTACGATGAATTTCGTGCATTTCCCTGACATTTCCAGCAAACCAAACACTGCAATACAGACTTGTACGAACTCAAACCAGTCCGGCTGCGCATCCACTCAGGTTGCCGATCGGAGGCCAGCGCCAACTTCAGTTAACACACCCAAACCTCACAACACCCCTCAGAGATTAACCAGAGCGAACCACGAACATTTTTCGCCAAAAGCTGGACGACGGCGCCACTATCACTAATGTCGCTAGCACCAGAAAAAATGCGGATGAACGCTCAACCGAGTTACCGCAACAACGAGACATTGCTCGTCCCCTGAAGTTGTAAAAAACGAAGAAGGGCGTGAGGAACAAGTCCCCCACGCCCTTCAGAATCAATTTCACTCACAACTTCCAGAACACCAAATTAGGTGATGTTCTCGAAGCCAGTAATCTTGGATTTCAGCTTACCGGGCAACGGATTCGTAAAGTCAGCGATCGAAAGCACGCTGAAGTTACCGACGTCAACTCCGGCGCCACCATCGAATTGGAACTTGTTGGCGGTGCTGAACGCGGGCGAAGCGGCATTGGCGCCGATCGTCAACGTGTCATTACCGGCAGCCAAACTAATGAACACCGAATCATTAAAGAATGCGGTGCCCACGGTTCCAATGGTCACCGTGTCACTGGCGGCACCCGTAGTAATACGAGTCACACCATTGACGGTTGTCGTACCAGCAGCGGTGGCGATATTAATCACGTCAGCACCACCACCGACATCCAGATAATTCAGGCTCCCCAGGGTGGCAGCTTGAATATTGAGGGTCGCACTCCCCGAACCGTCTTCCTGCTTGAAGACGTTTGCAACAACGGTCGCGGCGGAAGTACCAATGTTTGTGACGGAGTTACCACCACCCACATTGAACAAGTAGAAGCCAGTGGTACCGTTGACGGTCGTCTGGTTGACACTGGTCGTCTTGGCACCGGTTGTCGCTTGGTTACGAACGGTCAGATTGCCACCAATGGTGTTCGCAGCCGTTGCACCCAAAACAACGTTCGTCGCAGCCGACGCGCCGTTGTTGATCGTAACGTCACCCAGCTTGGTGCCGCTGGTCGTCAATTGATCAATATTAACATTGTTGGTGGTGGTGGAGGCAGCGTTCGTGATCGCCAAATTACCAACCACTGCCACCGCTCCGGTGCTACCAATCGTCACCGTGTTCGAGGCCGCGCCGGCAACAGCGTTGCTGAGCGTACCACCGAGGTTCAAGGTGCCCGATGCCACGATGATGCTGTTGGCACCGGTCGCGGAGCTGTTGGTCGCCGAAACCGAACCAGCAATGGTCGTTGTGGTTAAGGTGATCGTGTCGGAGGTCACGGCCGAACCGTTGGCGAACGAGGCGCTCTTACCGCTCAGTGTGCTACCGGTCAGAGAAATGGCGTTGGTCGTGTTGGCCGAACCATTCTTCACGGTGACATTACCCGTCAACGTACTACCAGTGACGGCCACATTGTTCAGCGTGCCAGTGGCATTGCCGTTCACAATGGAGGTCGTGCCGCTGACGTTCGAAGTCGTCAACGAAACGCTGTTGGTCAGAGCATTGGCATTGGTGATCGACAGATTCCCACCGAGAGTAATCGGCGAGTTTGTCAAAGCGACGGTGTTGCTGGTCGCCCCTACACCCGTTGACGTGATCTTCACGTTACCGCTGAAGCTGTTGGCGGTAGTGGACCCAAGGGTCACTGCTTGAACCCCTGTTCCACCATTCGTCAACGTCACGTTGTGAGCCGTAACAGAGTTGAGAACGATCGTCTTCGCAGTAGCACCAGTTCCGCTATCGATGCTCACATCGTAAGCCGAGACAGCGCTGGTAGCTGAACCCAAGGTAATGCTGTCTACGCCAGTCCCACCGAGGACCGAAACATTGCCTGTGAAGGTCAACGCACCGGTCGTCGTCAGGGTGTCGTCGCCGGTTCCCAGGTCGATATTCAGGTTCCCGCTATCGAGGCTGCCCGCAGCACCGGTAATGGTCACGACGTCGTTACCATTGCCCATATTGACGTTCAGGTTACCGGTCACAATGAAGGGACCAGCGCCGGCACCGGTGAATGTGCCGCTCGATGTCAAAGTCACGGAGTTGGAGCCGGTAATCGTAACGACAACGTCATCAGCAGCACCGCTACCGGTCAAGGTCAGGTTGCCATTCGAAAACGCGACGCCAATCTGAGAGGCCAAAACGACGCGATCTTCCAACGTCTCAATCCGCGAGATGCCGTCAATCGGCATCACTTTCGCCTGGCGCTTCCGCGCAAAGGCATTCTTTCCAAACAAATTAAGCATATAACACCTTTAACTCCACTGGGAGTGTGATGAATGATGAGAATACGACACGGCCGCCAAAGTGCTTAGTTCTCGACGCCGCCATCGATGGTGGCGGTGCACAACTGGAAGGTGTCGGGAACTTGGTTGCCGACTTCGCAGAAGTCTTCGACGTCATCAAACACGGTGCCGGCAACGCTGGCCGAGTGGCCGGTCAAACCGGAGTAGCTGTAGTCTTGGTTGATGTTACCGATCGCGTCGGCAACGTCGTTCAATTCGCTCGTGATCGAGTTGCGGAGGGTGTTCAGACCCACCAACAGACCCAGAACCAACATCGTGGCGATCAGAACCAATTCGGAAGAAACGATAAAACCGGCTTCGTCAGCCATGAACTTCTTCAACATGGGAGGCCCTTAATTTACTGTGTGATATGAGCAAACTGGATGGAAGTTGAAGGAAAAGGATCGGCCCTTCCACGGTAACCCGAACCCTTGGCGATACTGCGCCAACGCCCCTGCCGGCCAAGGTGAGGGAGCAATCGTGGGCTGACGCAAATCTCATTCCATTACTCATGTAGATCTAGTGAACGATCACCAATTCGATCGCTCACTAACGGTCTCAAACCCAATGACTTCAACCGGCACCAAACCACTGTTGCAAAACGCGCAGTCGATTGTTATCTCCGGTTAACAGAAGCCAATCTGCATAAAAATGCCCCAGACAGAACAGATTTTCTCATGTTTCACCTACATTTTGCGCACACTGGCGAAGTGGCGTAAAATTGCCCCCCCACAAAAGCGCTTCCCCCGTGCACCTGCGCATCCATAAGGCGCTAACCACAGTTAACACGAACCCACCACAAACAACCCTCTTTTCGGGGCAGTGGAGGGAAATCCCAAAACTGTTGACGACCAGTCATAAATCCCGATGAAGTGCGAGTTAAGACGAGAAAATTGATGAACAAAGCACGTTTAGTGCGAATACTCCAGCTGTTCACATTGCACGCAAGACGCGGATTAACAATTGGCATCAAGCGCCCCCCGACCTCTTAAACCACCGCGTGGATGACTCATACGCTGACGGCAGGAAATTCCTCAGAGCCCCCGGAAGAACCACAATCGTTGATATCCCGACGAACACCACGGTGTCTTCTAAGGACGGGTCGCGATGAGTCTGGCGCCGATTTTCGATTGCCGTGACTTTCCTCTGGACAGCGGTGGAGCGAGAATTGCAAGCTGTTAAGCAGCGCGGTGGAATATTCGTCATTCCCATCCGATTCGTATCGGGATGACCTGCCATGGCCCATGGATGAGGCTCCGCATTCCAGCGCAGACAGCGGGCACAACAGTCCCCTATAGGCGGATGATCCGCGCAGGGCACAAGGAAATCGCCCGGCGTCGAGGGGGAATACCTCAAATCGAATGGCTGCCGCCCGCGAGAATAGCCGAAATAGAGACGTGCGGGACCTTAGGACACCAAAAGATACGATTGAACGTCCTTCACAGCAATTCAGGAAGCTGACTCATGGCATTGCTGACCACAAAGCGTGCGATATTTGACACTTACGATTCCATTCCGGAACACGTCGACCGCCGTGAGCTGCTCTTTCAACGCTTGAAAGTGGCCATTCACGAAGAATTGGTCGAGTCCCTGGAACTCACCATGCTGGCTCAGGTGAAAGAATCCGAGCTGTCTGGAGAGGTCCGCGCAGTGGCCCTGGAACTGCTGCGAGAACACGCGGTGGAACTCAAGGGGCATGACCAGGAACGCTTCCTTAAAGATTTGCTGGAAGAAGTCTTCGGACTGGGACCGCTCGAAAAACTCGTCGAGGACGACGCCGTCTCGGATATCCTGGTCAACAGCCCCTATGAGGTCTACATCGAGCGTCGCGGCCGGTTGGAGCAAACCGACGTCATCTTCGCCGATAACGCGCATTTAATGCGGATCATTCACCGCGTCGTGTCTCGCGTGGGTCGCCGAATTGACGAAGTCAGCCCGATGGTCGACGCCCGCCTGCCGGACGGCTCGCGTGTGAACGCGGTGATTCCGCCGCTGTCACTGAACGGCCCCACCCTCTCCATTCGGCGATTCGGCAAACGCCCGCTGACGCTGGACGATTTGACGCAACTCCAGTCGATCGCTCCGGAAATGGTGCAGTTTCTCGCCGCGGCAGTCGAATCACGGGCCAGCTTTCTGGTCGCCGGGGGCACGGGCGCCGGCAAGACGACATTGCTTAACGCCTTAACCAAGTTCATCCCGGCCGAAGAACGTCTGATTACGATTGAAGATTCGGCGGAACTCAATCTGTTGCACCGACATGTGATCCGTCTGGAAACACGGCCGCCGAATACGGAAGATTCCGGCGAAGTGAACCAGCGGGCCTTGGTTCGCAATAGCTTGAGAATGCGGCCAGACCGTATCATCGTGGGCGAAGTCCGTGGGTCTGAGGCCCTCGACATGCTGCAGGCGATGAACACCGGCCACGAAGGCTCGCTGACGACAATTCACGCCAACGACACGCGCGATGCCTTGGCCCGCCTGGAAATGATGGTGGCCATGACAGGTTACGAACTGCCCGTCCCGGTGGTTCGTGAATACATCGCGACAGGCATTCGGCTAGTGGTACATCTGGCACGCTTAAAAGGTGGTGCTCGTCGCGTCATGCGAATTTCGGAAGTCGTCGGCATCAAGGATGGCGCCTATCAGTTGGAAGACATTTTTGGCTTCGAACAAAAAGGGGTCAAAGACGGCCAGGCAGTCGGTGAGTACTACGTCACAGGCTACCGCCCGGTCTGTCTGAAGCGATTCCATTCCGCAGGAATTGAACTACCCGACGCCTTGTTCGAAGCCCGCAAACTGGGTTCCGGCCAAGTCACGGAAACAGCAGCTGATGCGAAATAATTTGAAGTGTGCGTAATGCTCGCCGGTGAATTGAAGATGCTCCACATGGCACACAACTGTTTGGTAAAACGTTTTCGATAACCCGACCTCGAAGTCGGGCGACAAAAATCGTGAGTTTCTACGGGAGATGCGGGCCGTGACCCTCGAACAGGTATCGCTGATCGTCTTTTTCGCTTCCATTGCGGTCTGTGTGGCCCTCTGGATGGTGATTCGCGATTTATTCTGGGGTCCCCAGCCCACAGATCGGCTGCGACGGCAGTCGTTGCGGCGTATCCCCACGGTCCACGATGAAGAACCGGCCACCAGTTTGACCGGGAAACTCGACCAGGGTTTCGAACATCTGGTGTTTGAATCAGGCTTCGACGTTTCCTCCGTAACCGCCTTTCTCTTGCTGATCGCATGCGGCCTGCTGGCGGGTGGAGCCACGTTTGCCTACAACGCGAACGGCATGATCGCCAGCATTGCCGGTTGCGCCGGGATGCTGCTGCCGCTACTCGCCATGATGGTCTTGCGCAGTCGCCGGATGCATGAAATGCGAGAGGGCATGCCATACATCGTCGACCTGCTGTCGCGTGCCGTGCGAGCGGGAGAAAGTGTCGATCAGGCGGTGGCTCTCGTGGGATCTGAAACCAAAGGAATGATTGGCCGCGAGTTCACTCGCTGTGCCCGACAACTGGATATGGGTCTCGCGCTGGGTACGGTCATGCAGTCGCTATCCCGCCGAGTCCGGCTGATCGAGCTGCGGATGCTGGCCTCAACGTTAATGGTCCACCGCCAGACAGGCGGCAACCTGCCCATCGCGCTTGATCGCATGGCTGGTGTGGTCCGTGATCGTCTCAACGCCGCCCGGCAAATGCGAGCCACCACGGGCGCAGGCCGCTCCTCAACGATGCTAATGGCTGTCGTCTCGCCGATTGCTTACGTTTTATGTTTTGTGTACTTTCCCGACCATGTTCGACCGCTGCTGACCGACCCCATGGGTCAGATGTTGTTGATCCTGGCAGTGGTACTGGAAGTGATGGGAATTCTCTGGGTCATGGCGTTACTCAAACGAGCAACCTGATCCGATAACTGTTGCCAATGATCCCGCTCCACGAACTCGGGCAAACCCTAGATTTCACCGGCTCACCCCGGACGTTCGACTTGAAAAGTCGGCCTTGATGCGGCCGCATCCGAGACTGACTTCCCAAATATCTCCGCGAGCCATACGTCTCGCCGATGACCGTTCAAGGTATACCTTTACGATGACATTCCTAGATCTGGTAACCGTCGGCGCGTTCTTCATCCTCGCCATGCTGGTCTTCCTGATCGGCGACTTCGTGGCGGGCGGACGACGCACAGCACGGCGATTGGCCGGCGTCAAAGACGATCTGACCGGACTGTTAAGCGAACCGGGCAAGAAGACCAGCGTTTTCGTGCAGGCCATGGCGGCCGTCGTGCCGCAGCTGAGTTCAGAAGTGGATGTGATCCGGCGCAATCTTATGCGCGCGGGTTACTACAGCACCCATGCATTGCAAGAGTATCTGGCCACCCGTAACACACTCGTCGTGGCCTGCATTGCCGCGACCTTAGCTTTTGCCACCCTGGCCGATCCCGGCTCTCAGATGCCGCGAATGATCCTGGTGACCGGTGCGATCGCGACGGCCTGCGGATACGGCCTGCCGCGGCTGCTACTCGCCGCGCAAGCTCGAGCCCGCGTCGACCGGATTCAGACTGGCCTGCCCGACGCCCTGGACATTATCACCATGTGCCTGACCGGCGGACTGCCGTTGCGAGATGCCTTGCAACGCGTCGCCGACGAAATCAAGTTTTCCAACCGCGATGTTGCCGTCGAGTTCGAGATCATTCGCCGCCACGCCGATGCCGACACCATGGCGAATGCTCTGCGACATTTCGCTTCGCGTATCGACACTCCAGATATCAACGCCCTGGCCACATTGGTGTCGCAGACGCACCGCATGGGCTCGCACATCTCCACGGCTGTTTGCGACTACGCCGACAGCGTGCGTCGCACCCGCCGCCAGCGGGCCGAGGAAGACGCCAGTAAAACCAGCATTCGGATGCTCTTTCCAGTACTGCTGTGCTTGGCTCCCCCAATTTACATTCTGTTGATGGGACCGCCGATCCTGCAGTTGAAAAACTTCGTCCAGAAGGAACATCAACCAGGCGGAGCCCTGGAGCCGGCCGTTCCGAGAATGAACGACGCCCCCCGGACATCAAATCCCCAGAATCGACAGCAGCAAGTCGCCGCCACGGTCACTCAGCCGTAATACAAACAGCGAACCATAGTCGTTGTTCGCCCCGCGAACACAACGTCTTCGTCTCTTCGTGGGCGAGCGCCAGCGTCAACCGGATGGTTGTTGGCGAGTCGCCTGGGATTAGGGGTGATCTTTTTCGGCGAGAGTTGATCTGCTATTACCGAATTGAGACTGTCGAAATCATGGCGACGGACAGCGGTTAACAATCTCCGGCTCACACCGGACGCTCGCTCATCAAAAGAACACGGAACGTCACACGAGCCGCAACCTCTTGTTCGCTACGCTCATCCAGATTCAAGAATCTGGGTTACCCCTGACGAGTGCTGCCAAGACGTCACCGTAATACACAAACAGCCCCTCTCCCCGCGTTAATGCGGGAAGAGGGGCTGTCACTTTTTTCAGGTTCTACCGACCACTACCGTGACTCGGAGATCAGGTGAGCTTTCACAAAATCTTCGTTCAGCGTCACACCCAGACCGGGGCCATCGGGAACGTTGATGTAGCCGTCGACCGCCTGGACCTTCTCATGGGTCAACTCGTGTCGCAACGGAGAATCTTCCACACAATCCTCAAAGAGGAAGGCGTCGCGACAGGTGCTCAACCAATGCAAGCTGGCGGCGGCCGTCAGCGGGCTGGTGTAGCAGTGATTGCACAGCCGAGCCCCGATTTCTTCCACGCGGTTGCGGATGTAGGCGGCTTCGGTAAAACCGTTGCGTGACAGATCCACCTGGTACACATCCAAGGCACACCGGTCGATGAAAGGCCGGAACGATTCTCGGCCGCATTCCCCTTCGCCCGAGGCGATGGGCACCGGCGAACGATCGCGAAGCCAGACATAGCCTTCAACATCGTCTTCACGCAGCGGCTCTTCCAACCAGCCGATATTGAAGTCCTTAAACTTCTCCGCCCGCTGCAACGCCGTCCGCGCGTCCCAGACACAGCCGGCGTCGATGAGCAACGTGCTGTCGTCCCCTACGCCGGCCCGGGCGCCGCGAACGAGGTCAATGTCGACCGCTTCGCTTTGGCCCATCGGCTCCCAGCCCATTTTCACCGCCTTGTAGCCAGCAGCGATCCAGCGTTGGGCGATATCCTTGGACTGCGCCCCATCGCGGCCGAACAAAATCGAGGCATAAGCCTTAATCGACGAGTGTTGCTTGCCGCCCAGCAAACAGTGAATTGGCTGCTTAAAAAACTTCCCCTTGAGATCCCACAACGCCATGTCCACAGCCGCCATGGCCGTGATTCCGGCACCGGTCCGGCCGAAGTACATCGTGCGGCGGTACATCTTCTGCCACAGACGTTCGGTTTCCAGCGGGTTCTCACCCACCAGCAACAACCGCAAACCACACGCAATGTTGTGGCTGAACGGCGCATCTACGATCGACTTCACCACTTCTGGTGACGAATCAGCCTCACCAATGCCTTCCAGCCCGTTATCGGTCCGAATGCGGACAATCACTGAATCCTGGCTGCTCGCGGTCTTCGCGACAACGGATTTAATGCGGATGATCTGGCAGACGACTTCCGTGATTTTCATAGAGTAATTGCTTGTTGAATTGGGAATCAGGAATCGATCAAATCGCCGTGATCGTCATGTGATTCTGAGTTCGTAGAGCCCGAAGGCGATTCTGCACCACAAATTCATAACAATGAAGCGTCAAGATTTCCATGCTGGACACACTTTGATTGTCGACAATCCGACAATTCCCACCCTCAATTCGAAGGGTATTCCAGACGTAACCTCTGTTGCTCACCGTGGATGTCGAGCGAATGCTGCTCCAGATTGATCTCGACCGTAAACGCCGGAGACAAGTTGACCGACTGCTCGCGATAGACATCTTGCCCCGTGCGGCGATCAATTACCTGTAACACGCCCTCCGTTTCTCCCGGCACCGGCGGCTTCGACGGCTCGGCAATCCCCGCCGCCAACGTCCGGTAGTTCAGCAGAAAAATGGGCGCTCCATGCGGCTGTTCGAGCGGAAAGATGACATCTTCCAGCGTCCGTTTCCAGGTAATTTCCCCTGACCGCCGATCGATGGCATGCAGAGTCCCATGGACCCGATGCTGCCGATGACCATCCCGAATCTGGGGCACACGACCGGCACCGCGATAAGGTGGGATTCCGCTGGGTAATATGTAAAATCGATTCTGATCCTGCCAGGCATGTACCCGCGAAACATCCGCCGGGACATCCAGCGCGACCTTGCCCCGCAAGGTCCCCTGCCCCAGATCAAACCAGACCAACGTGCGATCCTGCTGCAGCACGCCCAGGGTTTGCGAATCCAACCGCAACCGATGCGAAATTTTTCCCAGCCGATGCTCGGACAGAACTTGGAGATCCCGCAATCGGACCCACCGCAAATGCACCTGCGAGTTGTCAACTTCCGAAACAATGGCCACGCCCCCCTGGAACAACGATCGGGCTTCCACCACATACGGCCAAGGCACACGCCGTTCAGTGACACCGTCGACAATACGCAGTGTTTCGAGCGTTTTATCCTGCGAATGCAGCAGATAGAGAGACTGGCTGTCACCGGCAATTTGTAACCCAGGTGGCTGGTTTCGGCGCCGCCACAGAATTCGTCCGGTCGTCGTCTCCACGACCACCACTTCGCCGCGATGGCGGTAGCAAAAATACCCGGGCTGCATCATACAAATCTGCCCCACCTCACGGCCATAGTCATCGAAGATGACCACTTCGGCCTCGCCCAGCCCTTGGCGGTTCTGCACTTGTCCCACTTCAAACCGGCCAGCCAAATCTTCGGCCAGATCAAACGTCCAAACGACTCGACCGTTCGGTTCCCCCGTATTGTCGAGCAAGCTGACTCCGTACAGCTGCGTCCCCAGACGCACGACCAGCAGTTGCCCCAGTCCCCAGCCGTGATAGGTCTGAATGAGCTCTCGGAGAGGCGACCGCGATTTCGGCAGGGGAATTTCCCAGTACCCCGGATACCAGTCCCCTTGGCACAACAGCCGGCTGGCGTTGAGATCCACCGTCACATTGACGCGATCCAACAGACTACCGGGTGCGGCTTCAATCGGGATCGGCATCAAAAACGGTTCCCGCGGTCGATCCTTGGGCTTCGAAATCTGCGGCTTCGTCTGCGGCCAGGGATCGATCGGCCCCGCTTTTAATTGATTCAACAACGAGGACATCGCCGGCAATTCGTCAATCACCTGCGAGACCGTATGCGTCCCATCCAAACGGATATTGGGAAATTCATCCCGCAAGGTCGCATAGTAGCGAACCGCATCCTGCCGGAAGCTACGTTGCGTCATTTCCTGCGCCAGTTTCAGCAGCGCCGCAGCCGCCAGGGATGGATCCGCACTGTCGGTCAGGTCGAGCAAATTCAGCTCCTGACGGAACGCCGGCCAGCCAATCCCTACCTTGGTATGATCACTAATTCGCGACTGCTGTCCCCAACGGAGATGACTGAACTGCAAAGCAAACCGCTGCACCGCAAACGGGTCGCTGCTGTCACGTGCCGCCTGCAACGCACCGTCGAACAGTTTTTCCAGCGCCGGACGATCGGCAGCGGGACCCTCTTGCAGTAGCTGAAGCAGCACTCCTTGCAACGCTCGATCGCTACGCACCAGCGTCTGCTTGTCGGCCCCCAGCTCAAACTCTTCCATGGAAGTCAGAGCAGCCAGCTTGAGCCCAGCACGCAAGGCTGCTGGTCGGTCGTCCGTCAGGAGACTCGCCTGCATCCGGCAGCGCAGCTCATCGGGAAAATCCCCCAAGGCAACGATCAACGGGGCCAATTCTTCAAAGATTTCGCTCCGCAAGTCAGGCCGAGCAGCCAGATGCTCAAGCAGCGTGCGGACCAGCTGTACGCGCAATGTCGGCTGCGGTTGCTGACGATACAACTCGCGCAACAAGGCCGCGACTTGGCCGACATCCCCGCCGCGCCGCATTTGAACATAGAGCTGCCGCAACAGTTCGGGATCATCAGGCTTGCGCATCAACCGCGTCAACAGTTCTTGATGCTCGGTGTCCCACGCCCCATAGACCTCAAGTCGTTGCGAAGTTAACGAGACGAGTACTCCCGGGCCGGCCACCAGATTCCCCAACGGAGGCTGGCCGCCCTGAGCGCCACGCACCGTTTTTCCCGTCACCGCGTCCACTAACAATACCGGCCCCGATTCCAGCGGTAGCAGCAATTGCTGACCACGGATGGTACTCAGACCACTGGGGCGTTCAATCTCTTGTTGCCAAATGAGAGTTCCGGTTTCCGGATCCAGTCCCCGTAACGAGCGATCCCCGACCACCAGGACCTTACCCCCAGCAACCCCTGCCAGAAACAAACCGTCGGCTCGCGGTTGCTCCCAAACCAACTGGCCGGTCTGCACATCGAGCGCTTGAAGCATGTCAGATTCGGGAGTGACGAAATACACACGCCGAGCGTCACGCGCCAGACCGACGCGCTGCCAGCCCCCCAACGGGACCACTTTGGGTGGCTCCGAAAAGGCTCCAAACCGGCCCGGTGCCTTGGGAACAACTTCGCTGTTGATGTATCGGTAGGCCCAATCGTAATTGCGCGTCACCGTGTCGATCGACAGAATGCACCCGCTCCCCGTGGGGCAGATGATCCAGCCGTCCTGCCACAGAACGGGCAGTTGACGCAATTTCCTTCGCGGATTGAGCAGCAAATCCTGCTTGACCGAAGCCAGTGGCAACTGCCACTCGAGTCGTCCGTCGGCGCATTTCAGGACCAGCAGTTTCAGCTGGGATTCGGTTTCGCCCACCACATAGATCCGCCCGCCATGGACGATAGGCTGGCTGAGAAAATAAATCTCTGCCAACTCCGGCTGGAGCCATGATTGCCAGGCAGTCGTTCCATCTGCCAGACGGCAAGCGACAATCTGATTGCGTGGCTGCGGGTACTGCTGATCGTCGGTAATGATCCGCTGCTTCTCACCGATGAAATAGGCCTGCTGCTGATCGACAACACAGCTGCCGGTGACCTGATTTTGCACCAGGTAGCGCAGTAATTCCTGGCTCTTAAAGTCTCGGAAGCCGGCATTTTCCAAGGACTGGGGGCGTTGCCGCGGCTCCGGGTTGTCGGACAGCGCGGAACATTCCCAGACCGGCTTTCCCGAATGCAGGTCAAACGCCGCGAGACTGGAATAGGTCCGCAACAACACCAGATTTTCGGTCACGCACGGAATCGCTGCCGGCAACGACGGCATCCCCGAGTTCCGTAAGTCTTGATGGGCGACATCAAACAGTTCGTTCCACGTCTTATCGTTGAGTACGGGTACCGACCAGCGCGGAAACACCCCCGGGAAAGTCAGTTCATCCTGCGGAGACTGGCCGGCGACCGCTCGAGTACCACCAAATGAGGCCAGCGCCGCGTTGATCTGAACATCAGCATTGGCGGCAGATTTCGCATCAAACAGACGGGAATACAGCTGCAGTCCCGCCTTGGCACGCACCCGATCCCCGGCCCGCCAGCGAGCCGCCGCGTTATGTAAAATAGCGGGCAGATCATCCGCACGAGCCACCGCAGGATCGGGCAAGCCGCGCGCTGAGATGGCGGCCGCGGCAGAAAAATCGCCTCGATCCCAGCACTGCAGTGACGCCCGCCGCAACGCCAACCGGGCCGTTGTGGAATCAGGGTATCGGGCCGCGATGCGAAGCAATGCTTCCACATCGTGGGTCCGCAGAGCCATCTCCCAATCGGCCGCCGAACGGCTGGCAATCTCCTTCGCATAGAGTCCTCGGAGATTCGCCGGAAAGGTGGCCAACTGCCGAAAGAGGGCACTGCGAACCCCGTATCGTTCCGCCCCAGTGCCGTGCCAGCGATCCTCGGGCAAGTCGAGCAACCGGCGAACGAGCTCGGCCGCATTGACGAAATCCCCTTGGGCCACCGCTTCTTCGGCCGCCAGGAACCGCTTCTGATTGGGGCGATCCTGAGCGAGATCGGGGGTCGGAGTCGCCGAGTTGGCCAGAGGATCGGGCGCAAAAGTCCCCGTCTGCGCGGGAAGCCGATCCATAGCGAGAAACAGGCCAGACCAGATGGCGCAAACAATCCAACGATTTGGCACAACCACTCGCATGAACCAACCTTATCCCAGCCAGACAAACCTTGCCAAGCGATCTATCGTAACAGCTTGATGGGTCGCCCGAAACGGCAGGGAGGCCGCCAGTGATCCAAAGAGGAGTTGTCTACGTTGACGTAGTTGAACTGAATCGGTGCAACTTACATCGACGCAGTCGATGGGTAGCCCAGATTCTCGAATCT
>JAZKFE010000060.1:0-10035 GCA_040386595.1 Planctomycetota bacterium | reverse complement strand
AGCCCCAACCGGGGCGTACTAGGCCAGCCCAGGGCAACGCCCTGGGAAAATGGCCAGACATCGACTTAAGCCCTGAATGGGCGCGCTAGACCAAGTTTTTGCCTCGTCTAGCGCGCCCTTTCAGGGCTTTGTGATTTCAATTTGACGAAACCCAGGGCGTTGCCCTGGGCTGGCCTAGTACGCCCCGGTTGGGGCTGGGACGGACCGCGTTTGACGACGCGGTGAGAAATTGTCGATCGCGAATTCTCGACGAAGGCTGGCGGAATGACGCCACAATCACGAGCGGCACTCGCACTGCAAGTGCAGACTCGTCATGAATGGAGGCGAGAAGCCAAACCACCTCGAATTGACTTCACTCACACAGGTTTGAAGACGCGTGCGCCCCTGCGAATGTTATGCGTCCTATTGAATGAGGCCCACGCGATTGCAGGCCCCCAGTAGACCCAGGTTGCGGAGCAACCCAGGCCACCCTGCGAACGTTTTTTTCGGGATTCTTACGGTTTTTTTGCAGGCTTCTTTTCCGTCCCCTTCGCGTCTTCCAAGGCCTTCTTCACAAGGTCCTGGACATCAGGTGGAAGATCAACGCCGGGTGGCAGGCCAGGGATCCCGGCCGCGGCAGGCTTTTTCTTCTTGCCTTTCGGCTCGTCAGTCGCTGCCTTAGTCTCGGCCTCCTTGGCTTTCAGTACCACGTTCGGTGAGCCCGACACTTTGATCTCGGCTTCCCCGAAACCGACGTCGAAATAGCTGAAGCTCAGCGTCGCCAGACCTTTTTTGAAGTCCAAATTGCCGATCTGCTCCTCAAGCTTTGCTCCCTCCTCTTCGGTCCATCCGTCTTTCAAGAAGTGCTTTCGAAATCCTTCCAGCACAGCGGGGCAGGAACCTGTAGCGACCTTAATTTCCCACACGTTCTCTTTCAGCTTCTCAATCTCGCCCGCATTGGCGGGTAACAGCAACTCGACATTGACCTTCTTGTTCAATGCCGCTGTTTCGGCCTTCATTTTCTCCGCGTAAGCCTTGGCCCGACGCTCTTCTTCGGCCAATTCCGCGGCCGTCTGGTGTAACAGTTTGACTCGCACGATTCCGGTGAACTGCGTCAGGTCGAGCGACAGCAATTCCTTCTGTGCGTTGCGATAGATGATGAACATCGACTTATCGCGGTCATCGGTAATCGGCTTTTCCGTCGTCGCCTTCCACCCCTGTTTCGGCAGTCTTTGCTGATAAAACGCAACGATGGCATCGGTTTGATCCTGGGGTGCGTCGAACCGCAGAGTCTTCTGGAAATCGGTGTACTCTGGATGGGCGATATCAGGAGGAGCCGGCAGATCGGCCTGGAGGAGTTCGGTCGAGTACTGAATGAGCGTCTTGCCTCCTTCGGCCGGGGTGACACTGATCCACGCCTGCAGCTTGATCGCATTTTGCTTGAAATACTGCGTCGAGGAATCAGCCTGATTCGCGTCGGCCTGACCATACGGCTCCCATCCCGCAGCAAGCAACAGCTTGCGGCACGCAGCGGCAGTGGCCGCGACCTTGGCATCAGTGGTGTAGGCGGCACGATAAGCTTGCGGGACGAAGGGCTTCACTCCTGGGGGAACCGGCAACTTCTCGAGTGCCACATTGCCCTCATTGACCAGCGACACATTAGCCATCCCCATTTTCGCGGGATCGGTACTGAATGCCGAGGCACTCACGCCGACATAGAAGCCGTCCTTCGAGAATTTTCCAGAGGCATTCATCGCATCGCTATAACCGCCGGGCAGTTCCTTAAAACCACGCTTCGTCAACTCAGCCCGCTGGAATTCAAATGCCGGCTTGGCCGCACTTTTGACTTCATACATCAGCATGCTCAGCGTCCGCATGTTGCCGATCTCGGCCCCTTTCATCACCGGAAAAGTGCGGAGATCCAGGACTTTCGCCGCCTGGTCGGGAGTCGCCGCGTTGCCGATCTTGGCGGCTGATGGCTTTCCAGCAACCGGCGTTGTCCCTGCCGTCGCAGGCTTCTTAGAGACGTCCTGCGCCGCTAACTGATCCGCCGCCGTCAGCATTCCGCCGAGCAGCCCGATCCCTCCGGCGACGACAAACATCACGGAGAGTCGTGGTCGAGTCCTGATTGATCCGGTCGAAGGGCAACAGAATCCACGAAACTGACTCATAGCAGTGGCTTTCCACGTGGTGGGGGCAAATGACGGAGTTGGAAGAGGTATCCGAATACTGAGATATTTAGACACTGGTGAGTGAGATTGTACCTGATCGGACGAATCGCCTACAACTGGGACCTGTTCTCACTGCTTGAACCCCAGGCCGACCATCGCGATTCCGAGCCTCCCCACAAGGTGGCCCAGGCTCTTGAACCGGGGGAGCGGAGCGACTTAAGGGCAGCTGCCCCGCGTGGCTAGGCAGACATGTTAGGGGCGGAATCTGAGTCAACGACGTAACCGAGCGAACCGCAATAGATTGTCTCGTGCCACTGTTTCGGGGCGGCGCGGTTGGCTTGAATTTGGGGCACGACGTACTCGCCGCACCTAAGCAGTGCTCCGGGAGAATTGCGCATTCCCGGAACCACTGCTTAGCGACTGAGTACAGCCGCGAAACAGTGCCACGACCTAACCTTTTCTGACGCCCAAACCAGTGCCACCCTGCCCAGAATGGATCGAAGCCCGGACGTCTGCCGAAATAGGGCAGCTGCAGACCAATAACTGGAAGCAATCCAATGGAGATCCTTGAGGCAACGGCAGGCTCCAACGACGGCGGCGCCCTGATTCGTGAGCACAGCGCAAACAACGATGTGTCATTGTCAGAAACACAAAGCGTGTCGAATGGTAAATTCACAAGGTATCTGGCGATTCAACTGCATCAGAAACAGCCAAATCTCTTACGATCGGCCTGAACAAATGAAGGAACTTCTCTGTTCGATTAATTAGCCAGTCACTGATGTCAGTCCAATGATCTCGATCCTTCGGATCCAGATCTGTTCGAACTAATCGAATCTGGCTCTCTTTGTGACTCGGCAGCTCACGCCATACGAGTGGTTCCCCAAGTGCCGATTCGATTATGTCCTTCTGGGCCAATAGCGATGCGTATAACTGCTTCGCTCGGTCGCCATACATCGTCAGCTGGACCCCAATCCATGCATCGCGAGCCAAAATCATAGGAGCGACGGCAAATTCGGACCGGCCGATTGAATAGTTTTTCCAATGGTCTGCGTTGGGCTTGGGGATGCGCAATGAGCTCTTGGTTTCTGTGATCCTCTCCGCGAATCGCTTCCAAAAATCGATATAACGCTGTCCTGTTTCCGATTGAATCCCTTGATCAATAGCTTTCTGAGCTCCGGATACCGATTTGCTCCAGTCATTAGGCGCACTGACGACATTGAATTTCGGTGCCATGGGAGATTTGCCAATTCGCCATAGCTCGACTTCAAGTCCAAAGAAAAGAATACTGTCGTCGGTAACTTTATTGAGCCAGTCTAACGCAGCGCGGTGCTCTTCGGTAAAACGACTGGCGATCCAAATGATCGTCACGGCTTGCAGTCCAGCAGCATATGTGAGCAGTTGTCCCAAATGACAGTGATCCGTGCGCTCCAGTTGATTCTCGATCAGAACCCACGATCCGTTGGCCGTATCTTTGCAAAGGATGTCTGCGCGAAATGGTCCGACATTCTTCTCTTGAGCTTCGACTTCTAGTTCAATGCCGACGGCTTCGCCCAGCAGCTCAATGTTCTGTTCTTGCGCTAGCCAAGGGGTGAAGTCCCCGGCTTCAGTTCTCCAAGCTTCGCGCAACTCCACGCGTTCCAGTCGACCTAAGTTATAAACGAACTCTCCCATTCTTCACCTTTGTTCTTTCTTCACTCGTTTCCGTCGAGCAGCAAAGACAATCAACGTCAACTGGCATCGAGCGAGATTCACCGCGTTCGAATCCTTCATTGCCCTGTAACTTAAAATGGACGCAGCTCACACTGTCGGTCCCGAATTTAAACTTCGACAAATCAATGCCGTTTCTGAACAATTAGTGGAGAGTGCAGCAACATTTGTTCCCTGATGATAACGATCAAGCACTCAACAAAATCGACGCCCAAATTCACTTCAGCAAGGTAGATCAAATTGGACCTGCCAACGATAAACTTGTTCGGGAAAATGAGATTCTCGTCGACGACGGCGATTCGCAACCATTCGACGAAGTCAGTTACGCCCCTTCCAGCTACGAGTTGGCGGACGGACGCGAGGTCTTCTTAGACGGCGGCACAGCCGGGCGTGAAGGCGCCGGTTGCTCATAACAGTGAATGGTTTTCTGCAGGTCTTTTCGGATCTCCTCGATCAGTTCTGGTGGTTCTAAGACTCGCGCGTTGGGGCCGAAGGACAGGACCCAGCTTTTGACTTCGTGGAAGTCAGTCAGTACGAAGCTGGCCAGGAGACTTCCGTCTGACTGCCTTTCTAGCACTTCGGTTTCATGCCAGTGCTTTTCTTCTACGTAGCGAACGACGGCAGGTTGGAATCGGATCACCACTTTTGTTGCCGCATGAGTTCCGTGATAAATACCGAAGGATCCGGAAAGGTACTCGTCGAGGTCGAACTCGCGCAGGTCGAAGGGAAGAGATTTCGCGTCCACCTCAACACTGGAGACGCGATCGACTTTGTATTTGCGGAAATCAGCACGAGCCTCGGCGTAAGCCACTAAGTACAAGGTCCCTCGGTGACAAACGAGGTGGTACGGCTGGATGTCACGGGTTACCGGCTCGGTGATATCCTGCGAGTGATACGCCAAAGTCACGACTTTGCGATTCTCGATGGCCAGCATCAGGTCGTCGATGATCTTCCCGTACTGGGAATAATTCCCCGTGCCAAACCGAGTGGCGTGAAATGCCTGCGCTAACTTGTCGAGGTACTTCAACATCCGTTTGTCGAAGGTACATTGAAATTTCTGATAGGCCTGTTGAGCGTTCGCCCACAATGACGTACCGGCGAGCGGCTCCATCAACTTGCGGCCTAAATAGATCGCGGCGGCTTCGGGCAGCGTTAGATTGATGGATGGAATGAGGCCGGCGACTCGGCACCAGGACTTGCGGCCGTGAGGGCCGTTTGTCGATTCAATGGGAAATCCGGCGCTTTGCAATAGTTTGAGATCGCGATCGATCGTTTTCTCATTGGTCTGATATCGCGTTGCGAGTTCCTTCAGAGTGAAGCCCTCGTCGCGTTTATCCAGCAGCACCAGAATTTGCCATTGGCGCCCCAGGCGCGTTCGATCCAACCGATCCTTGTCAGTTTCTGGTCCTGCTTGCGGAGTTTTCTTAGCCATGTACAGTTCTCCTTATGTGAGGACTGTACATTGACTTTCTGTACAATGCAAAGCTCGGCGGTGGCACAGGTCGGCGCAGAATGTCGTCTCTGCCAACTCGCTCAGCAATTCTTTCCGGATGGACTATTTCTTAGTCGCCGTTGGCTTTGCCAGATCCTTCGTGTATTCCTCGATCAGCTCTTGGTACTCGGGGGGCAGGGTGATTTTGCGGTCGCCGAGTTCGTTCACGCGAGTTGGCTTGCCGCCGACGGCTTTGCGTTTCTTCGTCTTGCTGCTGAGCCCTAAGGTCTTCAAGGTCTCCTCGAACTGACGACGACGGGCGACCGATTCGGGACTGGTGTCCTCGCCGGGGTCCTGCAGTTGTTTCTCCAGGCGTTGCACGAAACGCTCCATGTCGTCCTGCTTCCAACCGAGTTCGTTCAGCAAAGCCTGATCGACTTCGCCGCGGTCCAAATCCTTGCGTAGCTTTTTGAGGACTAAACTCGAAGCCTTACGAGCGAAATCCTCGTTGGCTTTCTCGGCGGCTTCTTGGGCTTCCTGATCTCGTTCCGCAGGAGACTGGTTCCGACGTTCCGCATTGGGATTGCCAGGGCCGTCGCCAGGACGTTGTTTTCCGGGCTGATCATCCTCGCCGTTGTTGTTGGGCGCCCCACCTTGACCAGGATTTCCTCCCGGTTGACCTGCCCCGGGTTTGCCTTGGCCCTGTTTTCCTTCACCGGGTTTGCCTGCGCCGGGCTTTCCGGACTGACCGCCGTCGGGCTTGGACTCACCGCCATTTTCGCCAGGTTTTCCTTCGCCTCCCGGCTTACCTTCACCGCCGGGTTTCCCCTCGCCGTCCGGCTGGCCACTCTCGTTGGGCATCGGTTCCCCAGCGCCCTTGTCCGACATGGGATCACCGCCACCGGGTTGTTTTTCACCCGACTTGCCTTCGCCCGATTCATCCTTGGAAGGCTGAGTTTTTTTGCCTGGCCCGGGCTTCTCACCTGGCTGGCCAACTTGTTGATCCGTGTCGGGGGTTTGATTTCCCGGCTTGGGCTGAGTATCTCCCTTGCCCTGTTGCTTGCTGTCGGGGGTCCCTTGATCTTGAGGCGTACCGCCGCCAGCCTCACCGGAGTCGGGACGCTGAGACTTCTGGTTCGGACGTCCCTTGCCGGGATTGGGTTCTTCTTGTGAAGCTGCATCCCCCGGACGTTTCTCCTTCGGCTGCCCCGATGCTTTTCCGGTTCCCTTTTGCATGGGATCGTCCGGGCGGCCCGCACCATCCGACTTCGATTTGACCGCATTCCCCGCGTCCGAGCCCGCTTCGGGTTTGACGTTGGGGTTCTTCTTTTCCGGTTCGCGCATCGCGCCCGCCTTGGAACCGGGTTTTCGTTCCAGATCGTTTTCCGCCTGCGGAGCGGTGCCTTCCGGTTTGTCCTGGCCCGTTGTTGGTCCTGTTTCCTTGCCGGTGGCCTGTCGCTTCTGAGCGTCTGGACCTTCTTCGGCGGGAGTTTCCTCGCCGGTCGTCTGATCGGACGATTTTTCTCCAGGCGGCTTCTGTCCCGCGCCGTTCTTCTTCATCGGATCAGGCTTCTGCCCGTTGCCGGGACCTTGTTCAGCAGCCTCACCGTTGTCCGGTCCCTTTTCATTCGTCGGCTTGTTTGCGGGCCCCTTGGTCTTCTGAGCTCCCGCTTTTTCGTCGCCGGGAGCGGTGGCCCCTGCGCCTCCCTTTTCCTCAGGAGACTGCGGCTTGTCGCCCATCGGGGCTTTGGTTCCGGCTTCTTTGTTCCCCGGCTGTTTGCCCGTGGCGCTGCCGTCCGGTGAATCTTTAGAAGCCTCGTCAGGAGTTCCATCTGCGGCCTTGTCGGCACCGTCAGCTTTCTCGCCGGGCTTGCCTTGTGGCTTACCGGGCTGTTCTCCCGCCTCCGGCTTCTGCATCGACTTGCCATTCGGATCGCGTTCCCCGGGCTGAGGCTGCGATCCCTTCGGTTCGCCGTTCTTCTCAGATCCCGGTTGCGGTTTGCCGTCGGGAGTGGGCTTCGGCTCGGCCCCAGGCTGTGGCTTGCCGGGCTGAGAATCTGCGTTCGGCTTGTCTCCGGCCGCATCTTTCTCGGTCGGTTTCTGGCCTTTGCCCGGTTGAGGTTTGTTCTCGCCTCGTTCACCTGGCATGGGCTGACCGGCGGCTGGGGAGTCGGGTTTCTCTGACCCCGGCTTATTCTGCGCCTGTCCCTGGCCAGCCTTTGATTTGTCCGGCGAGGGCTGCTTCTCTTCGCCATCGTTGGACGCACTCCCGTCCGGCGTCTTCTTCTCTTTAGAAGACGATTTATTCTGGCCGGGATTTTTCTTATCTGCAGCAGACTGCTTATCCCCCTCGGTCTTATCACCTTGGGATTCACCACCCGCCTGCGAGTTCTTTTCGCCTTCATCCGGGTTCGAATCAGCGTTCTGCTGCTGTTGTTGATCAATCAACTTTTGTAAGGCTGTCTGATCGTCAGCAGGGCCTTTCTTGCGCTGGGGAGAATTCTTTTGCGCACCTTCTCCACCCTGATCGCCCGACTGTCCCTCATTTCCCGACTTGCCGCCGGGCTTCCCTGTTTGTCCCATCGGAGATTTCTCTCCGTTTTGCTCACCCGCAGCTCCCTCTTCGCCTTCTGATTTTTCTCCCTGGCCCTGTTCGCCGGGTTTCTGATTTGCCGGTTGACGCTGCTGGCCGTTTTTGCCAGCTTGCGGCTTGCCGTCGGCACCTTGGCCCGGCTTCTGCTCGGCATCGGCCTTGTCCTGGCCTTGCTGCGGGTCCTTCGGCTGATCTTCCGGTTTTTCTTCGGGCTCATCGGGTTGTTGGCCGGCTTCGCGCGGCTTGGGATCACCCGGTTTGCGTTCCGGCTTTTTCTCTTTGGGATCTTTGGGCTTGGCGGGACGCGGTTCTTTTTCCTGAGCCGCAGGGGGAGGCTGGCGATCGGGGTCGAGCGGGTTGCGATCCGGATTGGCCTGATCTGCCTGTTCCTGCTGCTTCTGTCGATCCTGCTCCAACTGTTGAGCCACCTGATCGGCCTTGGCCGGGGCAGCAATCTTGATCTTCAAACGGGGGGTCGCGGACCGATTCCCATGCGGCTGCTTGTTATCGCGGGCTTCGATCCAATACAGGATCTCATCACCCGGCTTTAATCCCGCGGCGCTCAACTTGTCCAAATGCAAGTCGTGCGTTCCCTCGAAGGAGGGGCGTTCTTCGTCGAGCAACGCCGCAGTCAGAACTTCTTCTCCGGCTTTCTCGACTCGCAGGGTGACGAAACGCAATTGGAAGTCAGGGTCTAACGCCTTGACCAGCAGCGGCACCACCGCATTCGCCGGGCGTTCCAAATCTTGCGTCGGATGCAACAACGAGACTTCGGGCCGTTGATCGGGCTGAATCTTGATGGAATAGACTGTCGGTTGCGGGTCACTCTCACCGGCGGCCGTCTTGCATTCAATGTGATAGTAACGGGCAAACGTCCCGTCGCTGCGGAAGTCGAGCGTCCATTCCGCCGACAACTGCTTGCCATTGGTGATCTTCATCCGCACCTCTTCCCCCTTGGCATGAGGGTTGTCGGTATCGGTCATCACCAACAGAGCCGATTGCACGGGCAGATTGGTCGTCGCCGTAACAACCAGCTTCGCCCCTTCCCAGGCGTCGATGTGCCCGCCCGGTCGGACTTTCGGATCGAGCTTCATGTAGGCCGGGAAGGTGTAGTTGATCTTCTCCACCTTGGACGAGGGCGGCTCCGATACCTGCACGTTGTAATCTCGCGTGCGGGCATCACCGGCCTCCAGGCGATAGGTGATGCTCTGCATCAGCCCGCGACCTTTTTCACCGCTGACCACACCGCGAAAACGTGACGTTCCCTCTTCGACTCGCTGCATCTCCACGGGTTGATTCACAAACTCGTGATCGGCAGTCGTGTAGAGCAGGGTGACTTGCGGCGGTGTCTGACCGAGAATGTCGGCTTCCACCGTCAACATCTCGCCAGCCAGCACGCGGGTATCTTCGGGGGTGATGTTGGCAATCGACGTACGAGTCGCCACCAAGGTGCTCGACGACGGCAGCAGGAGACGTTGGACCGAGGAAAAGGCATCCTTGGGAGACAACATCACATACAGACTGCAGACCACCACCATCGCCAACAGGCCATAGGCAACGCGCAGCAGCGTCTGGCGATCAATCGCCTGGTCGACGTTGACCTTAGATAACTCGACTGCGGCCCGTTTCTCCATGGAGGTGCGGACGAGCGCCGACCGCGATTTCCGGCCGTCCATCTGCAGATCGACCAAATTCAGCAGCGAGCTTTTCAGTGTCGGATCAGCCGACTCGATCATTTTGGCGGCATACAGTTCGTGCACCGTCCGAAACGAGGGTTTTAAAACCCGGGCGGTCAGCCAGGCACTTCCGCCCAGCAACAAAACGCCAAGCCAGACGGCGCGCGCCAGCGGACCAAAACCGCCGGGAATGATCCATTGGTCGAGCACCACGAATGTCAGCGTATACCCCAGTGCCGCCAGCCCCAGCCAGCCGGCAGACGTGAGGATCTCGGTCACCTTGATTTGCGACTGTGTCTTCGCCAATTGGAAATCGATGTACTCATCGGCATCCACATAAGGCTGAGTTCCGTCGCGAGGTTCCACTGTCGTGGCCATACCACACCTCTGGGTCCGCATACGTCTCATCACCAGTCAGACGCGGCAGCCTGACCGAAACGATTTCATCGAAATGACTACGCAATCAGAATTTGCAAT
>JAZKFE010000059.1:0-10924 GCA_040386595.1 Planctomycetota bacterium | reverse complement strand
ACATAGCAGTTGTTCCCGCCCCGGAGGGGCCGGCCCCTCCGGGGCGGGAACGACGGAATCATGTAGTTTCTCGCACCAGAGGCTCACACCTCTGGCTACCGACGACGGGCCTTCCGGGCCGAAATTCGTCGCAAACAGAGAACCTTCAATCAGGTCCGCCGAACGCATTTCTCGCGTTTCTCACAGCGAAACAACATCCGCTAAACATCGAAAGTTCATGACGAACTATCAGCGCAAGGTGGTGGATAAGGTTACATTTAATACAATCGCCACGATCGCTATAAACTCGATGACAGGGATGTGATGTCCATTTCCCGTCCGGCCGTTATTCACCTCCATCGGTAAACCCGCACGAAAAACACTCAAATCCCCCATGCTGAAAGTGCGCAAGTTCTCCTGAAATTGGACCTTCGGAAAGCTGTTCTGCACTGTTTCTCGCTTGACAGAGTGCAATTCAAGGGCCATGATCCAAAGCAGTGGCAGCGATCTTGTAGATTCGACGATTCGGATTCGTTTCCCAGCGGACCAGCGTCCAGATTCTGGTGGATCACCACTGTCATTACGACAATTCACCGCGAGCACGGGCAGTTCAAGAGGCTGACTACTCAGCTAACGCGGGGGCCATTGTTTAGAATAAGGATGAGATCCCAATGTCAGCCGGTCAACGCCGTTTGGATATCGAAGAAGTTAACGATGTGACTGTCGCCAAGTTCGTCGATAAGAAAATTCTCGACGAAGGCAACATTCAGATCATTGGAAACCAGCTGTTTGGCATGGTTGACACCGATGGTCGCAAAAAAATTGTACTCGACTTTGTGAACGTCGAGTACTTGTCCAGTGCTGCGTTGGGCAAGCTGATCACGTTGGACAAAAAGGTGAAGGCCGCGAAGGGCAAGTTGCGGTTGTGCAACATTCGCCCGGACATCTACGAGGTGTTCGCCATCACTCGCTTGAACAAGCTGTTTGACATCAAAGAAAACCAGGAAAAGGCTCTGGAAGGCATGTAATTGCCATTCACTCCGAGCGGTGGGCCAACTGTTCCGCAGGGAGTGAAGGTGAGTGCTGGATTCGGCAGATGAATCTCAGGGGTTCAGTCTCTGCCGGGTGTCCAGTTGAGGATTGGACCTCACTCATTCGCAGTCAATTTGATCTTGATACTGCTCGCCACAAATTGGATCCAGACCGTGGTGATTGAGATTTCGAAGCTATTCAATTTCTCAACGGTATCGCCTCCATAAATCGACGTTGTCACCAATTGCCTCAGTGGGCCCGCACTGAGGCGATCGGAACTGTTCTGGACGTCGCTTCCAAAGCAAGCTGGTCACATCACTATGACCCTGAATGATCAGTTCGAGATTCAGATTCCGAGCGAGACGGAAGCGGGACATGCTGTTCAAGAACGCATTTTAAAAGCCCTGGAAGATCTCGAATATCCCCCGCGTGATGTCTTCGGCGTGCGGCTCGCGCTGGAAGAGGCCCTGGTGAATGCCATCAAGCATGGCAACGGCATGGACCCGGACAAACTGGTCCGCATCAACTGCGAAGTCTCGCATGATCAAGTCAAAATCGTGATCGAAGACGAAGGTCCCGGGTTCGACCCGACGGAAGTCGAAGATCCGACCGAAGACGAAAATCTGGATCGCCCCGGGGGACGCGGCATCATGCTGATGCGTGCCTTCATGAATCTCATCGAGTACAACGCTGTGGGCAACCGCGTGACCCTCGTCAAAATTCGCGAGCTCAACAACGTCCACGACGACTGAGCCACGTTAGTCGTTGTTCGCTCCGCGAACATAACGTCTTCGTCTCTTCATAGGCGAACGTGAGCCGAATGGTTGTGGACCGCTATCGGTCACCACGAGTTCGACCTTCTCAATTCGGTCACATCCGACAAATTGTCGCCGAAGATCATCCCGAATCTCAGTCGAGTCGCGAATCGCCAATCCGGCTCGCGCCGGATGCTCGCCTACAAAGCGAAACAGGACAGGTCCAAGAAGCTGCAACCTCTTGTTCGCTGTGCTCACCCAGATTCGAGAATCTGGGCTACCCATCGACTGCGTCGACTGAAGCTCATGCGTTAAGTGAAACCCCAATAGCCCTTGCAAACGGCAAAGGGCAGGGGGGCGTGCTCCCTGAAGGTCGGGTTGAATGCCTCGGGGCTTCAAAGTTGTATAAACGATAAAATCCGCACCAGCCGCAGTTTACGCTTCCCACGGCATGGCATTCAGCGTACCGAGAACACTGCATTCGCGGCAATGTACAACGACTGTAACGGAGCCGTCACGCATCGGCCGGGGTTACGTCAAATGTGCTCTTTGTGACGCTTCTGCGGATGCCGCGGAGATTTTGGATCCTGAGGAAACCTGATAAGAATTGTGGCGTTGGGTTGACATAGTGACGATTGCTGATATGTTGGCAATAGCGCCACTGCCGATTAATGAGTTTGAGTAAAATCTCACAAACCGGCCGATGGCGCTGGCCTCGAATAGGAGTTTGCCAATATAATGAATTGGTTAACTCTTCCCGCCTTTGTTGTTGACCGCCACGTTTGCACCCCAAGCGCGGCCAATGACAAAACGGAACATGCCCCTAAGCGTAGGCTGTAGCACTGGAGTCAAAAAGTCCTTGGACTGAAGCGGTCATTACGACCAATCAGCCAAGTACTTGAGATTCCACCAACAGCTGTCCCACCCCACAGATGAAGACCTCGGGAGACTTCGATGAACCGTCTCAGTCACATTGGATGGATGACTTGTGTCGCGGTTGGCATTTCCTTCAGCGGCCTCCCTTCGGCATCTGCCGAAGAGGTGGTAAAGGCCAAAGGTCTGGGCGATCCCGGCACACTGCAATCCTTGCGAATCGAACCGAACCTCGACGGCAAAGGTTTTGCAATCCGCGGACGCGATGCTCGGCAACAGCTCTATGTGACCGGCGTTTACTCGTCTGGTCAGCTGCGTGACATCACCACGACCGCGAAGTACTCATCGGAACCCGCCGGGATTGTGGACATTGATGCCGCCGGTATGGTGACCCCGGTCGCGGATGGGACCGTGACGATCCACGCCAAGAATGAAGCCGGTCTGGATTCAACCATCACTACCACGGTGACTGGCTTCCAGAACGACATTCAAATCAACTTCAAAAATCAGATCGTTCCGATCTTCACCAAGCTGGGCTGCAACAGTGGCGGTTGTCACGGCAAGGCCAGCGGTCAGAACGGATTCAAACTCAGCCTCCTCGGCTTCTATCCGGACGAAGACTATGAGTTCCTCGTCAAGGAAGGCCGCGGCCGACGGTTGTTCCCGTCGTCGCCCGGTCAAAGCCTGTTGCTGACCAAGCCCATCGGCAAGTCACCGCACGGTGGTGGCAAGCGCATGGATACGAACACCTACGAATACCGGTTGATCGCTCGCTGGATCGAACAAGGCATGCCCTATGGCACCCCTGAAGATCCCGTCGTGACTGGCATCAAGTGCCTGCCCGAAGGCCGCGTCATGGATCGCGGAGCCAATCAGCAGATCACGGTCATGGCGACCTACAGCAACGGCACAACCGAAGACGTGACCCGGATGGCTCTCTACGAGCCCAACGATACCGAAATGGCCGAAGTCACCCCGACCGCCATGGTCAAGACGCTCGACCTGGCTGGTGAAGTTGCCATCATGGCCCGCTACCAGGGTCAGGTGTCAGTGTTCCGTTCCACGATTCCGTTGGGTGCTCCGATGAAGGACATCCCCACGAAGAAGAACTTCATTGACGAAGCCGTCTTCAACAAGCTGGCTCTGCTCGGCATTCCCCCGTCCGCTCTGTGCGACGACGGCACGTTCATGCGTCGCGTCTTCATCGACATCACCGGCAAGTTGCCGACCGACCAAGAAGTCCGCGATTTCATCGCCAACACCGATCCCGCCAAGCGTGACAAGATCATCGACCAACTGGTCGATTCCGAAGAATATGCCGACTTGTTCGCCAACAAGTGGAATCTGGTCCTGCGAAATAAGAAACGCAGTGCCGCCGATCTGGATGGGACCTTGGGCTTCCACCAATGGATACGTCAGAACATCTACGAAAACAAGCCCTACGACCAGTTCGTACGTGAGGTGTTGACCGCCTCCGGTGACCCCGACTTCAACCCGGCCGTCATCTGGTATCGTGAAGTGACTCAGGTCAACGAACAAGTCGAAGACACGGCTCAGCTGTTCCTCGGCCTGCGAATTCAATGTGCTCGCTGTCACCACCACCCGTTCGAACGCTGGAGCCAGGACGACTACTATGGCTTGAGCGCGTTCTTCAGCCGCGTGGGTGTGAAGAACTCCACGGGTGTGAATGCCGCTCGTGATCGGAAGGTCTTCCACAACGACGGTGTGGCTGCCGCCAACAATCCCCGCAGCGGCAAGGCCCTCAAGCCCACCGGTTTGGGAACATCACCGATGGACATCGCTCAGGACCGTGACCCGCGTCACTTCCTGGTCGACTGGATGGCTGACAAGAACAACCCGTTCTTCGCCCCCGCACTGGTGAATCGCTACTGGAAACACTTCTTCGACCGCGGCATCGTGGAACCCGAAGATGACATGCGAGAAACCAATCCTCCGGCGAACCCGGAACTGTTGAAGGCGCTGGCTCAGCACTTCGTCAGCACGGGCTTCGACATGAAGGATCTCGTTCGCACGATCTGCAAATCGAGCACCTACCAGTTGAGCTCACTGCCCAACGACTACAACCTGAAGGACAAGCAAAACTTCTCACGCTACTACCCGAAACGCTTGAAGGCCGAGACGCTGTACGATGCCCTGCATCAAGTCACGGCAACCTCAGAAAACTTCTCGGGACTGCCCCAGGGAACCAAGGCCGTGCAGTTGGCCGACCCGTCCATCGGGCCGTACTTCCTGAAGGTCTTCGGTCAGCCCCAAGGTGATACCGCTTGCGAGTGCGAGCGATCACAAGAAGCCAACCTGGCCCAAAGCCTGCACTTGCTGAACAGCAGCGAAGTCCAGAACAAGATTTCGAACAATGCGGGTCGGGCTGCCATCCTGGCAAACGACAAGGATCGTTCGGACGCAGATAAGATCAAGGAACTGTATCGCTGGGTTTACTCGCGTGAGCCGGGTCAGGACGAATCCAATATCGCCTTGGCACACATCACGAAAAATGAAGCTAACAAGAAAGCGGCCTATGAGGACATCATCTGGGCCCTCATCAATACCAAAGAATTCTTGTTTAATCATTGATCTGGCGATGACTTCTGAATCCCTCATTCTGAATTGCGTCACGGTGACCGAGAACGCCACCGTGACCGTAACGACGAGTCCCTTGGATTCAACAAACCCTATTGATTGATACAACAGGCGCCGTGAAACCCTCGGCGCCTGTTTTATTGGTGAACAGAGAATGTCGCAGTGACAAGGGCCGGAGTGCCTGGAAAAATCCAGAACTGTTGACTCGCTGGGAAGTGTGGCTGATTCAGCCCGCCGGATGGTGAGTACAGCAGGGCACACTGGCCTGGCCGATCGTTGATCACGACGCCGGCTGCCGCTGAGCGACTTCCCGATTCCTCAGGAGGATAAACGATGCGGTGTCTCTTCGGTGGTCGCACAGCCAAGACGGCGTGCTGGCTGGCACTTGGTCAACTCGTGATCGGCACGACGTCGGTCTGGGCTCAGTTGCCGCAACCACGACTCTATTCGGTGTTCCCCGCCGGTTGTCAAAAAGGTGTCGCGGTTGACATCACGCTGGCCAACGGCGTCGACTTGGACGACACGACCGCGTTGCTCTTTTCGCACCCCGGTCTGAAGGCCGTGCCCAAGGTCAATATGGCCGACGGCAAGCCGGTCGCCAATACGTTCACCGTCACCGCGGATGATGCCGTTCCCCCCGGCATCTACGACGTCCGCTCGGTCGGCAAGTACGGTGTCAGCAACCCCCGCAGCTTTGTGGTGGGCGACCGTAAAGAAGTCGAAGAGGTCGAACCCAACAACACCCGCGAGACGGCAACCAAGGCTGAAGTCAACACCGTCATCAACGGTCGCACCAACGGGGCGACCGATATCGACTGGTTCAAGATTCCGCTCAAGCAAGGGCAACGAGTCTTGATGGCCTGCACCTGCGGAACCATTGATTCTAAGCTGGACGGCGTGCTCGAATTGTATTCCCCCACCGGCAAACTGCTGGTGGTGCGACGCGATAAGTTCCAGGGGCCGCTGGTCGATTTCACCGCTCCTGCCGATGGTGAGTATCTCCTCAAGCTGTACGATTCGTTGTACGCGGGCTCGATTGATCACTTCTACCGGCTGGCAATTCACACCGGCCCGCACATTGACTACATCTTCCCGCCGTCAGGTTTGCCCAACACCACCGGCGACTACGTCGTCTTCGGTCGGAATCTTCCGGGTGGACAGCCCAGCGAAGCCAGAATTGGTGGGCAGTCGCTGGAACAATTAGCAGTCAAGATTACTCTGCCTGACACCCCCACCGTGCAGCAAGCTGGCCCGAATCTGCGGTCGTCCGAAGCGAGTGTCGACGGGATCACCTACACCCTGGCCGGTCCGGCGGGCACGTCGAATCCGGTGATGGTCTATTTCGCTTCGGGGCCAATTGTGGCCGAAGTCGAACCGAACAATACCCCCGCGACGTCGCAAGCCATCACGGTTCCTAGCGAGTTTGTGGGACAATTCCAGGCTCGCGGAGACATCGATTTTCTGACGTTCGAAGCCAAGGCCAACCAGGTCTTCTGGCTCGATGTGTTTGGCGAACGCAACGGGGGTACAGTTGATCCGTTCCTGACCGTCGATCGCGTCGTGGTTGACGACAAGGGTGTCGAAACCGTGACCCGCATGACGGCCCTGGACGAGTCCGCTCCGAACGTCCGTCCGCTGGTCTTCGACACGGTGTCGAATGATCCCGCTTTCCGGTTTGCCGCTCCGGCTGATGGCAAATACCGCGTCAGTTTGCGTGACCGCTACTTCGAAAGCCGCGGCGGCCCGCAAATGGTCTACCGCCTGGCCATTCGCCCTGAACAACCTGACTATCGACTGGCGGCTGTTCCCCTGGCTCCGAAGCCCCAAGACCAAATCACCGTCGGTGATCCCTGGGAGTTGGTGCTGCGTAAGGGTGACAATGTCCTCGTCGAAGTTTATTCGTTCCGTCGTGACGGCTTTAATGGCGTGATCGATGTCACCGCCGAGGGCCTGCCAGCGGGTGTCACCTGCAAGGGTGCCAGCCTGGGGCCGGGACAGAACGCGACGACGCTGGTCTTCAGTTCGACCGATGCAGTCGCTCCGTGGCAAGGTCCGATTAAGATCGTCGGGACCGCGCAGATCGCCGATCCGGCCGCGGCTGCCGGAACGCCCCCGAAAGCTGTCGTGCGTGAAGCACGTGGCGGGACGATCGTCTGGAACCGCGGAGCTGGTGTGGCATCAGTCTCCCGCATGACTCGCGATCTCATCATGTCGGTGAATTCGGAGCTGGCCTCCTATCAGGTCATGGCCGATGCTCCGGCAAAAATTGAAGTCAGCCAGGGAAGCCAGATTCTGGTCCCCGTTAAGCTGATTAAACGCAATGCGTTTGATGACGCCGTGACCCTGACGTTCCTCGGCCAACCGGCGAACGTCGTGATGGAAAGCAAGCCGATCGCGAAGGGGCAAGATGCCGAACTGGCCCGCTTGTTCGTGCAGAACAATGCTCCTGCCGGCACCTACACCATCTATTTGAAGAGCCAGGCCACGATCCCGTATCGCCGCAACGTCGAAGCGGCAGATCAAGCCAAACTGGCCAAAGACGCTGCAGACAAGCTGCTCGCCGAAGTCACGGAACTCAATAAGAAGACGACCGAGGACAAGGCTGCCGCCGACAAGAAGGTGACCGACACCGCAGCCACCGCAAAGGCAGCAACCGAAGCGAAAGTCGTGGCGGACAAACTGGTGACCGATACCGCGGCCGCCGCGACCAAGGCGACTGCAGATCAGGTTGTCGCCGACAAGCTGGCGGTAGACACCGACGCAGCCGCCAAGGCTGCGATTGAGGCCGCTGCCAAGGCCAAAGAAGCGGCCGATAAAGACACTCTCAATCAAGATCTGAAGGCCGCCCAAGCGGTCGCCGATAAAGCGGTGACCGATACGGCCGAAGCCGCCAAGAAGGCAGCCGAAGCGAAAGTCGTCACCGACAAGGCCGCTGTGGACACGGCAGAAGCGGCAAAGAAAGCGGCCGACGCCAAGGTTCTGGCCGACAAAGCAGTCACCGACACGGCCGAACTGGCTAAGAAGGCGACTGAAGAGAAAGTCGCCGCCGACAAGTTGCTGGCCGACGTCACTCAGAAGTTGAAGGACGTCACCGCCGCCAAGACTGTTACGGACAAGAAAGCGACCGACACCGAGGCCGCGTCGAAGCCGAACAACATCGTCGTCTTCTCCCCGTCCACGCCGCTGGTGGTGACGGTCAAGGCCGCTCCCGCCACATTGGCTGTCGCAGCACCGAACAACGGGGCTCTGAAGCGCGGTGAGAAGCTGGAAGTCAAAGTGACGGTGGCTCGCGTGAACGGCTTTAAGGGGCCGGTCGAACTCTCCTTGCCGTTGCCGCCAGGTGTCGCCGGGCTGAGTGCCGCTGCGGTGACAATCCCTGAGGACAAGACCGAAGGGGTGCTGGTCATTCAAGCGGCAGCAGATGCCACTGAAGGACAGCTCGCCAACCTAGTGGTTCACGCCACGGCGGATTTTAACGGCAAAACCGCAGTGGATCAGCCGATTGCGATCAACGTCACCAAATGATGTTTTCTGTGCCACGCAGGAGAGCGGCAAAGTGACGCCGCTCGGCAACCACCGTTGGCCATCAGAGTGCCGACGTCCTGCCAGTAAAATTGCCCTGACTGCGGCACACCCGCCGCACCATATAAAATCACCATGAGATACCACCCGCGCCTGCCGCCCGGGTAACGAGAAATACAGGAGTCGGCCATGCGACGAATTGCGATGGGCTTGGGACTATGCCTTCTGGGAGTGGGCTCGGCATATGCTCAAGAAGCCCCAGCTGCCAAGGATGTGATTGTTCCGGCGACCGTAAACCTGGGTCGCCCGGTCGACTTCGAGAAGGATGTCTTTCCGATCCTCGACGCCAACTGTATCGCCTGCCATAACCTGGCGATCAAAGAGAACAACCTCAACCTGGAAGATGTTGCCAGCATCATGAAGGGGGGCAAGCGCGGGGCCTCGATCGTCCCGAAGGATCCCGAAAAGAGCCTCCTGTATTTGATGGTGACCCGGGCCAAGGGACCGGTCATGCCCCCGGAGCCGAATAAGGTCGAAGCCAACACTTTGACCCCCATGGAAGTCGGCATCCTTCGCCAGTGGATTCTGGAAGGTGCCAACGCCAGTGCCGCCGGAGAAGGTGCCGAAATCGCCTGGCAGGCCATTCCCGCCACCGCCAAGGCGGTCTACTCGGTCGCCATCACCAACGACGGTCAGTATGTCGCCTGCGGTCGGGCCAATCAGATTGTGATCTACCATGTTCCCACGGGACAACAGGTGGCACAGCTGGCCGATCCCAATCTCCGCAGCGTGCAACAGAATGGCAAACCCCTCTACACCGAAAACGCCGCACATCGTGACTTCGTCCACGCCCTGGCCTTCAGCCCCGATGGGTTGACCTTGGCGTCCGGCGACTTCCGCGCAGTGAAGCTCTGGAAGCGTCCTGAAAATGTGAAACGCTTCGATATTGCTGCTGGGGCTGCAGTCCCGGTCGTCGCTGTGACGACGGACGGCAAGTGGCTCGCCGCCGGCGGTGCCGACAATCAAATTCGCTTGTTCAATCTGACCGACGGCAAACCGGGTCTGGTCCTCGCCGGTCATGCCGGTCCCATCACCAGCCTGAAATTCACCGCCGACAATACCAAGCTGGTTAGCGGTTCGGCCGACAAGTCCATCCGCGTGTGGAATCCCATCGACGGTGCTGTTCTGGCCCGCATCGATACCCCCGCTGCCGTGACCTCACTGACCTTGAATCAGGACAGCACGCAAATCATCTCTGGTGGTGCTGACAACCTGATCCGCGTCTGGACCGTACCCGCCACTCCCACGAAGCAAATCGGGGCCACCGCGATTCCCGTTGTGGCACTGCAAATCAGTCCCGATAAGAAGTGGCTGGCCGTTCCCTCTGCGGAAGGCAAAGTCGACTTGGTGGACCTGGCCACCAGTCAGGTCGTGAAGAGCTTCGCCGGACATACGGGAGCCATCACCAGCCTGGGGTTCAGTGCGAACTCCGCTCGGTTGATCACCGGTGGTGCTGACAAGACGGTCCGGATCTGGGACGTGGCAACCGGTCAGCCGGTGGCCGTGCTGCAAGGTAACGGCGATGTCGTTACCGCTGTCGGTCTGCATCCCAACGGCAATCAAGCCGTTTCGGGAACCGCCGACGGCAAGCTGGCCGTCTGGAAGCTCGACGTCCCTGCCGGTCAGGCTTTGGCGGGCGACAACGGTCAAGCGGCAACAGTGGCTACCGTCAGTTTTGACGGGAAGAAGCTGGCCACCGCAGCCGTGGTTGACGGGAAGCAAGTCATTCAAGTCCGAGACATCCCTGGCGGCGTAACTCAGACACTGATCGGCCATGAAGGCCCGGTGAGTGCTCTGGCATTCAGCCCAGACAATGGTCGTCTGGTTTCTGGTTCGGCTGATAAGACCACCCGCATCTGGACCCTCGCCGACAGCAAGGAAATCGCCAAGTACACCGGACACACCAACACGGTGACCGCCGTCGCATTCTCGGCCAATGGCCAGCAGATTGCGTCGGGTGCCGCCGACAACAGCTTGAAGTTGTTGAACGCCGCTGATGCCGCCGAGCAGAAGAACTTTGCCGGGAACACTGGAGCCGTCACCGCGGTCTTCTTCCATCCGAATGGTCAGATCGTGTCGGCCTCGGCCGATCAGAATATCCGATT
>JAZKFE010000058.1:983-4565 GCA_040386595.1 Planctomycetota bacterium | reverse complement strand
CATTGAGAAACGCGCCGGAGCCCTTTTCGGCCACGAACAGCTCTTCCATGATCGGGTTGTAAATCACCGACGCCACGATCTCGTCGCCGCGCTGCAGCGCGATAGCCACCGCGAACATCTTCTACCGAGAAATCGGCGGGGCGAAGAGTTCGGCCACGACGTCGGCTAAGACGAGATTGTCGCCTTGGGCCGATTGATCCTGCATCGCCGTCCACAGTAGGCTGCCTTGTCCGACAGCGCGTTGCACAGACGGGGGCAGGATCGACAATCCCAGCGGAGAGGTGTGACAACCTTCAATCGCCCGTTCCAGCGCGGCCGTCAGCTGCGACTTATCGACAAGCAAATCGAAATCCACCAAACCGGCCAGCAGTGGGTTGTCGCGGCCCGTGATGATCGAACGAAAATCGTCTTTGTAAGCGACCAGTGGTTTGCCCATCATCCAAGCCATCGCGGCTTCAGACACGGCCCCTTCGTCCGGGACGCGGCCGTTCATGTTCCAGACCATGCTGCCACATTCGGCAACCAGTTGATACACATCGAGAGCGAAGATTGCGGCATGCAGAAAGCTGCCCGCGGTCACGGCTGGCCAGCCGCGGGCGATCAGTTCATCCAGCACATGACGAAACTCCATTCCGTCACGGTGGGGCAGGTAGACTTCGTAGCCGGCCGCACACAGCAGCTCGGCAATTTCGGTCATTTCCGCCCGCTCGGATTGATTAAATAGAGGACCGGCGCAATACACGCGCCGCGGGGACGGAGCCGAGATATCCGACATCAGAACCTTTCCACTCCCAATGCAAACTGCCAACCTTCAAGAACGCAACTGAAGGTCTTTTTAACACGCGATCACGCATCTAACGTGCTCGATGTTTCTTCATTTCTTTCGCGAGCACCACATCGTGATCCACGACCGCGCACCGCATAGTACCAAGAATCGACCAATTCTGTCACAAGGCTTGAGGCTGGTCCAGAATCATCTTTCCTCACTCGAAAGTAGGTGAAACATTCCAGGTAGAATTATCATCGCATCAAATTCGGGTTATGATCCAACACTGTTCGCGGCAATCAATGAGGCCTTCTTGATCGCGGAGGTGATCTTGAGCCAATCTCATGCGGGGCCGCGTCGACCAGAAATTGGGATGCGAATCAGTGAGAGTTCGGACTCGTTGGCAGTCTTGGACTCACGGTATCGAGATACTATAAAAGGAACTTCGGCCATGCTGCGCAATGTGGGGCTTGGGTGTTGTGTGTTGGCACTGACGATTGCTGTCGGTTGTGAAGATCTCGATCCGAACAAGAAGGCTCGACCGGTGTTGACTCCACCCGGCATCGCGCCGGTCGGAATGGATGTAGAAAACGCTGGTAAGGCGGCCCCCGTCGCGGGTGCTCCCGCCGATCCACAAGCGGCTCCGCCGGCGGCTGCTCCGGCAGCCAACCCGCCCGCCAATGATGGCAAGGGTATCATTGGGAAGACCGACGCCAAAGTCGTCGACGTCAAACAGGCCATGGCCGAAAACCCCAATCTGCAAGTCGTCGAAAACAAAACGGGCGGTGACGACCCACTCAGCTTTGCCGCCTCGGCCTATGTTTCCATGCGTTCCCGAGCGAGCGTCCTGCCGTTCCAGGCCTGGTTGAAGCAACACAAAATCGTCGAAGAGCGCAACCCCACGTACGCCGAATTCATGCAAGCGATGAAAGAGAACCGCGTCGAGTTCACCGCTCTCTACCCGTGGCAAATGTACGGCTACGATTCGCAAGCCGGGACGATCGTCATCCTTGAAGATGGCGTGATGAAAGCCGAACGCTACAAGGCCCAGGGACTCACCCCGTAGTCCTCAATCCATCACTGGAATGGGTGCTCAGGTTTCTGAACCTGGGCACCTTTTCTCCAACCACAATCACCAATCATCCCTGTTTTGCAGGGAAATCCGCGTTCCAATATTCATCACGGCAAACCACATTCGGGCGTCGAGGTTCAACAGTAATATCAGACCAGACTCAGGCCACGAGGAACCATCATGACTGATCAAGCACGGCGAGACTTCCTGCGTTCCACCACGTTATCGGCAGCAGCCGGATTCGCGTTTTCCGCTCATTTAGGCGTTGCGGAAGAGAAAGCGGCGGACGAAAAGAAGGCACCAGTCAAATTAGCCGTGATGGGCTTGAATGGCCGAGGCAAGGGGCTTCTCAACGGTTTCTGTGCTCATTCCAATGTCGAGATCGCCTACCTCTGCGATCCTGATTCCAAAACGTTTCCCGAAGCGTTGAAGATCGTCGAAGGACGCGGCAAAAAAACGCCCAAAACTGTCGCTGATTTCCGCGAAGCGTTGGCAGATAAAGAAGTCACGGCACTCGTCTGTGCCGCACCCGATCATTGGCATGCCTTGGCGACCGTCTGGGCCTGTCAGGCGGGCAAAGATGTCTACGTTGAAAAGCCAGTATCGCACAACATTCGCGAAGGCGAAGCGATGATCGCGGCAGCTCGGAAGCACCAGCGAGTCGTTCAGGCGGGAACCCAGCGACGTAGCGCGTCGGACCTCATCGAAGCAGTCAAACTGATTCGCGAAGGGAAGCTGGGTGAAGTCGATATGGTTCGCGCCTGGATCTCCAGCGAACGCCCCGACATTGGCAAAATCCAGGTCAGCAAGCCCCCGGAAAACCTCAATTTTGATCTGTGGGCTGGTCCCGGGCCGGCCGATGCCTACAAGACCAATCTGGTGCATTACAACTGGCACTGGCGTTGGGATTTCGGCACGGGCGAATGCGGCAACAACGGGATCCATGCGCTGGATGTGGCGCGTTGGGGTCTGGGTGTGGAGTATCCCGATATCGTCTCGTGCGGGGGTGGCAAGTACTTTTTTGATGACGATCAGGAAACGCCCGACACGCAGTTGGCGACGTTCGATTTCCCGAATGCCTGCATTCAATGGGAACATCGCACATGGAACAAACGGGGGATCGACGGCCAAACATTCGGCGTAACGTTCTACGGTCGCGAAGCCAATCTGATGGTGAGTTCCCGCGGCTGGAAGATGTTTAAGGGCGAGAAGGAAATTCAGAAGCACGACGGCTCCGACATGGAGAGTGCTCATATTAAAAACTTCCTCGACTGCCTGGTCTCGCGAGAAAAACCCAACGGCGACATCGAGATCGCTCACCGCAGCACGCAATTGTGCCATCTGGCCAACATCGCCTGGCGAACCCGGTCCACAGTCAAATTCGACGGTGCCAAGGGAGAGATTCTGGACAACCCAGCCGCGTCAGCGCTAATGGGAAGAACGTATCGCGCAGGGTTTGAATTGCCGACGGTGTAGGGGGAATCTTCTTCGTGATTCGAAGCATTGGGAGGGTGAGGCTCCTGCCGAACCGCTTGGTCTACCGAGAGCCGAAAGACTTAGCGGTTCGGCAAGAGCCTCACCCTCCCAGAATCGTTCACGGCGGACTCAATCAGCTGCCGGTGAATCGTCCGTCGCCGAGATCAAACGAATGGCTTTATGATCTTGATGCGCTCCGATGGACGCCGTGAAACGCGGCGTCCCATCCACTGACACCAGGCACGGGGCTTGGTCACTTTGTGAGGTC
>JAZKFE010000058.1:0-879 GCA_040386595.1 Planctomycetota bacterium | reverse complement strand
AGCGAAATCTGCCCCAACGTGGCAACGAGCTGCACGATTGCGGGTTTCGCCACGCCACATCCAGAGTGATCGGCGCTCGTCAATCGCGACGGAGCTAAGCGGTCGCACGCGCCTCGCGGAATCCCCAAACTCAGCCGGCCGCTGGTTCCGGAGAAAAACACCTCGAAATCAAATTGGACGATTTCGCACGACAAATAGACCGGAATCCCGGCGATCCAGTCGGCGACGGAACTGACCGGTTTAAACTGCCACTCGGGGGTGGTGCCCGCTCGTGCGATAAATAGAGCTTCGCACACCGAGTTCACCAGACGACTGGTCAACTGATTTTCCAGCAGCCCGCGGGAACGCTGTGCGGCGCCGGCCGATGGCGTCTGGTCGCCCAACAGGCAATCCAAATGAGCGGCCACCAATACGTCGTCCAGGGCCACCCACAACGGAAAATCATGACGGCTGGAGGTGACTTGAAATCCCTGCCAGCCAACATGCTGAGTGACATAGTCTCGCAACCGAACGACTCGCAGGTCGGACGGTTTTTTCAAGGAGAAACTACTCGAAAAGGGGGCGGTCCAAGCTTGCGACCAACTCGTCCCGAAGGCGGTCTGCCACGCTTGCAGTCTAGCCAATTCATCCCCGGCGACCGCGACGGGCAGTGTGAACTGATCCGAACTCCAGGTCTGTTCGGGAGCGGCCGGCTGACGTCCCGGCGAAGCCGTTGCACCGCCTGACAGGTCCAGGCCGGCAAACAGCGATTGGACTTCAGAGGGACTTAACGTTTCCGACATGACGTTTTTTCTTGTTGAATCGCGGCCTGTCAGCAAATGGCACTTTGTGAGCGGAATGGCGCTAGCCACCGGCTCTTCTCTGTCTTAAACATTGAAA
>JAZKFE010000057.1:0-20993 GCA_040386595.1 Planctomycetota bacterium | reverse complement strand
AGCAAATTGCTTGCCATGGCGTCCACTGAACTACAAGTTTTGAAACGCGTTCTAGGAGTTTAGGTTATCTGCGTACCGCGTGGATGGTCGAAATTAGGGCCCCAAGCCCCACGCGGAATATATCGGGCTGAATCGTTTGCGGGGCTTCTTAGAGGTTCTGATCGAAAACAACATCTCCCTTTGCACCAATTTTAAACAGAGCCCTTACACCCGACATTCCGTTGGTGACATAGCCCCAATCTGAGTCAATTCTCGTGCGATCAGCCAACTCTCCACGAACTGCAAAATGGTCATCGCTACGAATGGAAAACGTCCTTGATGCGGACGCACCAGACTTCAGGTTATCAATGGTGAAATTCTCACCGCCTACTGAAATGGTGATCGTGCGAATGGTCTGGCCAGAGACATTCTCCACGGTCAGGCGATTTTGAGTCGCAAAAAATAAATGTAAGCCGATGCTGGCGACAACCAACAACTTGCCGACGGTTCCGAGCTTTCGTTTCATGTTGACTCACCTAACGCTGCCGCAGGCCGAGGTTCGCTCGCGTGGGCGCAAGCCGGGTCGATTGCTGGCGATGTACTTACGTCAAGCGACGTCTGACTGCGCAGCATCACTTTACTTCAGAGCTCAAACCTGGAGGACGATGTGAGGCCGTTCGTCGGCTGTACCAGATGAGGCACGCCATTGTTAATCCCATGATTATCGCGGTTCCCACGGCGTACAACAACATATAAGGGGACTGGAGATAGTATCGAACCGCGCGATGATCGAACCAAAAAATGAATACGCCCCAACAGGCGAATAGGATGGGAATGCCATACCTAATGAGGTACCGCGGAGGTCCGCCTCGTGGACTGCGACGGTCAGGCGCGGGGGTTTGAAGATTTAAGTGAGTTGTTGCGCCCCAGGCGAATAATAAATGCCGTCTGGTCCAAATCCGAACTGTGCCGGAGAGAACGAAAACAATCAGCGCACTCAAGGCGATGTTAATCGCGTAGCGCGACAAATCAAATAAGCGATCCGAATGCCTGAGCAGGCGATCGACCTCTGAGGGTGTACTTGATGAACTGCTTAAGACTGAAGCTGTTGAGCCAACGCAGAGTAGCAAAACGATGAACGCTACAAAATAGGTGATGGCAGCGCCGATCTGCAATCGACCATAGCCGACAACCGATAGACCGAAAATGAGGCCAGAGAAAAGACTCACCACGGCCAGGAATGCGATCAGAAACAGGTCCATGCTGCTGCTCCCTTCACGGCCTAACCCCCACGTTAGTCCGCATCTGCCGCGCGAGTAATGCTAGTTGACGTGTCGAACCCGACCGCGTCACATCGTCTGGTGAAATCAATCATTAGGCGAGTCTGTCATTGGCACTCTGGAAAAACAAGATGGAAGTAGGCGCCTGAATGGTGAATTAGGGTGATACGAGGATTTTCATTCCAAATAAACAATGCATCAGAGTTCAGATCCACTTTGTGCGATTGCAAGAATGGTCGCAGTTCTTCGCCGTGAATCAGATGCGGGGTGCCGCGGCCAAAACAGTCGTCAGGAATAAACCAAAGTAGCCCGGGGGACGGGGGGCGCTCCGCAAAAACTAGATCAAATAGGTCTAGCGTCTCGTAGTCCTCGAATGACGTAGCGCCATACCCCGCGGGATCGCTCCGCCACGGATTGAACAGGACCACTGCTTCTATGGAAGCACTGCTGTGTTTGACCACTTCCAAGATTGAATCGGGAGCCAAGTCGTATGGGGCAGCGATTGAATTCGCCGCTAAGGGAAGTAGAGCAAGCACGCGTTGGTAAGCAGCAACCCACTCTGGTTGACGATATAGAGGATTCGCCAACAGCAATGCCCGAGCATTGGCGAGCACACGCTCGGTTCTACTTGGAGCCATTTTTTCTCACCTAATGTACACAGATTAAATCTGTGCGAGTAATGCTACTGACGCCAACAAACTCAACCGCGGGACACATGGAATTGAACCGCTTGAAACTCAGCATTGCCTCCTGTTCGGAGGGGAGGCCCGACAATATTATATGACCAAGAAACAGGGACATTCTACTCGTCGGTGAAGTAGAATGCCCCTGGAATTATTCTCGGATTCTCAACCCCTTTAGAACTCGCCGATCACTTCCCCTCCCTTTGCAGTCCCTAGGCTGTTGTAGACTCCAGCGTCGATGTTTTCTGAGATTGCTCGAACACTGCCATCGCACATGGCAAATTGACCGATTCCGATGTGAGGCGCTGACAAACCCTTGTCATCGCTGTCGATCTCGTTCGGGCGATACTGGGTTTCAAACAACACCATATGCCCATGGTCGTCCGTGACATCCGTAATTTCGCGGGCCGCACAGCACCATGCGTCTTCAAAGTGGGAGTGTCCGTGAGACACTCCGCTACTGGTGCGAATCGGACCATTGGTGCGTTCGCCCAGGCACAATGTATTGGACAAGCCATCCGCGATGTCGCGAAACTTCGTATTGCTGTTGCGATAGAACACGCCGCGGCTCAGCAACGGAGTGTCGTCGAGATTGGCAGAGGCCGACGATGGGCCCCAGTTCGCCGCGTAACTTCCCGCCGCATAGCGTTCCGAGGGTGTCGTCGAGTCATCGCGCACCACGTATTGTCCGGCAGAATAGGTATCCGACGGACAAACAAACACCGACAAATGAGTTTCCCGCGCACTGAGGTTGCTGGCATCAAACCCCGCAACATTATAGTTAAAGCGACCATACAAGTTGCTCTGATCGAGAAACGGAAGGCTCATCAGCCCCCAGGCAAATCCCATGTGATTGGCCCCTGATCCACTCGGGTCAGGCTTGTGCAGGTATCCCGGCGACAGCAGGCCATGCGTGGCTTCGTAGTTGTGCTGTGCCAGAGCGAGTTGCTTCAAATTATTCTTGCACGCCGAGCGGCGAGCCGCTTCCCGGGCCTGCTGCACGGCAGGCAACAGCAAAGCAATCAAAACGGCGATGATCGCAATCACCACCAATAGTTCAATCAGCGTGAAGCCGCGACGGCATCGCGGAACGATTGTTCCAGATATTTCTAAATTCACAAATGAATCCCCTCTGTTTCGGCTGTGGCTCCGCGGGGGTGCGCATGGTTAGCGCAGCCGCGGACGTGAGCAGCCAGAATGCCGATGAAAAGTGACACGGAACACACACGGTCGCGTGGTGTTCACAGGTACTGATCAGCAAGCCTTCGGCGGGGGAAGCGGAGGAGCAGGGGGATGCCGCCCCAGGTTCAAGTCGGTAGGCACACAGAGTATTCCGATCAAGATGTCGGCATCATCGGGCTGAAAGAGACAGCAAACGATTGCGGTCCAGCTCACCATGATCTGCACCAAATGCCCCAGGCTCAATGGAGCGTGGAGCCGGAGGACCTCAGCCTGGAGTGGGCCTTCCGAATTCTCTTGAGAAGTATTCGACCGCCGTCCGGAATCGTCGCCCGCGATCAGGGCGGCACGATCATCGAAGAAATCGGGCAACGTCAGCTCAAAACCGAACACGCTCACGTGCACGTGGGTCGAGCCATCGGCCTCAATTTGCCCCGATCCGCCGTGTTCAGAATCGACACCATCGTCTGCATGATGGTGATCGGCGTGAGCATGCAAATGGGAGTGCGGGTGCGAGTGGCCATGGGCATGAGAATGGCCGTGATCATGATGGTGGGAATGCGAATGCGCAGCGTCCCCATCATCGTGTCGATGCCGAATTGCCGGACTGACAAACAAACCCGTGGTCAGCGCGGCCAACAACAACACAACGCCAACGGCACTTCGAATTGGCGCTCTCGAAAACATGTTTTCAAAGTTTACCCCTCCTTACCGCGTTTGCCTATGCCCCGGGGCGGCGGAGTCACATCGATCACAGCCGCGGCATAAATCATCACAGCTGTACAGGTAGGGCTGAACCGTTTGCTAGGCAGTCGTTTCTTCAGCCTGATGAATGGCCGCGACAAGCTGATCTACCAGTGATTGGGCTTCATGCACGTTCATATCCACTGGATCGCCGAAGGCGGTAACACAGATCGCCTGGACGGAGCCGCCGTCTGCCCACGCAGACACACGCTCAAGGTTCTTCTGCTCCAGATTCTGTGGGCCAACTTTCAATTGAACGAGCAGTTCGGCAAGAAAAGCTCGAGACGCGCCGAGTCGCGTCTCAAATTCAAAATCTTCGATATCGATCGCATGGCAGACTTCATTGAGTGCACTGCACAGGCCGCTCAATTCTTCTGTGCTGACAGACAGGAGCATTCGCTGGGAAGTTTGAAGAACCAGGTTCATATATTAGAGCCAACTCTCATGACCGCGATTCGTTATTACCGCCTAGCGTCCAAGTTCACCGACTTGTTAGGCGACCTTTTCGATCGAGTGCGCCAACCCCCATGCCAACGCCGCGCTATGGCTGTCGGCTAGAATAGGATCTTGCGACCAAAAGGCAAAGATGGGACGCGCAATCGGGGTTTCCAATGCATGCTCAAGAAACCCTGTCTCAATACGATTCTGAATCTCTGGCGAACTTTTGCGGAACAAGTCCGCAAGTCGATGTGCGATCTTCGCGGCCCGTTGTCGACCATCGGGCTCATGCGAAAGCAACCAATTGAACAAGCTGACCAACGCGGCCGCAGCTTCAAACGGCGTATAAGCCATCTCGACCTCGCGATCAGTCCGGATAACTGAGTCGAGATAGTACGAGACGAGTTCATCGCTCATCCACTCGTCATCTGGCGTAGGTCGAATCCGAGCTTTGTTTTGTCGAACGAATTCCAGGATTCGACCACGTTGGTCAACATCGGTGACCTTAAGCTGCCGACAAATTTCTGCAAATGCAATGGTTCCGGTCTTGGGCAGTGGATTCAAGAATTCCATAATCTGAGTTCGATCCACCTAACGCCCAAGTTAGCCCGTATGAGCCACGTGCTATCATTGAATCTAATCGCCACCAGGCTGTCGTTCAATCGCCCAGAGTTCGTCATTGATGTCCACTTGACTGAAGTTGAGTTCGTCCAATCCCCACAGAGGGAGATTCGGCGCCTGGCAAAATTGAACTGAACACAACATTGATGTTGCGATGCGTTTGCCGCCTCGTCTTACGTCGCAAGCACACCAGTCGTAACAATGTGGAAATGGGCGATCAAGCCGGACCACTACCACACAATCCTCGAGTATTGGATGAGGAAAACGTTCCTTAACTGCCCCTAGAAGCACTGGCATTTCCAATGGAGTATTAGGAGGCTCCTCGACTCTTGGATGCTGAAATTGGCGTACGGCATCCAACGTCGTGTCGCGGTCAATGACCCAAGCGGTTTCATCAGAGATGAGGTGCCCATTGAGGAACGGCACAAACACCGTTGGCCCTTTGAATTCCGATTTCATGATAAGCCAGAAGTCCCCAGTCAGAAACTCACTGAGAACGGTTCCACTTTTCGGTCCTGGGAGCGGGTAGTCATACCGAGTCAATTCAAGTCGTCCATCTACTCGGAGACAGTACGTCGCCACATAACCACGCCAGAGCATGGAACACGCTTCATGCGGTGGAACGATTGGTGGATTAGTGATATGGTAACGTTCGCCTTTCCAAGAACGGGCACGAACATCTCCCGTGGCGATTCCAAAAAGCGCAAGATTCCCCAGATTGATACCTTCATATTCCAAATTGAGACGATCAGGAATCTGCGCCGTCATTCTGTAACTTCCTCGAAGAACCAAGCAAACCCTGGCAGACTGAATGGATGCTGTCTTTAGGGTATCTAACGGCTATGCGAACTCACGTATGATGTCGACAGGCACGCCCTCACTCATCGCGGCACGATGTCGGAGCAACCCGGACCACCCTGCAAAACCAGTCTCTGACTGGCAATGATGCATTCACAATGACGGTACGTCCGTCCGTCGCTACGGCAACAATGAGGCCGTCATTGGCTGATCCTAAGGACCATGCGTCCGAAAGACCTTCAACAAGCCCCCAAGGGATAACGTTTAGCACTTTCTCGCCCGTAAAGGTGAGAAACAACCGATTATTTGCATGTAATTCCCAAGATAATACTTGCTCCCCAATCAGAGATTCGGCGGCGGCTTCCAAGCTGTGGCGATCCGATTCCGATGACACCGTAGTATTTGGCCCGTCAACACTCCAGTCGGCAAAATTAGTCGCTAGTTCGAACTGCGGTATCGATCGCTGCCCTTCGCTCTCACTAGCCGGCAGTATGCCTTCACCGAAGCCCAAGAATAGCACGTCGCCGTACCCCAGCCATGCCGATATGCATCGACGCCCGGAGAAGGCGTCGTTCAAACGGGAAACGGAATCCAGATCAGAGCTGCTCATAACGATGAAACAACGGTTGCGATCACGGTCCAACAAGTATCTGACCGCCAAAGTGCGGCAATCGATTTTACCCCACCCAGTCAACGCACGCTACCTGTTCTTGAAGGCCGATGTCGCCGGGTGCGAGTAGGTTGATTCACACGCCAAATCCAACCGCGATACACGTAGGAATGAGCCGTTTTTTATTCGGTGCCCGAGGCTGACGCACGACAATGAAGTTGAGCCGTCTTACGTCGTGGTCGACTGAAGTTCGATTTAACTGCAGTGTTAATACTCCCCAAGAATCTTTCGGAGTTCGATCTCATTCCTCACCACCGGAACGATGCGTTGAAGAGAGTCCTCTACGATTCTCTCCCGAATGAGAGCTTCCACAATTGCGATCGCGAGGCCTTCAGTCGACAGCTTCACAGGTTCCTGCTCAAGGGTAGCCACTAGCCGGAGACGTATTGGATCGCTAAAAGATGCTTCAATATCTGGACAGGAGCAATATCCACCTACCTCATGTTGAAGTAAGTAATTGTGCCACTTCTCGACATCGAATCCGAAATCTTGATCGGTCAAACACCGCAAGCACCATCTCCCACGTGCGATGGCCTTTCTCTTTTCATCTTCGATCGCCTCTTCGTCATCTATGACATACCCTGCGAGGCCCAGCATTGCGATCTGGATTGGATACTCTCGGCTCCTGTCTGAATCCGTCATAATATCTCCATGCGGCGGACGCCGTGAAATACGCCGTTTAATGCACAGACTAAACGGGCCTCACTTTCCCAGGAGCACCCCAAGAACCGCCGGTTAGGCCCCCGTCGGCTCATCGTCATTATCGCGTGCACGAAATTGGCTGAGCCTGATTCTTGCCGCGTCAATGGCTTTAATTACGTCAGCCAATGGAAAAACCCAGGGCTGGCCGTCTCGCCTAGGATAGATCTCTAACGATAGCTCACCAGACTCTTGATTGATCTCTGCCCATTGTTCGTCGTCGTAAACCACGGTTGCCACGAGTTTTTCTCGGTCAGGCGGACTCGCTATTGAGATGTGATGCTCGCCCATACTATCCTCTTAACAAATATTCGACCGCCGAAGTGCGATACGTGATTTTAGCGCCCCCAGTTAACGCACGCTACTTGTTCTTGAAAGGCCGATGTCGCCCTCGATTGGAGAATAGACGGAAAGTACTGCCGGCCCTTTTTAAACCCTTCGTATCGCCGCCAGATTTCGTTTACTTGGTCTGTGCCTGATCCTTCAGCAACAGCTCGCGGATCATCTCCAGCTTGTAGCCTCGCAATTTCGGAGCGGGTATGGTGCGGTCGTCGAAGAGGACTTTTCCCGCGGGGGAAATTAATACGTAGTTCGGATACCCGTCTGGAACACCGTGCCCCTCAAATCGGGTGATTGTGCGGCCGTCGGGGTGGTCCACTGCGATCGGAAATTTCAGATCAATTTTAGAAACATGTTCCCGGACAGATTCGGGATCACTGGAGTTGTTGTGGACGCCAATCACCACGACGCCGTTGTCTTTATAAAGCTCATGCACGAGCTTGACCGAGGGAAAATCGGAGTGGCATGGGCCACAATGCGTAAACCAGAAATCGAGCAACACATATTTTCCACGCAGGTCGGAAAGCTGTAATGACTTGCCGTCGGTATTCAGCCAGAGGGCAGCGTCAATCTCTGGGATGGGGCGACCGAGTAAGGAAATGGCGGAGTTAGTCGCCGCAAGTTCACGAGAAACCGTACCCTGTTCCCATTCCGAGAGTTCTGCGGGAAATCCCCAGATAGGCCAATCAGGTTCGTGAGTTTCCAGCTTCAGGACGATCTCGTCGCTGTGATCGAAACGAACGTCAGCCTGTGCTGCTAATCGCGAATAAGGAGCGAAGGCGATGAGAGTTTGAGCGACCGCACGTTCGTTCGTATCTGGGTTCATGGGGACAAATTGGGGTTGAATTTCGAATCGCCCCGTGCTGTCGGTGAGCACTGGCTGCGTCGCTGCGCCGTTGTCTCCTTTCAGCCGGACAATCATCCGGGCGGCCGCGGTGCCGTCTGGATTCTGCACCTGACCAACAATCTTCGAGATCGGGCGAACTTTAATATCGGGAATGGCTGCAGAGCCATCTGCAGCAATCTGGAGCTCATAGTGATTTCGTTCTGCCAGATAGTCATCTCCAAGAAAAGAAATCCTGGCCGACCCCGCAGCCAGATCCATCTGATATTCTCCCTGCTCATTGGATTCCCCCCAGCTGGCGAAGCTCCATTTGCTCAGCGGTGGATCGCTCCATCCCGGAAGCGACCGATTAGCCAGTTCGCCAAACACCGACATTCCGGACAGAGGTTTTCCGGTAACGGCATCAGTAATTCGCCCTCGAACAGTGACCTTGCGGTGCACATCAAAGTGCAAGTTCTGGTTTCGTCCGGTTTCAAAACGCAGGAATTGTTTCTTGGCACGGCCTGAGGAATAAGCCGGCGTGATAAAGAACTTTTCGTTTTGCAACAAAAGGGACGAGTAATTCCCCGGCTCGATGCTCAGTTGCGCCTGACCTTCGGAATCGAATTTGGCCTCATACCCCACAATATTCGAGGGCGAGCGAGATTGCTCATGTCGCAAGTCGACGACTGCCCCCGTGATTCGTTCCTGCCGTGGTTCATTCTGCATGTGCAATGTGATGGTGACGCCGGGACGCATCGTGGCTTTCACGACAGCCCCGTCGGTCACCGTCAGTTGCTCGAGTTGCCAGGGGGCAAACCCCGCGCTCTCGATGTTGAGGGCATGAATCAGCCCCCCTGCAGGCAGATTCGAAAATGTCAGTTCGCCGTTCTGGTTGCTGGCAGGAATAACAACTCCCAAGGATTCCAAAGCGAGCGGCGAGAAACCGACTTCACCATTCACCCCACCCAACTCGAAACCGCGGATCCGCGCCCCCACGATCGGCTGGTCAGCTTGGTCCTTAATACGAAAGACCACCGCCGCGGGGGGCAGCAAGACAACGTTCTGTTGCTGCGGTTGCTGATCTTGAATCACCACCTGGCAAAACGTCTTCGCGAATCCCGGCGCTTCGGTCTGTAGCAACACCCGGGCGTTCGGCAACCCTTCAAATCGATAAGCCCCGGTCGCATCCGCGACGACAGGTTCGCCTAAGACCTTCCAGCGGCCCCAGCGCCCGGTGGGTGCTTTCCACTGAAAGAGTGTCGTGCGAGCTCCCGCGACGGGCATCGTCGCCTGATCAACGATCTTGCCCGAAATGACACTTCGGTGTTCGACAACCGCCGGCTTCTCGTCGGAGTAAACGTGTTGAATTTCTCCCCCTGCGAGTGCCAGGAAAACCAGGCAGACACCCCCGACAACACTTCTCCCATGAGAATTTGTTTGACGCATTCTGCGCATGGAAGTCTTTCAAGGAAATGAAAACAATTCCAGCGTCGAACGCATCGCACGCTGTGTCACCCTGATGATGATCAGCCGTCAGCGTTATTTTGTCTTTTCAGAGATCGAATGAAAAGGACTCGGATAGCCTGTTGGCACTCGATGAGACAGGAGTGACAACTGAACACAGAGCGGATGGATGTGACGCGGTGCGAATCTCAAACAGCTAAAGGGCACGCATCTACTGCCTTCCAGAAGCCGTTGTCTCTTGGCGATTACCTGTTAACAAATTCCAGGACCGATAGCAGGGGACGGTGGTCTGAGGCTACGGGTTGATCTAAAACTTCTGTTGAAATGACACGAAACCGAGCAGCCGGGCGCATGAGAATATAGTCGATCTGCTTTGTGGGCTCGCCGGCGGGAAATGTCAGCAGCGGTGCGTTGGACGTTGCCGCTTGCCACTGTTTTTCTAGGATCGCTTGCGACTTACTGTCGGGATTGGCGTTCAAGTCGCCAGCGAGAAGCGTGGGGGGCTCAGCGCGGCTGAAGAGTTCGTTGAGCTTTGTCGCCTGTTGTTCGCGAAACGTGTCGTGAATGTGATGCAGGTGCGTTGTGATAAACGCCAGCTTGTGGTCATCAATCTGGACCTCCACTTCGACCGCAATCCGTCGTTCGCGATCGGGGGTGCCGGGCAGCCAGTGAATTCGCACCTCGGACATCGGGAAACGCGACAAGATGGCCTGACCGTACTGGCCTCCCTCAAAGTCAATCTGCCGGCCGAAACGGCCATTAAGCCCGGTGAGACGGGCCAATTCTGCCGTTTGATCGACGCCGTGGGTCCGTCGCGTTTTGTAATCGACTTCCTGTAAGGCCACCAGATCAGGGCGAGCATTCTTAATGACGGCCGCCAGTCGAGGCAGGTCGACTTTGCCGTCGGCTCCCTCGCCATGGTGGATGTTATAGCACAGCACCCGTAGAGTGCGGCCATCCTGCTCTCCCGCAAACATCGGAGCGGAAGAGAGCAGGGCTCCAATCAGACCGAAGTGAATCAAAATGCGGGAGCAGCAGCATGGTCGCATAGAGGGTACCTCAAAGAATGATGAGTACAGGGCTGGACTCACCTGTCAGATTCTGGATGCAGCTTAGGGGAGATTAATTTTGAGAGCTTGGTCTCCACCGTCGGGAACTTCCACAGATACCCCGGACGTCTCGGCACGCTGGTACTTCGCCGGAATTTTGACTTTGGGTGGTGGCGGTGGGGTAAAGTCATTGATACCGTCGCCGCCACTTCCCGGAGGCCCAACATAGACAACCGAGACCTGATGCTTGCCAGCAATGGCACCGTCACCAGGCTCGTTCGTACCGAGAACAAACTTACCCGACTCGTCGGTAACTCCAGCGGCGGGACGCTTGCTGGACTCCGGTGTCAGGAGCACTTGATGATAAGGCAGAGGTTTTCCTTGATAGGTCAACTCGCCGCCGGCAGAGACTGTCGTTTCGCGGTCGCCGGTCGGCTGTGCGGGACCGCAACCCGTTGCGAGCGAGATCAATAGGGCCAAAGACAGGCCGAGATTCTTAGCGATGTGCATCATGATTCAAGCTGTAAAAGAACAGGAAGCAGGTGGTTCTGCCTGCCAATGAAAAGCAAAAAAAGGCGCAGAGGACCTCTGTGGAAGTCTCCAGGCACAGCAATAGGGGGCGACTAGCGACGAGTTAATTCCTGCAGCGGCCGCGAAGGCCGGCCAGCTTCAAAACACTCGTCCTACTTCAACGCCTGGGACGCAACAAGGCATCTCGGACGCTATTGGCCCGAGATACCCGTGCTACTCGCTAATGAAGATTAGAACTCACTAACGACTTCACCACCGCGAGTGCTGCCTACGCCGCGCCACACGTTACCGTCAACGTTCTCACTGACAAATCGGACGGCGCCATCGGCGAGCACGACCTGAGATCCACCAACGTGGTAGCTGCGAGTTGCGAGATGACCGGAAGCGAGGTCACTCGAGATGCAATCTCGCAACCTGGCATTCGGGGGAAGCGTGTGGGTGTAGTAGGTTGCGACGAGCAAGCCGCGGTAGTACTGCAGACCGCGGTACGCCCAGGCGTTGCCCGAACGGGTCTCGCAGGCAGCCGGCGCCACGAGTGCCTCTGCGGCGCTAAATGCCGAAGCATAGGCCGTGGCCACGGAAAAATCGCGAGAATCACCTGCCGCAACGACTAAGTATGACGAGGGCCCGTTTGGTCCCTTCTTGATCTCACCAAACAAGGCGGTATTGGATGTCCCGTCCGTGATTCCTGAAATTCGCGTGCTGGAGTTCTGGAAAAATACGCCTTGATTCGCGGTAGGGGTCCCTGGAATCTGAGTCGCAACTGACCCCAGGCATTGCATATAGTTGGTGCTAGTTGAGCGATTGGCGGTAGGAGTCTGGGGAACAGCATCAATTACCGGGCCGGGGTCTGTCGGGCAGTGGTATGGAGGACTAATTTGAATGCGCGCGTTTGCATTAACTGATTGCCCGTTTACCTGGAGATTGAAATTGAATGTGTTGTAGCTATTTCCCCCATCCAGATACGGGAGGATGTAGGCATGTGTCGACGCTTGCGGGGCCCCTGCCACCGTGACATCGCCAGGCGGAAACACGGAAAATGTCGATTCGTAATTGTGCAAGGCCAAGCCGAGTTGCTTCAAGTTGTTCTTGCATTGAGTTCTACGGGCGGCCTCCCGAGCCTGTTGCACGGCGGGCAACAGGAGTGCAATCAGGACAGCGATAATCGCAATCACGACAAGCAACTCAATCAAAGTAAAACCACGTTTGCGCATACCTGGTAACCTTCTCAATAAAAAACAAAAAGACGGAAGCACACCCGAAAGCAGTCGGATGGTATTGGGAAGCGGCCCGAGAAATGGCTATAGCAGCCTCAAGGGTTGCTATAGAAAAGTTACTAGCCAAGAATAAATGTATTGACAAAATATTGTATATTTCCAACGAGTATAAGTCAACAATTTCTTAATTTCCCGGGAAATTACTTCAGGCAATTATAGGCCAATGCCACAAAGACTTTATGTCGTTTTTTATTTGTTATTTATGAGGGCCTCGACACGCTGCAAGGTGTCGCGTTGCTGTAACTCATTCAATGCCATGAGGTTATTCAACGCAAGCCAGAGGCGTCAGCCCGATTTCTCTTGTATATTATTAATACTCGCACATAACTATGAGTGTTTGCGAATATGTAAAGTAGTTATCAAATCCCTAGTATCTCAAGGGGTGTAAGCCGGCATCCCCTGAAGAGGCGTTGTGCCGCGGGTCTGCTTGAATGAGCGAGACGCGGGAAATGGAGGGATATCCCTGATCTGGCAATGCGAGATGCCAAAAGAACACACCGGCCAATCGTCGGTGGGTCACCGAGCGCATGGTGTGGCTTGACTTGGGTTTGGAAAAAGCTCAGGCCGCCTACGCAGTCTGCTCCACTGGCATCGGCAAGCAAGACCTTCAGTGTTCAACGAGTGCGTGGAATTGATTCAGGAGGTTTTTACCACGAATAACACCAATCACACGAATGAAGAACAACAAAATACTGTTCAGAGAATTCGACTGAGCGTCCGATGCGTCTTCCTGTTTTCGACAATCATTTGAAAACAGATCGCTCGCTGATTTATTCGTGTCATTTGTGTAATTCGTGGTTTCACATTCTTTGCGTTGAGCTCAGTTTTGTTAGGCGTTCCTAGTCCGACTTAAGGGGTACCAACATCCCCGGCGGCAGCTTGTAACGTTTTTGCCAGCCGGTGGCGACATCGCCGGGGATTGGTTCGTTGATCCCTCGGACAAAAGCTCGGCCGACGAGGCGTTCTATGGGCGTGTCGGCGTTGGCGAGCGAGAACATCTGCCGCGCGGTGACCGCGAGAAATGGCGTGTGGCGATTATTGCGGGTCAGATAATAGGCGGGCGATGCTGGTGGTTTATAGCGAGCCAGTTGGTCGCGGGTTGCTTTAATCCAGTCGGCTTGAGCTGGCACCGAAACATAAATTCCATACTCGTCGGGCGAGAGACCGTCGACTTTAATGGCCGTAAAGAAGCCGTGCGTGATGGCCGCAATTTTCTCCTGGCCATCCTCTTGAATTAGCAGTGGGCCGCCACTGTCGCCGTGATCGGTGCGTTGGTTCGAACCTTTAGGGGTGCGAAACAGGAGGGCTCGGTCCTGCTCTTTTAAGAATTGCAGTTTACCCTGTAGTTTCCGCGGATTGCCGCTCTTTTTGCCTTCATCGAGACCGAACCCAATCGCCGTGACCTCAGCCCCTGGTTGTGGTTGTTTTTCGAGTAAGGGGTAGAGCGGCATGTCGTCCGGCAGTGGCTTGTCTAATAGCAACAACGCCATATCGGACGCGCTGGCGGCAATGAGGTCGGTGTCCATAAATGTTCGTTCGTCGTCATGAATTAGACTGTCGGAGCGAAGATTCAGATAACCCGGATGCGTGCGGTAGACCAGCACGCGGGCATTAAAGGTCTTGCCTCCGCCCAACGCCATACGGAAAGTGATGTGTCCCGGGGTGGTGCTGTCTTGAATGACATGTGCCGCAGTCAACACCACATTGCGACCGATCAGCGTACCGGTCCCGAGAACCGTGTGGTTCTCTCCCAAGTGAACGACAACCATTCCGACAGTCGGATATTGGCCATCCCCGACGGGTGTGCCATAGTCGATCGCTGCTGCCTGAAACGCGATGAGTAGCACCAGCAGGGGGCTCATGAGCGTCCATGAAAACCGTTTGAAGAATGGCATCGCAACAGGCCTTTGATCGATAAGATGCACTGAAGTCTCTCGAATACTTTAATAAACTCTATTAATAAACTATTGTCCGAGGACAGTTGCCGGAGTCATCGCGGGAGAGATCGGGAACTCACGGCTCATGGCCGACTTCTTACCGTTGATTGCCTGCAATTGTTCTGCACAAATTGGCTTGAACTGTTGCGGGGCCAGGTCGTTGGCCTGGGTCGCACGGCGGGCGGCGTCTTCATATTCTCCCGCTGCAGCCAGAACGACCGATTGCGTGAGATAGCCAATCCAGAGCTTGAATTCACTACGAGTCAACGACGTCTCGACAATCTTGCGAGCCTCGGCAATTTGTTCGGGAGTAGCCGACTCACGAGTGCATTGGATCCAGGCCAGGTGGCAGCGAGTCAGGTGCATCAGCGGAGAATTGTCGTCCGGCATCTCGCGGATCAGAGCCCTTAAATTGGTAATCGCGGAATCCACATCGTTCATGCTGGAACGCACGCAAGCCTGCAGATAAAGCAGCGTGAACAGCTTTTCCTGGAGCCACGGCCGCTGAAATACTTCCGACTCCAGCGTGCTGCGAGCAGAGTCGATCGCCAAATTGAGCCCCGCGCGATGTGTTGGCGTAGGGGGCTTCGTGGTAGCGGTCGAGGGCACATCCACAGAGAGATTGCCACCTTCGGGGTGGTCAGCGACGAGACGCAAGCCCAAGCCGCGACGGGCTTCGTTCTGCCGGGCGAACCCCGCATTGTCTGCGCGACATTGCAGGGCCGAGCTGAGATAGCTTCCTCCGGCAACCAGGCGAAACGGAATGCTTGTTTTGAGTTCGTGACTGTTGGTCGCGAGTGAGACTTCATCCTGGCACCATTCCGCGACGTTGCCGTAAATATCAAATAGCCCCCAAGAATTCTCACGGAGCTGTCCCCCTTTTTTAGGAGCTCGGTTGCCGCGATCAGCGTACCAGCCATAGACCGCTAGCTTGGCTGCATCATCACCGAAGAAGAACGCCTTGGAAGTCCCCGCCTGGGCCGCAAATTTCCATTCCGCATCCGTCGGAAGCCGAAACTGAGGACCGCCTGAAGGAGACTTGGCGTTGAGTTGTTTAAGGAACGCCTGGCAATCATCCCAGCTAACGCGATCGACAGGGAGTTCAGGCGATGCTGGTTGCGGTAGGCCCAGGACCGTCGCCCACTCGCCACGGGTGACTTCGTATTGTCCGATCCAGAACGGTTTGATCGCGGAACCCGCACCGGGAGATACTGCAGATGGGGACTCACCAAGCTTCTTCATACGGTCCAGAAACGTGGCTGTCGAGAATGCGGAAATCATCGGCTTTGTTGTGGAATCGGCGGTGGCTTTTCCCGCGGGGAGTAGTGGGAGTTGTTTTTTTTGATACTGTGCGAGTCGTTCGTGGATCGATTCCGTCGAGACACCCGTGCTAATAATTTCGGCGGCTTTCTGCGTGACCACAGCCTCATCAAACTGACCTGCCGCTGCCTGGCCTTCTGCTAATCTTAAGAGAGCAACTTGCTGTTGTTCTTTATTTGTGGCGAGTTTTTTCATCAGATTTGCGATTTCGATGGCATCTGCTGGTGACGCGACAGTCGGATCGGGGCAGAGAGCCAGCAGCCGCGCGAGAACCGACATGTGATCTTCCAGATCCGGTAGCAGTGTGACTGACTCGGCATTGGGAAAGGGAAGCTGCCAGAGAGCGGTGTGCAATTCGCGGGACGCGAGCTGGTATTCGCGACGCTGCAGATAGGCCTCAGCCAGCAACCGGTGCGCAGTGGGCCAGTCTTGAATGCCGGCGGCACTGCGATGTTCTAGGACCCAATTCAGTTGGGTAATGGCGTCGTCGGTTTCGTGCTGCGCGATGAGTGTCTCGGCAAGCAAAACTCGGGCTCGACTGCTGTTGTGGTGGATGGTCAGCGCTTGACGAAAATCGGTCGCGGCTTCACTCAATTTATTTTGCACCCGGTACGCACCGCCGCGAATGAAATAAATCGGTAGCAAACGTGGCGAACGTTCCAGGAGTTCGGTACTCACTTCGATGACACGGGCCGGCCGCTTTTGTTGTTGCTCGGAGAGGCAAGAGGCATACAGCGGCCGCAGCTCGACGGAATAGAGACCGAGCCAATTGAGGAGCAGATCATCCGCGCCACGTTCTTGTAATTGTTTAATCACATCGGCGCTCACAATAAATGCGAGCCCGCGGGATTTGGCTTCGACCAGGATATCCACCGAGTTCAGTTCAGCGGCCACCATGTCCAGAACTTGCTCGAGCTTGAGCGGAGGCGACGATGTCTTGGGCTGCGGCTGATCCGACAGGCCCCAAGTGGTGGCGAACAGCAACCAAGCTAACAATGTGCCAGCGGTCGCCAGGTTGCGAAGCGGGGGGCGGGAAATAGGCATACCGGGTTCTCGCATCAGCGGGCTCGGGGAAGTACAAACAAGCTCTTCGAGATTTCGATCTGATTGTCCTGGGCAGCATCAACGAATTTGCGGAGCCCCTGGGCCTCGACGGAATCTGGCCATTGTTCCAGAATCTGTCGGACGAGGTCCTGGCAGATTTTTTCCTTGATCGGCTTAGTCGGAGGGGGATTGGCCGCGGGCCAGAATCCTGATTCTAGGGCCAGTAGGCTCCACGCCGCCCGTAAACGGCAACCGGGATTGCTGGATTCAGCGGTCTCGGCATTCAGTTTTTCGAACGCCTGCCGTGCGGCGTCACGGTCACCCAGAACGTAGAGAGCGTGTAGTGCTTCGATCTCCTGGCGGACGGCGGGCGGCACCGATTCTGTGAGGCCAGCATGGGCTTGGGTGACGTGTTTTAAGACGGCTTGTGAATGATCTTCATAGGCATCCGCCGTGGCCAGCAGGGCATGAGTATTGGCCAGCAAAAAATGCAGAACGGCATTGAGAGGTTCTTCTTCGAGTGCCAGTTCCAGGTCGTCGATCGCAGACTGCAGTTCCGCGGCTGACCATGTTGCTGGAAAAATTGTCAAAGCACTGGCCACTTTGGCGAGGCGACGTTGTCTCGCTGTCGTGGTTCGCACGCTTGATCCTGGCTTGATCGTTAATAGTGTCGTAAGTCCATGTAGCGCGGGCCGCTCGGTACGGACTGAGCTAAATTGAGGCGACAGGAATTCTCTCCAAACATCCAGCGTGGGCTGAGCCAGAGGCTTGGGCTGCGGCGCGGGGGCGAGGCCGGTGAGCACGATGGTCGGTTCTTGGAGACTCGCTATTTGGTCTGTGTCCCATAAATCGATCACGGTGCCCGACGTTTTCTCGGCGAGCGTCTTAAAGAACTCACGAGCATACGGAGCGGCTTGTGTTGCCGATTCGTGCGAAGTTCCGACTTCCCCCGACTCCTTCTGCAGAAAGCCGGAATTCACGAGCACCGCATCAATGCGGATCTGGCGATTGGCAATGTCTTGCATCAAGTCCGAATCGTGGTACTTACGGTTCTTGTGATCATTCGCATAGGGGGGCGCGTCACCCAGGATGAGCATGCGTCGGACGGTGTTGGATTCTGGTTTACTCCAACTCAGATCATTCAAGGCAGCATGTAGCCCTTGGTCCATGGCTTCAGGAAAATAGGGCTCGCCGGTTTCGGATTTCAGTTCGCGAACTTTGTCGCGGAGCGCGTTGATGTCGCTAGTAAAGTCGCTGACGATCTTCACGGGCCCCGACGGGGAACGAGAGTCGCGATAGACGACGACCGCCAGTTGCAGATTCTCCGGGACATCGTGACTGCAAAGATTGGCAATGTCATTCAGGTAACGCGGTAGCTCGGCGAGCTCTTGCTTCATGCTGGTCGTACCGTCGATGACAATCGCCAGTTGGTATTTGGATTTCGGAGATTGTTCTTTGACATCAAATAGCACGGGACGCGTCGATTGTGGTTGCTGAGCAATCCGAGCTAACAGATGCGAACCGGTTAGCGGGAGAGGATCTTTGGCCCACGCCGACGGAGCCACGACGAATGACGTCGCGAGTAGCAAGGCGATGAAGGACTGAGGACTAGGCATTATGACCTTCCACGAAAAGTGATCAGGCATCAAGGTTTCGATGAGGCCGGGAGAAGGGGATGGTAAACGATTCTCACGCCGACATCGTTCACGCCGGCATCGGGGGCATTCGCCCGCCACGTGATCCGAATGGGGCCGGTGGCCGGCGAACGATAACTTCCGCCCCGAATCACATGTAGCCGTGCGGCACCAGTGGTCTTCGTATCTTCGGCATAGCCCGGGGCATATAAATCGCGACACCATTCCACAGCATTACCCAGGAGATGGTGGACGCCGGCCGGAGTTTTTCCCTCGGGGAGTTCGGCAACCGATACCATCGTGTAAGGTTTTTTGATATTGAACGGCCGCATGCAGACGGAGCCTTGAGACGGCTCTTCATTGCCCCAGGGATAAGCTCGGCCTTCTGCGCCACGAGCAGCCCATTCCCATTCTTGTTCACTAGGCAGATCAAAACTCGCCCCGAGCCATTTGCAGAGTTCCACGGCATTGGCAATAGAAACGCCCCCTGCAGGGTGATTACGAAGTTCATTGGGAATTGGTTGCGAATCGGCAGTTGCCGACAGCGTTTTCGTGTAGGCCCCGAGCTGGGCCTGAGTCAGTTCATACTCGGAAATATAGAACGGCTTCTCGATTTTCACCCGATGCGCGGCAAGCTCCCCCGGCTCCAAAGGCTCAGCGGCCCCAAATGAGAACTCTCCCGAGGGGAGAAGGACGAACGACAGTGGTATGTCGCTGTTCTGCAGGCCAGCTTGAACTCGTCGGGAAATAATTCGGGTGGGGAGTTTGGTTTCGGAGTCGACTTTAGAGCCGACCGCTTCCAAGCCAGCAGGAAGTTTCCAGGTCGGGAGTTCGATTTTCTTCTCGGGAGACGAAGTGGGCTTCGTCGTCACCACCACGACCGGGACTAACGTCATTAACGGGACTTGAAACGCAGCCTGGCCCGCGGGGACTTCGATCTTTTGCGTAGCTGGCTGATAGCCCGCTAATTCCAGTTTCAGATTGTGGGCACCTTTGGAGACTTTGAGCTGGGCGTCGGTGAGCCCTTCCATTTTTTTATCATCGATATAGATTGTGGCCCCAGTCGGCTTGGAACTGAGGGCCACATTGACGAGCTTTTGCCGCTCTTTAATTGCTGATACCAGGGCGATGCCGAACATCATCATGCCGACGATGCAGGCCGAAACGAGGCCCATCACCAATGGGTTTTTGAGTTTCTGGTTGAGCCAATCTCGAACGGGCCGCGGTTTCTTATTTGCGGCCGGTTGGGGCCGTGGATCTCTAGATGTCGAATCCATGAAAGAAGGAAGCGGGGCAAAGGCCGGTCGCTTCTTTTCTTCGACCGGCTTAATGTCCTGCACCTGAATCTTGATTTCGACCTCGGGCCGGACGAGGAGTGCCCGGGCTTCAGCAATGCTGGTGAAGCGTTGATCGACTTTTTTGGAGATCAGCTTTTGGATGACCGCCTCCATGTCAGGCGGCAGCGTCGGCAGCAAGGCTCGAACCGAGGGATGCGAACTCAGATCTCGATGAAAACGTTGCCAGGCGACATCGTCCGAGACGGCCCTACCGATGAGTTTTTTCGAGAAGTCATCTCCGAGCAGTAAACTCAGCGCGGACATGCCGCAACCATAGAGGTCGACTCCAATGCCCACTTCACCGAAGCTGGGATCGAACAACTCAGGAGCCAGGAAGGCAAACTCCTTCTCGCGACGTGGGATCTGTCCGCCCAGTGCGATCCCTGGAGAATAGCTAAGTTTGGTGTATCCGGCTCGGTCATAGAGTAAGTTAGCCGGGCGAATGTCACCGTGCGGATGGTTGTGAGCGTGGAGATAATCCAGCGTTTCTAACGTGCGATACAGAACGGTCCGCACCAGCTCGGAGTTCTTCAGAGATTCCGGGGGCAGTTCGCGGAGGCTACCGGACATCAATTCGGTGATGACCCAGCCACGATCGCGGTCATAGTCGTAGACGCTGACCATGTAGTCATGTTTAATCCGCCCGGCGGAAAGGATCTGTTGCCAGATTTGCTCCCAGCGTTCTTGGTTCCGCCGAAATTTTTCCAGGAATTCAATGATGCAGACGTCGCGTTCGCCGACAGTATCATAGCCCTGAAAGAAGCGGGCAAAATGATTGTCGCCGATGGGACGCAAGACTTCGTATCGTGACAGACTCGACATGGATAGATCTGCTGATATCTAAAGTGAGTTGCTATTGAACTGATTCAGGAGTTTTTTACCACGAATAACACCAATGACACGAATCAATCGCGGAGAGATCGATTTCTCAATTGATTGCCGAAAACGGGAAGACGTCTCGAACACTCAGCCGATTTTCCGAAAACTACAGTTTGCTGTCCCTTATTCCTGTGATTTGTGTAGTTCGTAGTTTCATAGTTCTTTTTGTCGCTTTGAATTCGGTTTCACCGTTGGCAATTTTTGGTTTTGTTAGAACGGGTTTCAAAACTTCAAAGTGAGTGAACGTGATGGCAAGAGATTTGCG
>JAZKFE010000056.1:30234-30491 GCA_040386595.1 Planctomycetota bacterium | reverse complement strand
TCACCGAGACCTTAAGCCCCATCAAGGCACTACCGGAATAGGGCTTCGCCGCCAACGGATGGTTCAACCCTTCGGGAAAACAGCCGGTGACATCGTGCAGAACGTCTCATCCCGCGAAAACGCTCATATCGTCAAGACCTGCGCGGACCTCTGACCGGGCTTTTTATCGAAATCCTACACTCGTCACATCCGCTACACGGCTGGTTCTAACCTGCAAAAAATGTTGGCTTTCGGCAGCACGATCGACTTCATGTGTT
>JAZKFE010000056.1:0-30224 GCA_040386595.1 Planctomycetota bacterium | reverse complement strand
ATCTCAACACCGTCGCCCTGGTAAACCTGGAGGGCACGATCGACTTCATGTGTTAGGTTTGCAACAGGACTCGATGACGGCGAGCAACATTGTCCGGAAAATTTGCCGCAGTCGTCCTGACCGTTTGATCTTGAGGGGGATGTCCACTGGGAATGGAACTGGCTGCTGCCAGGCCATCCGGGTGCTGTGGGGCGTATGGAGACGGCAAAACCGTCCAAGAACCCCGTTGATGGTTCATCTTGAGAAGTAACAACTCCGCCGCGACCCCTAGGGTAGCGAGTCATCCTGACTTGCAATTTCTGGGGTCGCGCCGGGGTCGACACGCACGCAGTCCGGTCGAGGGGACCGATGTCCTTGGCGTGAATTGAGTTTGTCTGTAGAGGCAGGTAGAACAGAAGAAACTAGGGTCCGGTTCTCCACGCAGGGAGCATCGAACCAGGGTGATTCGTGGAGATCATTCAGACTCATTGAGGTTTGAAAGATCGGCTACCGCTGTACCATCAAATTCAACAACACGTCCTGACGGAGACTGCACCCAAGGGGAAGTAAAACATTCCAATGTGGGACTTGAGACGCCTACGTACTGATTTGCTCGCGCTACTGCTGCTGGTGATTGCTGTATTTTCGGGGTTAAGTCTGTTGAGTTACGACCCCGTAGATCCACCGGCGCAGGCGGTTTATCCTGCGCGCTCAGACGTTCTCAACTGGGGTGGTCCTGTCGGAGCCTATCTGGCTCATTATCTACGCCAATGGTTTGGCCTGGGTGCCTATGTCTTGCTGGCGGGTGCACTGACGTTTGATTTACGTCTCTTCAGCCGGACTCCCATCACCGATCCGCTACTCCGCATTTTCGGCGGTTTGCTGGCCGGAAGTGCCGCGTGCGCCGCACTTCAGGGTCTGATGCCGGGACTGGGTGGTGGGCCGATCGTGGGCAGTGGTGGTTACATTGGTGCCTGGGGCTGGTCGCTGCTGGAAGAACATTTTCAATTTAGCGGCATTTGCTGTGTGTTGGTCGCCGCGTTCTTCGCAGGGACGCTGATTTCGACCGATCTCTGGCTCTTCCGCTTGCTGGCTTATATCACGGTCATTCCCGCCTTGATCATGCGATTGCGCCGTGGCAATCAAGCGGTCAGGGGTGAATGGCCGGACGAGATGTCGCTGATGGACGAACCGGATCAGGCAGACATCGACGCGCTCGATGCCGACGCCGAAATCCCCGCTCCTCCGCCGCCACTGAAGAAAGCCGCCGCGAGTCTTCCCCCGTCCGGGCCTCGGACGCCCGTACGCGTCAATCCGCCCATGTCGATGGGGGCGGGATTCCGCAAGACGCCTCTGCAACCGCCCGAACAATACGCCAAGTGCGAACACCGACTGCCCGATCCCACGATCCTGGAGGTGGCTCAAGAGTTCCCCTACGAATTGCTTGCCCAGAAAGCACAAATCGCAGCGGTGACTCTAGAGAAAACGTTCAAAGAATTCGGGCTGAATATCCGCGTGGTCGAAATCGACACAGGACCAGTCATCACGCAGTTCGAACTGGAACTCGAAGCCGGGCTGCGTCTGTCGAAAGTCTCCGCCCTGGCGGACGACCTGGCGATTGCCCTGCGCGTCCCCAGCGTGCGCGTGGTCGCACCGATTCCCGGCAAGAACACCGTCGGTGTCGAAGTCCCCAACGATACGCAGGTCATGGTACGGCTGCGTGAGTTGATCGAAACCTGCGGTGCCGACACCAACAACAAGCGGATTCCGATCTTCCTCGGTAAGGATGTCAGCGGCCGGCCGCTAACGGTCGACCTGGCCAAAATGCCGCACTTGTTGATCGCCGGCCGGACCGGTACCGGCAAGAGCGTGTGCTTGAACACGTTGATCCTATCGATGTTGATGACGCGGACGCCGGATCAAGTGAAGATGCTGATGATCGATCCGAAGATGGTCGAGCTCAGCCCCTACACGCGGATCCCGCACCTCATGCATCCGGTCATCACCGACATGAAGAAGGCCGAAGCGGTCCTGGGCTGGGCCGTCGACAAGATGGAAGAACGGTACGACTTGCTGGCCCGCTGTGGCGTGCGGCATCTCGACGCCTACAACAAGCTGGGCAAAGACGAAATCATCAATCGGTTGGACATCGACCCCGAATCGGCCGAGGCGGATCTCGTTCCGGAAACGATGCCGTACATCGTGATCATCGCGGACGAAATGGCCGACATGATCATGACGTCGGGTAAAGACGTCGAAGCCCACATCGTCCGGTTGGCTCAGAAGTCACGTGCCGTCGGTATCCACCTGGTCCTGGCCACGCAGAAGCCGACGGTCGACGTCATCACCGGCCTGATCAAATCCAACCTGCCGGCACGTATTGCGTTCCAAGTCGCCAGCCGCACCGACAGTCGCGTTGTGCTGGATGAAATGGGCGCCGACAAGTTGCTCGGTAACGGTGACATGCTGTATCTGGCCCCGGGCACCAGCAATCTGATCCGAGCCCAAGGCACGTACGTCAGCGATGATGAAATGAATGCCATCATCGAGTTCTACAGCGATCAGCCACCGCAATACAGCCGCGAACTGCAGCAACTGAAGGCTGCCGATCAGAAGTCGGACGCCAAGGGCATCGACGCAATGCGCGAACGCGACGAGATGTACGAGCAAGCCATCGATGTGATTATCCGCGAAGGCCGCGGCAGCTGTTCCTTGCTGCAACGCGCCCTGGGTATCGGCTATGGCCGTGCCGCGCGCCTGATCGACTTCATGGCCGAAGACGGCATCGTAGGCGCCTACAATGGAGCCCAGGCCCGCGAGGTGCTCTACACCCAGGAGCAATGGCACGCCATCGTCCACGGTGATGAACTGGAACCCGCGGATAATTAACGGGAAGCTCCGTGACACGGCAGCGTTATTGAGACTACGGTCCGTCATCACCGCAATCGAAATCGAAGCTCGCGCAGAGAGCGAATGTCGAGCGACCGCTTCCCATTCCGCCGCATTTCGGTACGATAAAGCCGTACGCATCCCAGCGCACGTGGCCCCAATCTCACTCGCGATCCCAGAGTTTTATCAGGACGGCACTATGTCATTTGAACTCACCGAGATGATGGACGGCAAGGTCATTGAAGTCACCGTCAGTGGCAAGCTCACCAAGGAGGCTTACCACGATTTTGTTCCCGCCACGGAAGAGGCCATTCGCCGGCACGGCAAGGTTCGCATCCTGTTCGTGATGCATGATTTTCATGGCTGGGACATGGGTGCCATGTGGGAAGACTTCAAATTCGATCTGAAGCATTTTTCGCACATCGAACGACTGGCCATCGTGGGTGAGACCAAGTGGGAGAAAGGGATGTCCTACTTCTGCCGCCCCTTCACCACCGCCAGCATCAAGTACTTCGACCACACCGATCTCGACCGCGCCCGGGATTGGATTCAAGAGTAATCCACGGCCCGGCCACGACGTGACCATTCATGGTAAATCGAAATGCCAGTCCTGAAGTTGCATTTCGGCTCGGAGGGCCGAAATGCAACTGGAACAACATCGTTTTAATTAGTGATCGTACGACCTACAACTGCTTCAAATCAAACGTAAATTTGTTATCACCAGGTTTGACTTCCGCCTTCAGCGTACTCGTCATCTGGCTGTTCAGCTTCGGCGGAATGTTCGACGGTTCTTTGCGGGGCGGTGCGGGTTTGCTGGGGTCGGGATCGAGCGGTGCGGCGGGCATCACCGTGACGACATAACGTCCAACTTCGACGCGTGAAAATTCCACGATTCCCGTCGCCTTCAGATCGCCGAAGGCCCCTTGCCCCTGCGCCGTATCTGTGGCCTCAGCCACCAATTGAACCGAACCTTCCGTGACGGGTTGACCGCCAGACGTCAGGGTCACGGTCACACTGCCGGTCGGTTTCGTTGAACCAGAAGTTCCACAAGCCGACAACAGGCAAGAAGCACAAATCAAGCTGAAACCAAACCACCGACGACTCAACTTCGCGGTGACACTTCCTCCAATAACCAAGCGACTATTCACCGACAATCTCCTTTTTCGCCATCGAACCACCCACAAATAATCTCGGGGCGGTCCCAATAAAATGCCCCCGATTCACCCTCATCGGGGTCGACATCTCTGCCGCACGTTGTGTGATCAAGTCCGAATCGCAGGTGTTTAGAATTCACCCAAGACCATGCCATCATTTCTCACTGCCAGTAACTTCAATGTGGCAAAACTAATGTTCTCAGAGATGAATCGCACCGAACCATCGGCCAACGTGACATGAATGCCGCCCACATGGAATGATGTCAGAGAGGTATTGCCTCGATAAACGGTGTTGCCACCAGCCGGTGCCGTTTTAGGGTTGATGACATTGCCATCGCGAATCGTGGTGATGCCGGTGCCGTAGGTGTCCATGGCACTGGTGATCGTGGGGGCCGTTTGTTGGACCGTGAATCCACTCCAGCCGCCGTAGTAGTTGCTCCGATAGTCGGCGTTGGCAACCATCCCCGATTGTTCGCCAATCAGCAGCGTATTCGAAGTTCCGTCAGTGCAATCCCGCATGCCGAATGTCTGGTTCGGTGCGAACATCCCGTTGTTGCAGATATAGCTCTGCTGATTCGTCAATGCACTGCAATACGTGGCCGTGCTTCCCGTCGGATCAACATAGGCGCCCGCAATGCAGACGTAATCCATGGCCTGGCCATGTTCCGTGTTCTGGGGTGTATTCATATAAGAATCCACCGGCAGGGTGCTGGACGGACAGTTGTAGCCTGGAACCCGCAGCGTCCTGAGAACCGCATTCGAACCGTAGCCCGCACTCCACATTGATGCCGAAAAATTCAGTTGGTTGTAGGCCGGGGCTTGGTCAACATAGGCCAAAATCGCCGCCCGCCAATTGCTGTAATAGAACCGCGTTCCAATCGGGAAAGTATTGTACGTGCTTTCATAGTTGTGCATCGCCAATCCCATCTGCTTCATATTGTTCTTGCATTGGCTCCTCCGAGCGGCCTCGCGCGCCTGCTGAACCGCCGGCAGCAGCAGTGCAATGAGCACGGCGATAATGGCAATAACAACCAATAACTCGATCAACGTGAAACCCACGGTCCGCGAAACACGCCTGGGGTTCGAATGGCCCTTGTCGAACTGCATTCCAATGTCTCCGATTTTTTGTTCAGTCGTCGTAAGTAATGGATGTAAAAAAATCCCCTTCAAGGGGATCGTCACGTGGCGATAACGCAACCGGCATGCCATCGCTCTACAGAAAAGCACGAATCGTCTTGATTTGATGCGCGTATGCCCTTTGATAAAAATGGGTTGCGTGCACTCCGAATATTGCGGCAGAAGTCCGCTCGAGAAATTGCGAAGCATAGACAATTTGCGGACCTGCCCAGAAAGCCAGCTTTCAGAACTCCAGAAACAATCCTTCACTGCGTTACCCCCAGGAGCCCGTTTCAAGATCTCCACCGCCCCCGAGACGTGCAGATAACAAGAGAGCAGAATGACAGTCGCAGGCTGGCGAGGGTGGGGGAACGTGCCATAGAATGCCGCGATTCCGTCTTGCTGTGTTCAGACTCAGAGGGGAGCGAACTCAGCGGACTCCTTTCGCCCACCCGAGGAACTTCTATGCGACATTGTCGACTCGGTGCGCTCAGCCTGTTGTTGCTGACCACGCCCCTGCTTGCTGCGGATCTGCCTCAGCCGTTTGTCACGGGTCTGAAAAATCCCGAATCAGTGTGCATCGGCCCCGACGGCCTGACGTATGTCACCGAAATCGGCGATTTCGACAAAGATGGCGACGGCGCCGTGACCGTCATCAAGGACGGCAAACCTGTCCCGTTCGCGACGAAGCTGAACGATCCCAAGGGAATCATCGCCGCCCCGGACGCGTTTTATGTCACCGATAAGAAGCGAGTTCTGAAGATCGATCTGCAAGGCAAGGTCACCACGCTGGCTGCCGCGGACCAATTTCCCGTTCCCCCACTGTTCCTGAATGACATTGAATTGGACCGCGAAAATGGTCTGCTCTATGTCAGCGATTCGGGCGACTTGAAAGGAGGCGCCGGAGCCGTCTATCGCATCGATCTGCGCGCGAAGAATAAGATCGACACGATCCTCGACACCAAGCGTTTGCCGGAGCTGAAAATACCGAATGGTCTGACGATGGATGGCGCTTCGCACATCCTGGTTTCTGACTTCGCTGCCGGCATTCTTTACCGCGTCAAGTTGGCTGATTTCTCGGCCAAGAAAATCACCGAAGGTCTGGAAGGGGGCGACGGACTAACTTGGGACAAGAACGGTCAGCTCTTCGTCAGTTCTTATCTGACCGGCCGCGTGGTGGGAATTCCCCGCCCGGGTCTGAAGCCCATCTTGATTTCGGACAAGTTCCAACAGTCGGCCGACACCTGCCTCGACGCATCAGGTCTGAACCTGATTGTCCCCGACATGAAGGCGGGCACTCTGACTGCGGTCCCCACCACCATCGCTGGCTGGGAAGTCGACAAGTCACCGTTGGCCATCAAGACCGAAATCGCCTTCCCCAATCTGCAATGGACCGGTTGGAGCGGAGCCGATGACAACGGCATCGTGTCGCCCCTGCGTCCGATTCTGTTGACCCATTTCGGCGACGGTTCCAACCGCATTGTCGTCCCCACGCAGCAAGGCATCATCCACGTCTTCCCCAATGACGATGCCGCCACCAAGACCGAGATTTTCCTCGATATCACCGATCGCGTCCGCTATCTCGACAAGCAAAATGAAGAAGGTTTGCTAGGACTGGCCTTCCACCCGAAGTTCAAGCAAAACGGCGAGTTCTTCGTGTTCTACACCGATGTGAAAGCCAAGATGGCCAACGTGGTCTCACGGTTCCGCGTCAGCAAAACCGATCCGAAGAAAGCCGACCCGGCGTCCGAAGAAGAGATCATTCGCTTTGAAAAGCCGTTCTGGAATCATGACGGCGGTTCCATCGCCTTCGGCCCCGACGGCTACCTCTACATCACTCATGGTGACGGTGGCGCCGGCAACGACCCGCATGAAAATGGTCAAAATCTGAAGACGATCCTCGGCAAAGTGCTGCGTCTGGACATCGACCATAAAGCCAACGGTAAGAACTACTCGATCCCGAAGGATAACCCCTTCGTCGGCAAAGACGCTGCACCAGAGATCTGGGCCTATGGGCTGCGGAACGTCTGGCGTATGGCGTTCGACCGTGCCACCGGTGAACTGTGGGCGGGCGATGTCGGCCAGAATCTCTACGAAGAGATCAACATCCTGAAGGCCGGCGGAAACTACGGCTGGAACATCCGTGAAGCCTTCCATCCGTTTGGCGTCAAGGGTGTCGACGTCCAACCGAACTTGATCGACCCGCTGTGGGAATACCACCACGATGTGGGCAAGTCGATCACCGGCGGCGTGGTCTATCGCGGCAAGAAGTTGCCGGAACTCGTCGGGAAATATCTCTACGCGGACTACGTTTCGTCACACGTCTGGGCCCTGACCTACGACGCCAAGCAAGGACGAGTCGTCGCCAATCGTGAGATTGAAAGCGCCAACGTGCCGATCCTGTCATTCGGCGAAGACGCTGACGGCGAAGCTTACCTGCTGACATTTACTCAGTCGGGCAAAGGCATCTACCGGTTGGTGAAGTCGGACAAGTAAACATCCCCTTAACGGGGTTGTCGTAAAACAGAGCAGGGCGGTACCCGTTGAAAAACAGGTACCGCCCTTGTCGTTGATAGCAGTGTTTTCTGGCGATTACTTCACCGGGACCGACAATTGCTTTCGGGCGCGAATCGTCGCCGATTCCAGGTTCGGCAAGAAGATGGTCAACAACCCGATCATCGGCAGGAATGAGCAAACCTGGTAGACGTAGCGGATGCTGGTGGCATCGGCCAGTTGTCCCAACAGAGCGGCCCCCAAGCCTCCCATACCGAAGGCAAACCCGAAGAACAATCCGGCAATCATGCCGACTCGCCCGGGAACCAACTCCTGAGCATACACCAGGATCGCCGAGAAGGCCGAAGCCAAAATCAATCCGATCGGCACAGTCAGGACCACCGTCCAGTACAAGTTGGCGTACGGCAACACCAGCGTGAACGGTAACACGCCGAGGATCGAAACCCAAATCACAAATTTGAACCCGAAACGGTCACCCACAGGCCCACCCGCCAACGTTCCCACAGCCACAGAGCCCAGGAACACGAACAAGTACAGCTGGGCGTATTGCACCGACACGCCAAACTTGGCGATCAAGTAAAACGTGTAGTAACTGCTCAGGCTGGCCAGGTAGAAGGCTTTGGAAAAGACCAGCAACAACAGGATCCCGATCGAGACCCCGACTTTCATGCGAGAAAAAACCGGTCGATCCAGGTGAGTGCTGGCACGCGTAGTCGCCCGCTTGGCCGACAAATGGCTCTGATACCAGCGGCCCACGTTAAACAACACGACAATCGCCAACAGCGCGACGATCGAGAACCAAGCGATACTGGTCTGCCCCTGCGGCTCCACGATCAACGCAGCCAGCAACGGCCCCAACGCCGATCCCGCGTTGCCTCCAACTTGGAACAACGACTGAGCCAGACCATGTCTGCCACCAGACGCCGCTCGGGCCATCCGGGACGATTCAGGGTGAAAGATCGACGAGCCGACCCCCACCAGACCCGCCGCCACCAGGATCATCGGGAAGCTGGCGGCTTGCGAGAGCAAGATCAATCCCGTCAGCGTAAAACCCATCCCCATGGCCAGCGAATAAGGTTTGGGATGGCGATCTGTATAAATCCCCACGATCGGCTGCAACAACGAGGCTGTCAGCTGAAATGTTAAGGTAATGAAACCGATCTGACTGAAGGTGAGGCTGAAGGAGGTTTTCAAGATCGGATAGATGGCGGGAATGAGCGACTGAATCAGATCGTTCAGCATGTGGGAGAAACTGAGCGCCAGCAAAATGACGAACAGCGTACTCTCCTCGACTCGTGGTATGACTGGCGATGCCCCTTCTTCTGTCGACTCACTAAGATCAATTGCCACCGACATTCTCCGATCTGATCGTCTTGATTGATGAGGGTAGCGGCCCGTGCGCTACAGGCAACCACGACGATTCCATCATCCTTGATGCGTCAAATTGCCAGTTCCTCGCGAGTATTTTCGCATCGGTTGGACCCGTCGACTAGCCCCCGGGTTCGCCGGGAGACGGTTGAACATGCTGTCTTCGTCCCATCCAGACTTGTCTATTCGTTCGCAGGATTGACAACCAGACGCGCCGCGAAGATCGTGTGGCAGAGACCAAGATTGTGAACCTGACCGTGAAAAATGGTGTCCCAGCCTCACCCCAGATGGTCAACGACAGAACACTCCACACAGAGTCGAGGATTGCGATGACATCGATCCGATGTTGGCAGGTTGATGCGTTTACGAATCGTGCGTTTGGTGGCAATGCCGCAGCTGTCTGCTGGCTGGACACTGAGGCTGACCCCGCCTGGATGCAAGCGGTGGCCGGTGAGATGAACCTCTCCGAAACTGCCTTCGTCCGGCGACTGGAAAACGATCTCGAACTACGTTGGTTCACCCCCACAGTCGAAGTCGATCTGTGTGGCCATGCCACCTTGGCCACCTGCCACGCGTTGTGGTCGTCGGGCATCGTCTCCCCTGAAGAGCCCTTGCGATTCCACACCAAGAGTGGCCTGTTGACCTGCCGCACAGACGGCACATTTATCGAACTCGACTTCCCCGCCACACCGGCCAGTCCGACAATCCCCCCCGCCGGATTGTTGGAGGCCCTGGGAGTCACCCCTGTTTATGTCGGCAAGACAAAATTCGACTATCTGGTGGTTCTCGACTCACCCGAAGCCGTCCGAGCCGTGCAGCCCGACTATGTCCGGCTGGGCGATATCCCCTGTCGTGGTGTCATCGTCACCGCACGCTCAGATGACGGCGAGTTCGACTTCCATTCCAGGTTCTTTGCTCCCGCGGTCGGTGTCAACGAAGACCCGGTCTGCGGATCGGCACACTGTTGCCTAGCCCCGTATTGGTCCGAACAACTTGGCAAATCGGAACTCATGGCCTATCAAGCCTCAGACCGCGGCGGCATCCTGCGTTTGCAGATTAAAGGAGACCGCGTCATCCTGGGAGGTCAGGCGGTCACCATCTGGCGCGGAGAACTATTATGACACAACCCATTCAAGTCAATACGCTGACCGCCGAGCAAACCGTGCAACTACACGGCTTGTATCAGAAGGAATGGTGGTCGAATCAACGAACTCTGGAACAAGCCCAACTGGTCGTCGCCAACTCCTCGCTATTGATCGGTCTCATCGAGCCCGAAACGCAGCGTCTAGTCGGTTTTTGTCGACTACTGACCGACTTCGTCTTCCGGGGCACAATCCTGGATGTCATCGTCGCCGAGGACTGGCGGGACCGAGGACTAGGCCGCCAGTTATTAGACGCCATTTTAACACATCCACGATTGCAACCCGTGCAAACATTGTGGCTCTGCTGCCTGCCAGACATGGTCGAGTTCTATCGCAAATGGGGCTTCGACATCATGGGCCAGGAGATCGTCTGGATGCAGCGTTATAACACAGAAAAGCCATAGTCGTTGTTCGCTCCGCGAACACAACGCATTCGCAGTAGCCGGGCAGTACGACCCCAAATTTCGCTCGCAAATTCGACTTGCAACATCCGCAAGGTTCTATCTCCCCGAAGGGAAAGTGATAGGCAAAGCCAAACTAATAAACTAATCGTATTTCATCCGTGAATCACGAAGAATGCAGGTGCTGGCCCTTCGGGGATTCGCGGCAATAGCTTCTCACCGTGGACTCACTTTACGCTCGCTACTGCGAACGCGTTATGTTCGCGGAGCGAACAACGACTATCAACAAAAACAGCCCGGCCTCTTAATAGAGACCGGGCTGTTTTTATTTTTAGACGTTCCGACTCACACGGCTTAGTTGCCCGTGTAGCGTGAGAACACCAACGAGATATTCTGGCCACCGAAGCCGAAGCTGTTCGACAATGCATTGTCGACCTTCGCATCACGGGCAGCGTTCGCCACGTAATCCAGATCGCACTCGGGATCGGGGGTCTCGTAGTTCATCGTCGGGGGAATCGCACTGCGGTTGATCGCCAGCAAGCACGTAATAGCTTCTACGCTGCCAGCCGCAGCAATCAGGTGTCCCATCATGCTCTTAATGCTGGACACCGGAATGTTATAAGCATTGGCACCAAACGCATGCTTGATCGCCATGGTCTCGACTTTGTCGTTGACCTCGGTACTCGTGCCGTGGGCGTTGATGTAATGAATGTCGTCCGGGTTGAGTGACGCGTCCCGCAATGCCATGTTGATGCAGGAGACAGCACCACGACCTTCCGGATGCGTATCAGTGATACGGAAGGCGTCAGCCGTCGAACCATACCCGGAGATCTCACCCCAGATGTGGGCCCCGCGAGCCTTCGCGTGTTCCAACTCTTCCAGGATGACCATCCCAGCCCCTTCGCCCAGAACGAAGCCGTCGCGGTTCTTATCGAACGGTCGTGAGGCACCACGCGGGTCATCGTTGTTGGTCGAGAGAGCCGTCAACAGATTGAAACCGGTCACGCCGAAGGGGTGGATCATGCTGTGGGCGCCGCCCGACAACATCACGTCCGCATCACCACGGCGGATGATTTCAGTCGCTTCACCAATCGCCTGGCTGGACGCAGCACACGCGGTGAGGCAGTTCAGGTTCGGACCTTGAGCATTGAACAATGCGGCCAAGTGACCGGCCGGCATGTTGGGCTCTTGTTCCAACTCAGCCTGAGCGTTCAGCTCCTGCAGACCGCTGCGGGCAAATTCGCCCAAGTCGAGTTCGCCGTTCTTATGAGCCGAAGCGATGATCGACATGAAGACGTGGAAGTTCTGAGCCCCTTCGCCGGCGCCCAAATACACGCCAAAGCGAGCGGGATCGAACTCACTCTCGAGCAATCTGGATGTCTTCACAGCATCCACAGCCGCACCGATCGCGAATCGGATATTGCGACCTGTGTGCTGAAAGCTCTCAGGTTGATCAATCCACTTGGCGAAGTCGTAATTCTTGACCTCGGCCGCAATCTTGGTCGGGAAATTGGAAGCGTCGAAGTGCGTAATACGCCCGATGCCGCTACCCCCGGCGAGCATCGCCTTCCACGTTTCGTCAATCGAATTGCCCAGGGGAGTGATAGCTCCCATTCCGGTGACCACAACACGTCGTCGCATAATTCTCTGCCTCGATCAGTGAGGTCTTCAGAGCTGTCGCCTGCCGAAAATTGATCCGGGAGAGACGGGCAGCCGCAAAAAGTTCAGAAGTCGAATTTATATTTTACAGCGAACCGGTTTATAGCATAGCGGGCGGCTTGGCCGAAGGCGGGATTCCCACCATCAGCCGCCCCAACTGATTCACGATGCCGCGTCTGCCTCGGGAGCTGAACCGTCGCCGGCCTTCCCCACATTCATGACACCCATCAGTCGCATGCTAAACACAAAGTTCTTTTGATCAATCGTAGCGCCCGAAGGACCATTCACCGACTGATCCACGTGAGCGAAGAAAATCTCGCCTTCCGCCACCAGCCGGTCACCAATCTTCGCCGTCACCTCGGTCATTCCACCCTCAGGCCGAATGTCCACGATTTGGGCATGGTAGGTCAACGTATCACCCGGGACGACCCAGCTGTGAAACGTCATCTTGGGAATTTTCCCCAGGATCACCACATGCTTAAAGTCATTCGTCGCGCCGAGCAGAATGCCGCCGGTCTGAGCCATGCCTTCAATGATCAACGACCCGGGCATCACAGGGAAACCGGGGTAGTGGTCGTGCAGATGCTCTTCGGCGAGAGTCACATTCTTCACGGAAGTGGCATGTGAACCGCTCTTAAAATCAGTGAACTTATCAATCCACATCCAGCGCATGCCAAACTTCTTTCGTGGCTTCTAGTGGGTTCTGGCGCGATGACCGCTGACCAGCCCCACGACCAAGCCGGGCAGGTGGAAATCAGCAAGCCTGATTTCGCCCCGGCTAAGACATTCTTGAGTGACCGCAGTTCCGCGAGTGAAACAGAAGACGGAAGGCGCAGGGTGGCCTTCCGAACTTCGGATGTTCACAATCGCGAACTCAACTCCGTGCTCAACAAACAACCGCTTAGGCGGCCAACTTGTTGCGAACGAAGTTCACGAGGGTCTGTACGGTCGTCAAATCCTTGATGATTTCGACTTTCGGGTTCTTCGCCAGCTTGTCGGAGTCGAAGTGCGGCGCCAACTTCTTGAGTTCGGCGATCCCTTCGGGGGTCACGATGCCTTCCTTCACGAAGCCGGAATCCGGGCTGAACAAAGCGTCCGGCAGGAATTCGGTGCGGCTGATCTTCACCGTGAAGGCCTTTTCGAGGCGGAAGAAAATGTCCAGAAAATCGATCGACTCAGCGCCCAAGTCGCCTTCGAGAGTCGCTTCGAGGGTGACTTCATCGTCATCGACCCCGAGTGCATCAACCAAAACGCCTTGTACCTTCTCGAAGATTTCCGCGTCTGACAACATCCCGCATGCCTCCTGATGACGGATTGGAGAACCTGCCTCAGGCAGTTCCAAGTCCGCACCTTGTGAGTTACTCGTCACCCTAGCCTAATTGCCATATTCCCCGGCCCGACGAGCTGGCCGAGGATGGCTAACACAAATTGGTCAGTAGCCCGGCTGACCGGTACTGACACCGCCCGGACACTTTCGATCGCCACAACCCCAAGGACTTGGGTCCCCACCCTCAACCTGAGGGCCGATTCGACTGAAGTGTCTGGAAGTCGTTTCGGGATTGTGGCCGATTTTTCTTCGGCAGACTATCCCGTTTTCTAACAGTCAGGCTCACTGGAATCGTTTAACTCACCGCAAAGCCCCTAAAACCAAGGCTTTGCCGTGACAAAACAGCCCGTTTGAGCCACTGTCCTATTTATTCATTCGACCAGATTACCGGTCGACAAACTCTAAATTCCGCCCAAAGTCAAACCACCATCGACCTTAAGCACCTGACCGGTGATGTACGACGCATCATCTGTGGCCAGAAACAGGACGGCAGCGGCGATGTCTTCCGGCTTGCCGAAGCGACGGCAGGGGATGACATCCTTAATCTTGTCAGCGGCGGCGTTGCGCACGGCAGTCGTCATGTCGGTTTCAATGAAGCCTGGTGCCACCGCGTTGACGGTGATGCCACGACGAGCCACTTCGGTCGCCAGACAGCGGGTCAGGCCTTCAATGCCCCCCTTACTGGCGGCGTAATTCACCTGGCCAGCGTTGCCGAATTCCGAGGCAACGCTGGACATGTTGATGATGCGTCCCTTGCGGGCCGACATCATCGGGCGAATCACGGCGTGGCAGTAATTGTAGACGCTGGTCAAATTCGTCTGAATGACGTCGTTCCAAGCAGTCTCATCCATCGTCGCCAGCAGGCCGTCACGGATGATACCGGCATTGTTAACCAGAATATCAATCTGGCCCCAAGCTTCGATCACTTTTTCAACCACGGCGTCGGCTTCCACGCGGCTCCGGACGTCGGCCTTGTAGGAGGCGGCCACGCGTTGATCCAATTCCAGATCCTTGACGAGCTGGCCTGCGACTTCATCGCTGGACGTGTAGACGAAGGCAACCTTCGCCCCTTCACGAGCCAACGCCCAGACAACAGCCTTACCAATACCCCGTGTACCACCTGTTACGAGTGCGGTCTTGCCGGCTAATTTCATGTTTCAATCCTTCGCTGATATTTCGGACAGACCGTTTCGTCTGTTTCGTGTCAAACTGGAAGATGCGAGCTCAATCACCGTGCCGTAAAAGCAGGTCGTCTAGGACGCGGCGACAGCTTTCGGTTCCGACCACAACAGGCCGAAAAGTTCTTTCAACTTGCGAATTTCGTACTCGTCGGTGCTCGCGAGTTCGGGATTCCGGTCCGCCAGATTGAAGCGTTCCAGAGTCAGCTTGGCACTGACCGCCGTTCCGCCGTTGACGGTCCCGTTCCCCTGCAAAGTGCAGAGATTCCCATCCCACTTTTGAATTTCGACCTTCAGATTCAGCGTATTGCCGGGAGCGACGAAGTTGTTGAACTTCACGGCTCGGACCTGTTTGAGCAACACATTGCTGAAGGCAAATTCGTCGTTGTGTCGCATCAGCCAGGCACTGGATTGCACCAACGCCTCGATCATCAACACACCGGGGAGCACCGGAAATCCCGGAAAGTGATCTGCGAGATATTCCTCGGCCAGGCTCAAATTCTTAATGGCCGTGAGAGATTTGCCTTTTTCCAGGCTCGTGATTCGATCGACCAAAACAAACCGCATACTGCAAATCTCCCGGATTCCCTTCCGAAGTCGCAAACTGAGGCGACTCGGCTATCCTGACACAGTCCAGGCAAATCATATCGGACGCGATCCACCTGCATCTGTAGGCAGACCGCCAGATCGTGAGATCCGGTCCTCTGACTGTGGTTTGGGCGGAAAGGCGCAATATAGTGGGGTCCCAAAACCCAGGCAAGCCCTGCGGCGAACGCCGATTGTTCCGAAGATAAGGCACACGGCTTCATGCGCAAGCGGCTATTGATTGATAATGGCTTAACGAAAAAAGACAAAAAGCCGCGAGCTACTCGTCAACAGGCGTAAGCAACTTCTGTCACAAGAGTTAAGCACCACCCGTGCCGACCGGTCGCATCAACGACTAATTGTCATTTTCATTCGAAGTGCACGCCTGAACTCGGCGATCTGATTTTCCCACTGGGAGCCGATTCTCTAATCAACTCAATAAAAAAACGCACGTTCAACACGTGCGTTTCAAGCGTTTTCCGATTTAGCCCACAACCTGCGGGTCAGTTTCGGGAGCGTCGTCGCTCTTGGGATCGAACCACGATTCCTTGAACTCGATCCGCTTCTTGTGCTTCATCGCCAGGTTCGCGGTCAACGCCATGATCGCGTCGCCCATGGCGTGCGTGCCGTTACAACGCAGCCCACCCTTTTCCCGCGACTCGAAGTTGTTTTCGCGGATGCAGTAGCAGAAGTGTTCCATTTCTTCGGTGTAGCCCCGGCTGACCTTGCCGACGGCGCCTGCGGCTTGCGAAGAAGCCACCGACGGAGCGTTCGTGTCGGCCGTCGTCATGACCGGACCGCCCTTTTCCGACTTCACTTCCAACCGAGCCCCCGCACCACCGCCGGAACCTCCGCCCGCTTCCTTGTAGAGCATCACCGTCTGCTCTTGCTCGACCACCATCGTTCCGCGGCTGCCGAAGAGGATTTCGCCGTATGGCTCCATGCGGTTCGTATTGATCGACGAATAGGTGACGATCACGATGTCGTTGTGATCTTCTTCGTAGTGCGGGCCAGGGAATTCCAACGTCACATAGACGTGATCGTCGATCTCCCGCGGATCCTTCTGCTTATCCGGCGAACCAACTCCCTTGACGCCATAGAAATTCTTGCCGCCGTAGCCTTGAATGGCCAACGGGTGCTTCTTACCCAGGAAAATGCTGCACGCATCCAACTGATGGCTACCCAGCTCGGCCATCAAGCCGCCGCCCGTCTTGTTAAACAAGCGCCACTTGACGAGTTGCTCGACGGAATCGAAGCCCCATTCTTTCAGCTCGGCGTCGGACTTAAACGCAGCCAAGTCTTCTTTGGGAACATTGGGATTCCAGCTGTCTTTGCCCGGAAAACTATTGTTGCGATGCCAGGAGGCGCGGATGAACTTGATATCGCCCAGCAAACCACCCTGAACCAGTTCGTTCGCGTTCTCGTACAACACGCTGTAGTGCCGCTGGTGTCCGACGGCCAGCAGCTTCTTGGCTTGCTCGGCTTCGCGAATCATCTTCTTGCAGTCGGTCACGTTCTGCGCCATCAGCTTTTCGCACAGGACGTGCTTCCCGGCTTTCAGGCAATCGATCGTCACCTGAGCATGCACGTTGAGCGGCACGGCAATCACAACGGCTTCGATTTCCGGGTGATTCTTCAATAGCTCTTTGTGATTGGCGTACGTCTTGATCTTGGCACAGGCTTCGGCACCTAGCTTCTCTCGCAAGCCGACACGGTTGGCGTTGCCGTCCCCATGGAACGCTCGCTCCAGATTGCTGGGGCGCAGGTCGGCAATCGCGACAATGTTCATATACTTCGGCGGATGCTGGGTCAGCAGCACGCTGCCTTCGTCGCCAGTTCCGATGAATCCCACTTTGACCGGCTCGCCATTCAGCTCTTTATAGCCGAAGTACATCGCCCCCAAACCGGGGACCGCGGCCGCCGTTCCCTTCAAAAACGCCCGGCGATTCAATGAAGAAACCGCTTCGTGGTAGTTTTCCTGGCCGATCTTTTTCTCTTCGGGAGACAGATTCATAGAGCACCTCGTGCGAGTACTTTTATTTTATGGTCAGTTCACTCTGCACAGCTTAAAACGCGGAGAAACGTGCAGAGGATGATTGTTTCAAGCTGCAAGTCAGTCCGTTTTTCCACGCAAAATGAAGCGGTGGATTAACGCATCTAAACCAAACCACCTGCCGCTCGGCATGCACGCCAGAGCCAGGCACGCGACGATTTCAATAAAGTTCTTATTGACGATCAAGCTGTGTTCTGGACCGGGAGCTTCAGGAACACCGGGCCAGGGCGGAAGCACGAGGTAAAACATCAACAGCATACCGGCAGCGCCAATTGCGGCCGTGCGGCTGAACAGTCCCACGATCAGGCAGAAGCCCAAAATGGTCAGCATCCAAATCGTCTGAGAATTCACCGAATCGATCTTGGACGGAGGCTGCGGCGAAGGGCCCCGACGGATCTGTTCCAGGTTCAGGAGCTTGGTGGCAGACAATTGCAGTTCGGCGGTCAAAGCATCAACCGGTCCCGTCAACTGCTTGCGTTTCGCTTCCAAATCGGACCACAGCTTATCGAGATGATTCTGCTGAAAGTCTAACTGAACTTGCTTCAGTCGGGCCTCGTACTTCGTGACCATCGCCTTATACAGCTCAATCTCACCGGTCGTTTTGTAGTCGATGGTGCCCTTGAACTTTTCACGCACCTCACCAACCCACTCCGGGTTACTCAGTGTCTCTTTCAGCTTAGTGCTGGAGTCCGAAACCAACTTCGCAAGCTGGTTTTTTTGCTTGGCATCCAGAGTCGGATAGTGAGCTTCAAACAACTGCTTCCATTTCTGCCAGCGCAACTGCACTTTGGCGGCGTCGAGCTTATCGAAATCGTAAGGGTCATCGACCATGTTCCGGAAAGTGGAACGGAATGGCCCCTTCGCATTCTTTAAGTAACCCGCCGCAGTCCAAGGCTCGGTGCCGTGAGCAGCATGCTGCTTCCAGAGTCCCTCGTAGAGAAACTGCCAGCCAATGGAAAGACGCAACACGACGAGAAAAGTGATGGCCCACAGCGATAGCCTGCGAACATCAGTTGGTGCACAACACGCCACGGGCGGCTCCCGAAAAACAGCGATCCGCCGATTAGTCCGCGATGCGGCCGGTCGGCAAGATCGAATTCACGATGCAATGTCCAGGTGATCCACATCCCGGCCGAAAAACAACTCGTCCGCCCCCAGACCGCAATTGACGATCTGCAAACGTTGGCCGGGTTGAGGAGCAGGGATTAACAAGGCTTTGATCTCTGGGTGATTATGGCAGTATTGGCGAGCGTTTTCGACCCCGATGACAAAAAACGCTGTCGAAAGAGCCTCGGCCAAAGTCGCCGTGGGGGCTATGACCGTCACCGACGCCAATCCTTCCGCCGGCCAGCCGGTTCGAGGATCCAAAATATGACCGTAGCGTTTCCCTTCCAGCCGGAAATACTGGATATTCGAGCCACTCGTTGATAACCCTGAATTCACCAGCAATACAGTGGCTAACGTCTTCTCGGGAAACAAGGGATTCGAGATCCCAATCGGCCAACCCGGATGAACGTCATGGGGCCCGCGGGCCAGCAAACTACTTTTTCCGCCGTGTAACAAAAACTCTGTAACTCCCAGCTCAACCATGAGTTCCGCCGCGCGATCCAGGGCGAATCCCTTACCAATGGAACCCAGGTTGAACTTCATCCCCGGCACGGGAAAGCGAATTGCACGTTGCGCGGAATCAAACTCGATCTGGGCCATTCCCGTTTGCTGCAGCGACTGCGAAATTTCCTCCGGCGTCGGCAGCCGATAGTCCGCTTTACACTGTCGCCAGAGAGCGATCAGCGGTCCCGTAGTGATATCGAAGCCCCCGCCTGTGGCGCGGCACATCTCCCGAGCCAACATCAACAGCTCAAACAGCCGTGGCTCCACCACCACCCATTCGTCCGCCGCTCGAGCATTCAGCCGCGACAATTCCGACAGCGGCCGATAGACGCTCAATTGATCTTCGAGCTCATCGATGAGATCCAACGCCTGCGACGCCGCATCAATCCGAGTCGCAGGTCCTGGGTTGAGAATCACATCGAAGTCACAAGCCATCGCCTGCTTGCCCAGCCGGACCGTCGGGCCGCTCTGGGGAGTCTGATCGAGACGTTCCGCCGCTTCCAGATCGTCCGCGAGAATCTCCCCGACCTCAGCGAGTTGCCGCCGGATGGCTCGGCCGGATAGGAAATCGCGACGATTGGGTGGGGGAGTGTCTTCCATAGTCAGAACTGCGGTAATTCATTCAATCAGGGCCAGAAGCGAAGCGTTCGGCAGGCGTCAACGTTGATCGCGATGCGATAGAGATTACGCCCTAACCCAGCAACTTGTTCAAGTTTTCTTTGACAGCCACGCCACTCTGACCGGCCCCGATGATCAGCTGGGCGAAATCGAGAATGCGGTCCACGGCCTGCAGTAAGGGAACACCGCGCTCGTGAATGTTGGAAATCAAGTTACGTTGAGCATCGGTCTGCCCCATCCTTGGGCGATGGGCAAAATAGGCCGAGAGACTCTGCGCTGTCGCCAGCCCCGGTCGCTCGCCAATGAGCAACACCACGACCTGCGGATCCAACAACTCACCGATGTCATTCAACACTCCCACCCGACAGTAGCGGACGAAGAACGGTTGCCCTAGTGTTAGACCACGTTCCGCAGCACCGGCCGCCACTAGCGGGAGTAACCGCGGCACCTGCTCAATGACTGCCGCCGCCGACAACCCGTCGCCGATGACGATTTGCAGATCAGCGCCGCGAACACAATGCTGCAGCAGTGGGGCCGATGCCTCGGGAGCCAGCCGGCGACCGAGATCCGGGCGCATCAGATATTGCGCCTTGGAGGTCGCTTGAGATTGCACTTCCAGCAATTTCCACTGCGACACAAAAACCTGTCCGAAATCTCGCTCCAGATCAATCTCCGCATGAACTGCATCCAGAGCCGCGGCATGATCACGCCGCAATTCCAGTTGCGTCTGACTGCGATAACCAACCCCGGAACGACCCTGAAAAATCCGGGCCGGCGTCCGCTGTCGCACCACTTCCAGCCAGGCGGGCGAAAAGGGCTCGAGGGCCGTGCTCCGGATCAGATCTCCCGCGAGCGGGATCGCGTCAGAGGCACTGGAGTCTGGTGATTCGGGGATGCTCATAATGGAGTCTGTTGAGACAAATTGAGGATACCAGTCGGTGGGCCCGGAAATGTCCTGCGGGCCACCAGCTGCCACCAAACCAAAAGCAACAGGACGGTACCGGCAACCACCCACAAGGCTTGCTCGTTGGGGGGCTGCATGCCAATCACAATCAACCCCAGACACCCCACCGCAGAAACGACTGCAGCTGGGCGATACCAGGCCCCCATCGTCCACGGTCCCATTGTATGCCATGTTCGACGATACGCGATCAAACCCAGAATCGTCGGCAGGACATAGGAAATATACAGGAAAATCACACAGACGGCGGTGATTGTCGAATAGACGGGGGTGTAAACCGTAAACAAAGTGGCCGACACGGCGACCGTCCAGATCGCGGCCACCGGTGTCTTAAACCACGGACTGACTTGCCGCAGCAAGTGCGAAGCCGGCAGCCCGCCATCACGTGCAAACGCGTAAACCATGCGCGACGCCGACGTCACCGTCGCCAGTCCGCACAAGTATTGCGCAACGCCGATGGCGCCGAACAACAACAAAGTCAGCCACGGTGGCAGGGTCGAACGCATTGTCCAGAAGACAACTTGCGAACCATGCTGTGCCCCTTCTTCCAAAGAGGGCATCGCCAGCACAATTGCGGACAACAACATCCAACCGGCGATTCCCGAAACCAACACCGAACGCACGATACCACGGGGCACGTTGTGCGAGGCACCAATGGTTTCTTCCGCCGTATGGGCCGAGGCATCAAAGCCGGTGATCGTATAGGCGGGCAACAAACTCCCCAGTAAACACAACCATAAAATCGACGCCGTTTCTGGCCACACGGCCGTCTCGGGGGCGGCTGGCAAACCACTGAAGTTGCTGAAAGTGATGAGTCGCGAAAAATCAAATCCCGGCGAGTGCCAGAGGAGAGCCCCGGTCACGATCGCCGAAACCGCGAGAATCCAATAGCCACTGAAATCGGTCAGCCAGGCAGTGACGCGGATCCCTAAATGATTCAACAGAGCCTGCGAGCCGGTGATCAGCACCATCGCCAGAATTTGCTCGGTGATCCCAAAGTGAGCGTCCGGCCAGAAGGCCCCCGTCACAAATTGAAACGTGCCAATATTAATGGCCGCCAGAACGGCAATCAGCCCAGCCAGGTTAAACCAAGCGGTAGCCCACCCCCAGCCTCGTCCTCCTAGAATCGCCGCCCAATGGTACAGCCCGCCCGCCGTGGGAAAGGCCGACGCCACCTGTGCCATCGCCAAAGCCACAATCAGCGAGAACACACAACACAGCGGCCAGACCACACCAATCGCCGCCCCGCCGACACTGCAAAATCCCAGATGAAACGACGTAATGCCGCCCGCCAGAATGCAAATGATCGAGAGCGAAACCGCGAAGTTTGAAAAGGCCCCCATCCGCCGAGCCAGCTCTTGGGAATACCCCATGCCACGCAAGGTTTCGACATCATCAGCAATGGTCGTAGCGTCGTCGGACGAAGAATCCATAAGCTCGATTTCGTGGGTTAATACAGCCGAGAGATGGGAGTTTAAATGAACTGATTCGCCCCGATTGGGGCTCAGGTCAACGAGATTTCCGGCTCGCAGAAGCCGCAACCTCGTGTTCGCTACACTCACCCAGATTCAAGAATTTAGGTGAGCCGACTTCCCTTAAGGAGAGAGTCGTTACGGTACCGCAATTTACGCCGTCAAACGGGTGATCACACGGCCTTCTGGTGCCAAAAAGACCGGGCGGTTTTCTCGAGTATAGATCGGCTGTTCCTGCGGAACCCCCAGGAAGTCATAGATCGTCGCCGCGACGTCATCGGGGGTGAACGCTTCGTCCTGCACATAGCCCCCTTCTTTGTCGGTCCGGCCAATGACTTGCCCGCCGCGAACTCCTGCCCCGGCAAACGCGATTGAATACGCATAGGGCCAGTGATCGCGTCCCTGGAACGCATTGATCTTCGGCGTGCGACCAAATTCGGTGATAAAACACACCAGCGTGTCTTCGAGCAACCCCCGCTGCGACAGGTCATCCAACAGGGCCGCAAACGCCTGATCGGTACTCCCCATCATGACCCAATGCCCGATTCCGTAGCGCCCCTCACCGCCCGCTTTATCACGCACAGTGCCGCAGGAACCGTTCGTATAGATCATGTCGTGATGGTCCCAATTCATATTGAAGCCACCCGGCGTGAGTTTGGTCTCGGGCTCGCGAACATCAAGCACCACGTAACGCACCCCCGCTTCCACCATCTTCCGACCGAGCAAATACGATTGCCCGCGATGCCCCAACCCGTACGCTTCCCGCACGGCCTGCGGTTCACGCTGCAGATCGAACGCCGCTCGCGTCTGGGGATTGTCCAGCATGTGAAAGGCTTGATTGAAGTAATTGCCCATCGCCAACGGCCCGGAACTGGGCTTGAGATTCCCGATGCCGATATCCAGGTTGCTCAGCAAATCACGCCGATCCTGGAACCGCCGGACATCAATGCCGCTCAACAGCGCGAGGTCATTCACGCGCCAACTGGGGTCAGATAAATCCGAACCACCGGTTTTAAAAGCTTTGAACCCGGGAGATAAGAAACCAGGAGTGGTGTTGTAGGATTGCTCACCATTCCCGGGAATCATCACATAAGAGGGCAAGTACTGGCACTGCGACCCGACCAGATGCGAGACGGCTGCCCCCAGGTCGGGCATCTGCAATACCCCGCCGGGTTTGACACCCTGCAGGACGTAAGCGGTCCCTTCCGGATGGCCGCTGATACTGTGCGTCATCGATCGGACGACTGCCAGTTTGTCAGCATGCCGCGACGTCTTCGCCAGCAATTCTGTAAATTGAATGCCGGGGACATTCGTGTCGATGTTGCGATACGGGCTCCGCTGCTCAACAGAGGTTTCCGGCTTGGGATCCCACGTATCCATGTGGGACACGCCCCCTTGCTCCAGCACGATCAGCACTTGCTTGGCGCGGCCAGTCGGCTGAACGAGGGGTGCCGCCCCCGGCGCGGCCAATAAGCGGCGATTCAATCCCGCCGCCGCGGCCCCCAGCCCCAATCCCAAAAAACTTCGCCGTTGCATATTCGCCATTCCTCTGTCGCGAGCCTATGTTCATCCGAAATTAAAACACAAATCAATAGCCAGCGATACGTCAGCCCAAGGGAAATCGGCACGAGGAATCGAATGCCGGAGGAATCTCACGCAAAGGCGCGAAGGCGCAACGATAAGACAGAGACAATGCGTTGTTCAGCGTTCCTTCTCATCTTTGCGCCTTCGCGCCTTTGCGTGAGATTCGCGCATTTCCCCCCCCCCTCAAAGAACGTCAGGACCGCAGACACCACACGTGGAGAGGAGCAGCTCTCACGTGCGACATGCCTACGGTCCTGATTTCATTGAAACATCACCTGCCTTGCAGCAGATCATGCGGTCTTCACCGCAATCTTCTGAAGCACCGCATGCTTGGCTTTCGGTAGCGTCAGACGCAGTACGCCGTCCTTAATCACCGCTTCAATGCCTTGCCGATCAATATCGTTCGACACGGTAAATGCCCGTTCGAAGTTGCCGACTTCGTACTCGCTGTAGGCGAGCTGATAGCCTTCTGGCCCTTGCGACTGCACCTTGCCACGCAAGGTCAAGACGTTCTTTTCGAGCGTCACTTCGAGCCCTTGCTCATCAACTCCGGGCAAATCGGCCAGAAGCAGAATCTGATTTTCTGATTCCAGAATATCGACCTGCGGCACGAACACCTTGGCGTTCACATGGGCAGTAGTCGGAGTGGCGGTGGCAGTGGCCGGAGCGGAGTCCTGTTTTGCCTGGCAGCAGCTACCTGTTTTTCCTGACATGATCTTGGTTCCTATCTCAAATTTTTGATATTTTTATCGGATGAAGTTGATCTGAATTCCCGAAACGTTCAACCGGAAATACTAAGCCGGTTTGACGGCGATTTGCTTGCGTTTGTCATCCTCAAACGAGGGTAGGGTGACTGTCAGCAAGCCCTTGGAATACGTGGCTTCGGATCGTGTCGCATCGACCCGGAACGGAAATTTCAGCGCGCGGGTAAACTGTCCCGGAGCACGCTCGCGACGCTGCACGCGGACCTCTTCGGAATAGGTCTCGGCGGCCCGCTGGCCCTGAATGGTGACCGTATCTCCCACGATCGAGACGTCGAGCTTCGCCAAATCCAAACCTGGCAATTCAGAAGTCACGACGGCACCATTTTCATTCTTCCACACATTGAAGGCGGGACCATCGGCCACCTTTTGATTCTGCAACGGCTCGCCAAGCAACCGTCCCAGGTCATTTTGCAAACGAGCCAGATCGCGAAACGGACTCCACACACCGGCGGGAACTGAAGTACGACACACCATGATTTTCTCTCCTTGAGACCCTGCGTTGAACGATTCGAATTTCTGAAGACAAAAAGCCATTTTCTCAAGAGTTGCCCGCTCCTTACGCGAATGCCATTTTGGCAACACGTTGAGCCGACCAACACTCCACTCGAGCTTGGCTGACATTTATAAACTGCCGTTTGTGTAGTTACGCAAAGTGCGCGCCAATTATCTTCCACTTACCCACAACGGCACCCCTGATCCAACAACACCACACTAAAAAATCCATATCATATTTATAAATAAATACTTACGTCATTATCAATTCGTAACACAAACATAAAACCTGCCATTTATAGCATTGCAACCAGTAAGCGGCCACTGCCAAAAAACGCCAATTTGGCACCATTCAGTTCGACTCGCTATTAAAAACGGCCCATCGAACCCAGAAAAACACATTTTGGCAGCACCGCCGAACCAAGCTGAAGAACAAGACACGCCCGTGTAAGCTGGGTTGACTCTAAGCCCTCATTCGGAGGGAGAAGCACGCGTGAGTCGCGTTTGCCAAAAATCCCTTTTCGAACCGGGGAGAGACGTCCGATTGAAACCACTGAGTCCAGCGCCGTCGGGTGTGGTGAAAGTGCACGGAAGCTTCCGCGACACACGGTGCGAATTTCGTTAGCAGAATTCACAAAAGTGAATGGCTTTGCGGGATCGGAACGGGCCGGCGAACGTCGGCGCCGTCGAATGGCAGTCGAGTCGGAGGGATCCGAGCAAACGTTGCCCAGAACCTCGGGCGGCGGCGATCCGCTTCTTCGCTTCTTTGCCAGTACCGGCAGGGAGGCCGCGCAGTTGACTGCCCGCGATTGTCCAACTCTGAACGCCATTTCTGCTCCCGCATGGAAGCACTGGGCACTCATGCTCACTGCCATCATCCTGGGAGCAGGCGTGCTGCTCGTCGGACACACGTGGCCCCAATGGGGCGCCAGCTACGGCCCTGGGTTAGCTCGTCTGTTGAAATCGACGTCATCCCCGGTGATCAACTGGTTCTACACGCTCCTCTTATTCACGACGGCGCAGGGCGCCGCGTTGATCTTGTGGGCCCGCTCACGAAGCCTCAAAGATTTTAATGGCAATTACCGTATCTGGGGCTGGGCCGCAGCCACATGGTTGTTCTTCAGCTTTGCCATCGCCACGCAGGCCCATGTCGCACTGAGCGAAACGGTACTCCACCACATCCGCTGGCGCACGAACGGTGCGGCACTGTGGTGCTGGTTATTGCCGGCCACCGCATGGGGCTGGGGGATTGCTCTAAGACTGGAACCAGAACTCCGCCCCGATCGCTCGGGACATTTCACATTCCTGGCGGCAGGGGGATGGTACATGGCCGCCGCGGGGATCTTGTGCCAGCGTGAGTTCTGGCCGAAAGTCTGTCCCGCCGAACTTTCCGTTCTGCTGGCAGCCGCATTTCAACTGATGGCCCACGCCAGCTTGTTCCTGAGCACGACACTTCATGCGCGATACGTATTGCTGTTCTCAGCCGAACCGCCCCAGACCAAGCGGCGGGCAGTGACCAAGGTCGCCGCGACAGCGGATGCCGGCGAAGACAAACCGCGACGCATGTGGCCGAGTTGGTTAAGTATGAGAGGCAGCGCTGCAGCCGACGAAACAGATACCGCAGAATCCGAAGACGGAAAACCGAAACGCGGTAAGAAACGGGCAACAGCCACCACCAAGAAACGGACCACGGCCCGCAAAACCACTCGCCAAAGTAAGCCTGTTGAGGCCCCTGCGGAAGCGGAAGAAGAAGGGTGGGACGAATCTGGCTCCGAGGGCTGGGACACCAGTGAAACGGCCGACACCAAAGCGGAATCCGCAGTCTTAGAGACTGCAAGCGCGTCGAAAGGGCAGAACAACTATCGCTTCGACGGTGCCGAAGACACAAACAGCTCTCACTATTCAGAAGAGAGCGAGTCCGAAGACTTTAAAGGACTGAGCAAGAAAGAGCGTCGCCGTCTGCAGCAGCAAATGCGTGACGAAGAACGCAAAAATCGGTAGACTCGACGCAGGATTTTGGTGACGAAGGAAGAACTTACCGTAGAAACACACCCGCTAATCCTCGTCGTTTGATATGGGCAGCGGATCTCAACGGTTGAAACAGCGTATTGGGTACCGAATTCCCAACTTACGTTTGACGCGGCGCCCCGCGTGCCGATAACATCCTGTTGTTCCGTCAAGTGACGGAAAACTTCGCCCAGTTCCTGACGAACTGGGCTATTTCAGTTTCGGGACATTTTTTTGCTTAGCGGCACCCTGAGCTTCATCGGGGATAGGAGAACGCAGTCGTGGCTGAGATCGTAATTAAGGACATTCTTGAGGCAGGCGTACACTTTGGTCACCGCGTGAGCCGGTGGAACCCGAAGATGCGGCCGTACATTCACGGCAAGCGTAACCTCATTCACATCATCGACATCAAGGAAACCGTCCGCGGTTTGCTGCGAGCCAAGAAGTACCTGTCACAGGTCGCTTCACAGGGCAGCTTGATCCTGTTCGTCGGTACCAAGCGGCAAGCGGCCGATCCGATCCAACAAGTCGCCGAACGTTGCGGAATGCCGTACGTTAAGGAACGCTGGTTGGGTGGCACGCTGACCAACTTCCGCACCATTCGCAGCCGTCTGAAGCGCCTCGAAGAACTCGAAACGCTCGACAAGACCGGCGCGATTCAGACCTACTCGAAGAAGCGTCAGTCGACCCTGCACCGTGAATACAAGAAAATTCACCGCAACCTGAGCGGCATGCGTGATTTGAATCGCCTGCCCGAAGCTCTGTTGGTGGTTGATCCGCGGAAGGAAGGCAATGCCGTCCGCGAAGCTCGTATTCTGGGCATCAAGGTTGTCGCATTGATCGATACCGACTCCGATCCGGATATGGTCGACTTGCCGATCCCCGGCAACGACGACAGCATCCGGTCGATCGACCTGATTCTGCAACAACTGGGCGACGCCATCATCGAAGGCAAAGCCAAGCTGCCGCAAGATCCCAAGGACAAGGCACCGGAACCGGCACCCGTCCCGTCGCTCTAATCGACTTCGGTCGTTGAGCTTCGCTGGCACACCGTCGTTCTGGTTAAGAATCTCCGAAGGCTGCCCCGAGTCCCTATGGATTCGGGGCAGTCCTTGCGAGAATTCTGGCTCCGGTTACGGGTTGCGATCAGAATTAAGCCGCAGTGGACGTCATCTGAATCGACGGCAGATCGAGCCAGATGTCAGAAAATGTCCAGTTGCGGCTGTTCTGGTTATCTGAACTGTCGATGGACCCATTGGTTCTGTATATCTAAAAAGAGGCGTTCCAAAGGGAGCGCACCGTGAACATATTTGTGGGATTCGGCGTTTTGAATCGGCCGTGATCCCAGTCCGAGAAGGAGAATTGTGCGATGGCCGAAATTACCGCGGAAGCCGTTCGAGCACTGCGAGCCAAGACTGACCTGCCGCTGATGGATTGCAAGCGGGCGCTGACCGAAGCGAACGGCGACGAGAATCTGGCGATTGATATTCTGCGTAAGGCCGGTCTGAAGGCCGCCACCAAGCGTGCTGACAACACCACCGAAGAAGGCAAGTTCTTCCTGGCTACGTCGCCGGATGGCTCTGCTGCATCGTTGGTCGAAATTCTGTGCGAATCGGCTCCGGTCGCCAAGAGCGACGATTTCAACAACCTCGGAGCACAAGCCGCTCAGCAGGTGTTGAACGGTCCTGGTGCTGCAACAGCCGAAGAACTGCTGGCTCAGCCGACCCCCGCGAACGCCGCTCAGACCTTCAACGAACTGCTGCTCGACGTGATCAATCGCATCCGCGAAAAGATCGTCATCGGACGCGTTTGGAAGGTCGCTGGTCCCGTTGGTGGCTATGTCCACCATGACGGCAAGACCGCCGTGCTGTTCCAAGCAGCCGGTGCTGCGGGCAAGCTGGACGTCCTGAAAGACGTCGCCATGCACGTCGCTGCAATGCGTCCGACCGTCACGCTGTCGTCCGAACTCGATTCGGCCCTCATCGACGCCGAACGTGTTCGTTTGACCGAAGAAGGCAAAGCCTCGGGCAAGCCGGCTAACATCGTCGAGAAGATGGTGGAAGGCCGCCTCAAGACCTTCTACCAAGAGAAGGGCGTGCTGGTCGAACAAGCTTTTGCCAAGGACGACACCAAGAGCGTCGGCAAGGCATTGTCCGAATCGGGCTACACCGCGACTGGTTTCAAACGCGTTGTGCTCGGCCAGGCTTAATTGTCTGAATTTGATTGCATTGTGTTATTCTCTACGCGGCCACCAATGAAACGTGTTGAATCAGTCTCTCACGAGCTAAGCACTTCATTCTGGCTGTTTACGGTATAGCGATCAGGAACCCGGTTTGGATCAAACCGGGTTCCTGCGTTCCATCGGATCACGGTTGCGAATCACAAATATGGCAGAATCCAACACTAATCCCCTCGTCTACAAGCGAGTCCTGCTCAAATTGAGTGGTGAGAGTTTCGGACGCAATGGCGAATCCGGAATCAGCATCACCGAGATCAAGGGGATCTGCGAGCAGATCAAACGGGTCGTCGAGACCAAAGTGCAGCTGGCGATCGTCGTCGGTGGCGGCAACATCCTGCGAGGCCGGAATTTTGCGGCATTCAGTGCCACCATCAACCAGCCCACCGCCCATTACATGGGCATGCTGGCCACGGTCATCAATGCTCTCGCCCTGCAAGATGCGCTCGAAAACGCCGGCGTTTCGACTCGGGTGCAGTCCGCACTGCGGATTGAAGGCGTCGCCGAGCCGTTCATTCGCCGTCGTTGCGTACGGCACTTAGAAAAAGGCCGCGTCGTCATCCTGGCTGCCGGCACCGGTAGCCCCTTCGTGACGACCGACACCGCCGCAGCACTGCGAGCTCGAGAAATCGACGCCAACGTCGTGCTGAAGGCCACTCGTGTCGACGGCGTGTACTCCGAAGACCCGGAAAAGAACCCGCATGCGACGCGGTATTCTGAAATCACTTATCAGGAAGTGCTGGCCAAGAATCTGCAGGTCATGGACGCTCAGGCGATTCATCACTGCATGGAACATGGCCTGCCGATTGTCGTCTTCAACTACCTGAAGACTGGCAACATCGAGCGAGCCTGTGCTGGCGAACGAATCGGCACCCGAGTCGTGACCTCCGGCCAACTGCTGGCTGACAAGTAATTGTCCCGGACTTTTGGGGCGCCACTCGGAAAATGCAGGATGGCCGCCTTGGTCAGCGTGTTCGTTCGGCGTGAATGCAATCAAGTCCCGATAGGGACGACAGAACGTAGCCGTGGGTGCAAACCCACGGTGCGTGCACTTTATACGAAACCAAGCCCTGAAGGGGCGGCACCTGTGAATTTGCAGGGTGCCGCCCCTTCA
>JAZKFE010000055.1:74641-80968 GCA_040386595.1 Planctomycetota bacterium | reverse complement strand
GACAATCTGCGGCAATCCGGCTTTTTTCATGCACCTGCAATCCGTTAGGGTCAGCGAATTTGAAGACGCGGATTGGGAGGCCGAGCTCGCGGAATTTCACAACACCGATGTCGAAGTCCCAGCCAAGCTGACCGTGGATGGCAAGCAGTATCCAAACGTCGGAATCACCTTCCGCGGCATGTCCTCCTTTGGGATGGTTCCGGCGGGGTCCAAGCGGTCATTGAACGTTTCGATCGACTTTGTGGACGACAAACAAAAGGTGCTGGGTTACAAGACGCTCAACCTGTTGAATGCTCATGAGGATCCATCATTCCTCAGCACAGTGCTCTATTCGCACATCGCTCGTAAGCACATCCCGGCACCGAAAGCCAACTTCGTCAAAGTGGTGATTAACGGCGAGAGCTGGGGCATTTACGCGAATGTGCAACAGTTCAATAAAGAATTCCTCGCAGAAAACTATAAGAGTGCCAAAGGGACGCGCTGGAAGGTCCGCGGCAGCCCCGGTGGGGGCGGTGGTTTGGAGTACGTCGGCGATGATGTGGAAGACTATCAACGTCGTTATCAGATGAAGAGCAATGATGGTGATCAGGCTTGGAAGGAACTCGTCGCACTCTGTAAGACGTTGAATGAAACGCCGCCGGAGGACCTGGAAGCAGCCCTGAAGCCGATTCTGGATCTCGATCAGACGCTGTGGTTCCTGGCTTTGGATGTGGCGTTAATTAACAACGACGGGTATTGGGTTCGGGCCAGCGATTACAGCATTTTCCGTGAAGCGCGAGGACAATTCCATATTATCCCGCACGACATGAACGAGGCCTTTCATGGGGCGATGATGATGTTCGGACGGGGTGGCGGCGGACGTCCCGGAGCGGGCCCAGGAGGTCCTCCCGGCGGCGGTCCAGGAGGCCCCGGCGGACGAGGTGGCCCGCGCGGATCGGGATTAGAACTCGATCCGTTAATCGGGCTGGATGACCCCAGCAAGCCACTGCGAAGCAAGTTGCTGGCCGTCCCCAGTCTGAAGGCCCGGTATCTGGAACATGTCCGCACAATCGCTGCCGAGGACCTCAATTGGGAGCACTTGCAGCCAGTCATCGCACAGTACCGCCAGTTGATTCAAAACGAGATTCAAGCTGACACGCGAAAGTTGACGTCTTTCTCGGATTTTGAGGCGGCCGTCAGTGATAAAGCCGAACCGGAGGTCGCCCCGGAAGGCCGCCATCGAGCCAGCTTACGTAGCTTCGTAGAACAACGCCGGGCGTATTTGCTGAAGGTAACTCAGTAGTCGCCAACGCGGTTGGTATTCCAAATACAGTGGGCACCACGGAGACACTGAGAACACGGAGTTTTGAAAGGTCTGAAGAAGAGTTTTTAGCCACGGATTGACACGGATTAGGAGGGTGTGATGTCGACCTCATCCGGCCCTCTGCATCAGTCAACAAATCGTGGGTTCGTGTTTCCCGATCAGATCTCAACAGAGGATGATCCAATCCGTGTCAATCCGTGGCTAAAAAACTCCATCCTCTCCGATTGATCATGCACCAAACGTAACGATATTTCTTGAAATTCTCCGTGCACTCCGTGTCTCCGTGGTGCCCACTGTATTGGGAATATTGGCTGCGTTTAACAACCGTCCGGCAGATCGTTTTTGCAACTGCAACTTCAACATTTAACTCACCTGGCTGCAGCGAACAGGAACGTGTCGTGTTCGCGGGCCGGGCCACGACGATCGAGGCGACATGTCTCACGAATTGAATAGTTTGGAAACGCTACAGTCAGCCGCAAAATACGGTTCACGAGGCGCCTATGAGATTAAGTTCCTGTTGCACGGCGAGCAAAGTCACGCCGTGCGGGAATGGGCGCGAGCGAACTTGCAACCTGATCCACATTCGACGCCTGAATTGGAGCACGGTTACTGTGTCAACAGCTTGTATCTCGACACTCCCGCGTTCGACGTGTTTCATCGCACCGACAACTTCCGGCAACGGAAGTATCGCCTGCGACGTTACGGTTCTGAATCAGTGGTCTGGATGGAACTGAAACGGAAGCACAACGGTCGTGTCCGTAAGCGACGCACACCGATTGTCGATGCTGACTTGCCATCCCGGTTGCTGTCTGTGGAAGATCCCGATTGGGAGGGCAGCTGGTTTCGGCGACGCCTGGATGAGCTCCAATTGCGTCCGGTTTGCCAGGTGACCTATCAACGGTTCGCGTGTGTGGGAACATCGCTGTATGGGCCAGTGCGTTTGACGGTGGATTCGCAATTGCATTGCCAACCGGCAAACGGTTGGCAGGTGCCCGCTCAACCGTTGACCTCTGGCCTGTTGCTGCAGGATCAACAGATTCTGGAATTGAAATTTCGCGAAACGATCCCGCACGTGTTTCGCGATCTCATTCAAGAACTCCGTCTCGGCATGGCCTCATTCTCGAAATACCGGCAAGGTGTTGAGGCCTGCGTTTCGCTCGACCGCCTGATGGGGGCAACCCCAGGAACGTAGATGGTTCTGGCGTCGTGGACTCACCCGGATCTCATCTGCGGCACAACGCGATTCAGGACGCCCCCCAACGCATATCATGGCGAAGGTTGCCTGGAGAGGACTGGGTGCAAAGCGATCCGATCATTTTGTAGGATGGGCATTCCTGCGTCTCTTCGTGGGAAAAGTCAATAACGACGGGCACTCCTGCCTTAGGATTACCCTACTTTTTAGTCGCAAAAATCCCTGAGAAATCAGCGTTTTTTAACGTCAGCTGTAGGACCGACTTTCGATTTTGGGCTTACTGGTCCTACAGAATTTAAAAAACTCCTGAGTTTCCAAGCATTGATAGTTTAAAAAGGTGTCCAAAGTAGGGTAATCCCAAGGCAAAAATGCCCATCCTACGGATCTGTGATCGCTCTCAAGTTCAAGGCTCACCGATGAATCCATCTCCGCCGATGTCCAACGCGTGAATGTGACATCAGAGCGCATCCTAATTCGTTTACCAACAATGAGTTACCGGCGATCTATCCAGCCGTAATCGCATCCGTCGACAGAACGCGCCAGGGACGCCTGATGTGACGAGGCTTGCATTACCGTTAGAGTCATGACACCTTGTCTCATTATTGGCCGACGTCTATAATATATAGTTAATATTTAAATTGGCGTGGCTGCTCCGCCGCCTCTTTTCGCTCTCGAAATCGAGCAGGGCTGCGCCTTGTTTCGAAAACACACATAGCGAGTCGTTCGCGGCTTCGTTTTTATTGCGGTTGTCATTGCCGTTATCGAGTTGGTCTCTGCGAGGAAGAATTGAGTACGATGAATCGTTCGCCCCAAGTGTCCCGACGTGGTTTTACCTTGATCGAATTGCTGGTGGTGATTGCCATCATCGCAGTCTTGATTGCTCTTTTATTGCCCGCCGTGCAACAGGCACGTGAGGCGGCTCGCCGTTCGCAATGCAACAACAATTTCAAGCAGCTCGGCCTGGCACTGCACAACTACCATGATACTTTCAACACGCTGCCGTTTGGCTGCCGGAAGAGTTTGAATGGCGGCTGGGGAATGTCGTTCTGGGTGTCGATTCTGCCCTACATCGATCAAGGCCCCTTGTTCAACCAGATGGATATGAGCACCTCGCCCGGATTCGTGGCTTCGGGGGCCAACTACCTCTTGTTAGAGAACTTTATTCCGCCAGTGGGAGTGTGCCCCTCCAGCCCCGTGCCCACCACGACACCAGTTCTCACTCCCGGTGGAACCAAGAATTACTTCTGCGCTTCGTATGTCGGGATTGCCGGAACGGCCGTGGCCCCCATGGGCGTGAGTACTTACTCCGAATCCGGACAGCATGGGATCGTGTCCAGCGGCGGAGTGATGGTTCCCAATGGCAAAGTCAACTTCCGCGACATGACCGACGGGACGTCGAACACCGCGATGCTGGGAGAACAATCAGACTGGGGCAAGGTCAACGGTGCGAATACCGACATTCGTAACGGACAGGGGCACTCCAGCTGGATGGGTTGCAATCTAGAAGGAGTCCCCGGTAACGGAATGTGGACCGGCGGTGACAATCGCACCTGGGGCGTTACGAGCGTTCGCTATCCGATTGGTTTGAAAGACATGACCAATGGTCAATTGGGCAACATTTGGGCTCAAAGCAACGGGGTCATGCCGGATGATGGCACCAACAAGCCCATCCAGTCCGCCCATGCGGGTGGAGCGTTTGTGTTGCTCAGCGATGGCCACACGAAGTTCCTGACCTCGTCCGTCAATTTCGACGCCGTGGTCATTCCCCTGTGTTTGAAGTCCGACGGTTTGGTGTTGGGTGACTATTAACTAAGGCCTCCCTTAATATCAGTACCGTGCGTGCCCAAAGGCTGCTGCATTGCGGTGGCTGTTGAAGGCATGGTAGGATTGATTCTAGACTGAAAAAACATCTCCCGAACTTTGTGTTTCGGAGATGTTTTTTTATTTGGCCCTTGGTTGGAAAAAGCGAATCACCCAAGAGTCCATGTGAAATTCTGCGGTTGATTGGCGAACCTCGTTTTCCCACTGTATGGCCCACCTGCCACACACTGGCACAGTTATTGCAACAGATTCCATCGCGTTCATCAGAATATTCTCTGACGTACACGCTTTACTGCTGCTACCAAACACACACATAAACACATAAGAACCCAACTCCACGATGCCGTGTGTGTGCCGCCAGTATTTTGGAGAAGTGGTCACTCCCCCTACCTGAATAGCCAGATTTTCAGACAAAATTCTTGAGGATCTTGCTCCCCCTAAGGAGCGATATCATATTGGTCACGTGTGTCAATCGTTGACATGTGTGGAACATCAAGTACGCGATTGAAGTGTTTTCTTGTCGGGCACACATCGGGATGTGCCGACATGTTTCTTGCGGTCTTATTGTTTTTATTGCCGCAATCATCTTGCCAGGCGAGGAGGAAAGATTATGAGTTCTGAACGTCGGTCGTCGAGATTTTCGAAACGGGGTTTTACACTGATCGAGCTGCTGGTGGTCATCGCCATCATTGCCGTGCTGATCGCGTTACTGTTGCCAGCAGTGCAACAGGCCCGCGAGGCCGCACGCCGCTCACAATGCAACAACAACCTCAAACAACTCGGGCTGGCTCTGCACAACTATCATGACGTCTATAACGTGTTGCCCTTCGGTTGCCGCAGTGGAGTCGGTGGTGGTGGATGGGGAATGTCGTTCTGGATCTCCATTTTGCCGTATTTCGAACAAGGTACGTTGTACAACCAGCTCAGCATGTCGGGTGACCCCGGATTCGTCGGAGCGGGAAACAATTACCTGCCACTCGACGGTCAGGTACCACAGGTAGGCGTTTGCCCCTCCAGCCCCTTGCCGACTACGATCCCGATCACGATTGGCGGCGCAGATCGCAGGTATTTCGTCGCTTCTTATGCCGGAATTGCTGGCGTGGCGGTCGCCCCACCTGCACCCGTTGGCGTGAACGTGTATGCGGAACAAGGGGACCATGGAATTGCCTCGGGTGGTGGAACGATGGTTCCAAACGGGAAGGTCAATTTCCGTGACATGACCGACGGGACTTCTAACACAGCGGTTTTGGGCGAACAGTCCGACTGGGGCAAAGTTGCTGGAGCAAATCAAGACATCCGTAGCGGTTTGGCACACACCAGTTGGATGGGATGCGGACGTCCCGGTACACCCGGTAACGGAAGTTGGGCAGGCGATAATCGGACTTGGGCAGTAACCACAGTCCGGTATCAAATCGGTACCAAGGATATGACGAATGGCGCCTATGGCAACATCTGGTCTGCCACCAATGGGACGATGACCGACATGGGCACGAACAAGCCAATTCAATCAGCACACGCCGGTGGAGCGTTCGTTCTGCTCGGCGACGGCCATACGAAATTCTTGTCCGCTTCCACGGATTACAACACCGTTGTGACTCCGCTCTGCTTGAAAGCGGACGGAATGGTCCTGGGAGACTACTAGCCGATTGCCGCGTGGAGAAAGACAGCGACCGCATTGCGGTGGTTGTTCTGCACGTGGTCGAGCGGACTATAGACATAACGAAAACATCTCCGGAGCCATGTGCTCCGGAGATGTTTTTTTATTAGGTCACCCCAACGTGAAAGGATGATCGCAGGCGTCAGATCTCCCTAATTGAATTAGGACTTATGACAAAATGATTGGAACGGTACTTGCTTCTTGCAATCGGTTGCTCATTCGCATCAATTGTATGTGTGTGTGAAATGATGGCGTGTTCTTGCGTTACAGTTGTCTTAAGTTATCCCGGTTGAAAAGATTTCGGACGGCAGAATCCAGGGGAAGTTGTGGCTTAATTTTAACACTCTTATCCAG
>JAZKFE010000055.1:56847-74631 GCA_040386595.1 Planctomycetota bacterium | reverse complement strand
TTGGAATTGACCATTTGTCGCTGAAATTGCTGCCTGAACCTCGCCTTTTTGCTCAATAGTATCACGTCACCACGCCTTGAAGTGCTGAATTATCCTGGAGTGTTTCCTGCGGTTTATCGTTTCATTGCCGCAGTCATTTTGTCAGACGAGGAGAAAAATCATGGGTTCGAGATGTCCGTCGTCAAAGTTTTCCAAACGTGGCTTTACGCTGATCGAGCTGCTGGTGGTCATCGCGATCATTGCAGTTTTGATCGCACTGTTGCTGCCAGCCGTGCAGCAAGCGCGTGAGGCGGCCCGCCGCTCACAGTGCAACAACAATTTCAAGCAACTCGGCTTGGCTCTGCACAACTATCATGACACGTACAATGTGCTGCCATTTGGCTGCCGGATGAGTATTGGCGGTTGGGGGATGTCGTTCTGGGTTTCAATTCTACCGTACATTGATCAGGGTCCGTTGTTTAACAAGATGGACATGACGGGCTCGCCCGGATTCCCCGCGTCAGGTGCGAACTATCTTTTGCTGGAGAATATTGTCCCACCGGTCGGAGTGTGCCCTTCCAGCCCCGTACCGCCGACAACGCCCGTGGGCACGCCCGGTGGAACGAAGAATTACTTCTGCGCCTCCTATGTGGGAATTTCGGGAACGGCAACGGCTCCGATGGGAGTCAGCACCTCTGCTGAAACCGGCCAGCATGGAATTGTGTCGGGAGGGGGCGTTATGGTGCCCAATGGCAGGGTCAACTTTCGCGACATGACCGACGGGACATCCAATACGGCAATGCTCGGCGAGCAATCAGACTGGGGAAAGGTTTCTGGTGCCAACACAGACATTCGTAACGGACAGGCCCACTCCAGTTGGATGGGGTGCAGTCTGATTGGGGTACCAGGCAATGGGGGCTGGACCGGTGATAATCGCACCTGGGGCGTAACGACGGTCAAGTATCCGATTGGTTTGAAAGACATGACCAATGGTCAATTGGGCAACATTTGGGCTCAAAGCAACGGCGTACTGCCTGATATGGGAGCCAACCATCCGATCCAATCCGCACACGCCGGTGGAGCCTTCGTATTGCTCAGTGATGGCCATACGAAGTTCCTGACGTCATCCATCAATTTTGATGCGGTACTCGTCCCACTGTGCCTGAAGTCAGATGGCTTGGTGCTGGGCGATTATTAAACAACATCGAGACCGAACGGGGTTATGCCCTGCTCGGTAAGTTGTTGGCTTATCGCAGATTTGACGCAAACATCCCCGAAACATCGTGTTTCGGGGATGTTTTCTTTTTGCTTATCTGGAACGCCCATCCAACTCTGGCAGCAGCCGGTTCCCAGCTCTGATCCCCATCCTCCAGGATTGTGCGAAACCATTCCCAATTTGATTTCGTATGGCGTTCGAGCCCCCTGTTGTGGGACAAACACTCAAGTTTTCTACACTCCTGCCTAGTTTTACCTCCTGAACCGCAACAGGCGGGAAGCGTTGCTCGGCCCAACAACAGTGGAAAATGGTTTTTTTCTACTTGCAGAGACCTTAAGATTGATGAATTAAGACGCCACTGGCTTTTTTGCGATCACCAGCATAAATGCATTTGCATATAATGTGTCGCGATATTTCCGAGCGTTCTATTCGCCGATTCCTTGAACGACGGTTGTGGCCGTTTTAGAAAACCTTGTTCCTGGTCTCTGAAAACCGTACGATTGAACGCTTGCTATAGGTGTCGGTGCTGTGAACTGCGCCCTCTACCAGCCGGAATACTGTCGTTGTGTTGTATCAACAACGAATTGCCCAAAGTGTTTTCTGCGGTTTCATTGTTTTCTTTGCCGCAGCCATCTTGTTTGACGAGGAGGAACGATTATGAATTCTGTGTGTCGGTCATCGAGATTCTCAAAACGTGGCTTTACGCTGATCGAGCTGCTGGTGGTCATTGCCATCATCGCCGTGTTAATCGCCTTGTTGCTGCCGGCCGTGCAGCAAGCCCGTGAGGCGGCACGCCGCTCACAATGCAACAACAATCTCAAGCAGATCGGGCTGGCTCTGCACAACTATCATGACGTTTATAACATGATGCCTTTCGGGGTTCGCTCAGACAACTGGGGGATGTCATTCTGGGTTTCAATCCTGCCATATATGGATCAAGCCCCCCTGTACAACAAAATCAGCATGACCGGGGCACCCGGTTTCGTGGCGGCAGGCAACAACTACCTGCTGTTTGAAAATGTCGTCCCCCCCGTGGGAACCTGCCCGTCCAGTCCCTTGCCGCGAACTACGCCCGTCTGGGTACCGAGTGTTTCGCTGACCAAAGAATATTTCTGCGCGACCTACGCTGGGATTTCCGGTGTGGCCATTGGGCCGGTGGGATTTAACACCATGTCGGAATCGGCCAGTGCCGGGATTGTCTCGAGCGGAGGAGTCATGATCCCAAATGGCAAGGTCAATTTTCGTGATATGAGTGACGGCTCGTCCAACACGGCAGTGATCGGCGAGCAATCTGACTGGGGTAAAGTTTCTGGAGCCAACACCGATATTCGAAGTGGAATCAGCCATTCCAGCTGGATGGGTTGCAGCCTGCAGGGCTGGCCAGCGAACGGTGCCAATGCCTGGGGAAATGCAAACTCTGCTGTTGATAATCGAACCCCAGTGATCACAACCGTTCGGTATCAAATCGGTACCAAAGATATGACGAATGGCGCCTACGGCAATATTTGGTCGGCAACCAATGGCACGACGATGGACATGGCTGCCAACAAGCCGATTCAGTCCGCTCATGCTGGTGGAGCATTCGTCCTGCTCGGCGATGGCCATACCAAGTTTCTGACGCAGTCGATCGATCTGAATTCCGTTCTGGTACCACTGTGCATGAAGGCCGATGGCCTGGTCCTGGGTGACTATTAAGAAATCGTGATATCTTCCGTGGTCGCCTGCAATTGCCGACGACCGTCCGGGTGACATAGAATCCATGAAACATCCTCAGGGCCAGCTGCTCTGGGGATGTTTTTTTCTTGGTCCGAATTAATACTGCCGCGATGAAAATCGCGTCCCGCAAAGCGTTCATGCGGCGACGATCGCGAAGTGCGTTTTCGAAGGAGTAGCCTCCATGTGGACTCGAGTTTGTGTTGTATTGTTATCGCAGTTGATGTTCATCCTGACGATCGGTCTCGCCGAAGATGCGAAGCCGGCTGCCGCTGCACCGGCGAAAGATTTGAAGGTGGGAAGTTTGCAGGCTTCCAAGGTACTGTTCCTGGGGAATAGCATTACGCTGCACGGTGTGGCCCCGCACCTGGGCTGGAATCTGAATTGCGGTATGGCCGCATCAGCTCCCGAAAAGGACTATGTCCATCTGGTGACCGCCAGTTTGGCCAAGGCTGCCGGGGGGGAGCCGCAGGTGATGGTGAAGAACATTGCCGATTTCGAGCGGAAGTTTGAGTCCTATGATTTAGAAGCTGGCTTGAAGGATGAACTGGCGTTTGAGCCGCAAATGGTAATCGTGGCCATCGGCGAAAACGTTGACCCACTCACCACCGACGAACTCAAAGCCAAGTATCAAGCGGCTTTCGCCAGGCTCTTAAGCACGCTGAAGAAGCACGGCGATCCGGTAGTGTTTGTGCGTAGCTCCTTCTGGGCGGATCCCGCCAAAGATGGCGCGATGGAACAGGCCTCTGCGGCCGCTCCGAGTGTTGTCTTCTTGAAGATCAGCGAACTGAACAAGGATCCCAAGAACACCGCGAGTTCGGAACGTAAGTTCGAACATGCAGGCGTGGCCGGCCATCCTGGCGACAGGGGCATGAAGGCCATTGCGGATGCGATCTGGACCACCATTGAAAAGCGGGCAGCGGTGAAGCCGTAAGCTTTGCGGACCGATTGCTGCGTCGAATACAGCGCCAGCGCATGGCAAGGATTCGAGCCCTTCTCAATGAATGTCGCTGGGGCCTCGCGGCGACTCCTGCGTACGCAATCAAAGCCAAGAAAGAACCCTGAAGAGGCCTGCTTCTTCAGGGGTCTTTGCATATCCGCTGTTTCCATAGACCATCACCACGTAATGATACGTGAACGCGTCATAGATAAAATCTAAGTGTCTACACCCTTTTGGGCGTCCGTCATCGATTTGACGTGATTTTGAGCATTTCGCAACCGTTTTGCTCGACGGCCTGCTCTATTAAGCCAGGAACGCGTTACCGCGGCCGAGCACTTCATTCTCCCCAATCTGATTTCTTACCAAGTCTCCATCTGAGCTGGCAATCTGTGGAAATCAGGGTGTTTTCTCGTCTGGAGAAAACATGACAATCCTGCAAGTAACCCCCTGAGGCAACTTGTAATTCATACAATTCAATCGTGAGTTCTGCCACACGAGCAGAATCTGCCAGCAGAGATTGAAAGGGGAAAGGATCATGTCCACGCGAATCATTTCATTTAGCTCAGTAGTTGCCGCTGCACTACTGATTAGTGCTCCTGGGATTTCATTCGCGCATGGAGGCGGGGGAGGACACGGGGGTGGAGGTGGCGGTCATGGTGGCGGTGGTGGTGGACACTTCGGTGGTGGCGGGGGTGGCCATTTCGGAGGCGGTGGCGGGCACTTTGGAGGAGGGGGAGGCGGCCACTTCGGTGGTGGGGGTGGTCACTTTGGTGGCATGGGAAATCATTTCGGCGGTATGGGAGGGGGCCACTTCGGAGGAGGAACCTTCGGCGGTGGACACTTCAATGGCGGTCATACCGGAAGCTTCGACGGTGGAGCGATGCATGGCGGTTTCAATAGCGGAGCCATGCGGAGCGGCCATGTCGGTGGTTTCAACGGCGGAATCCGCAGCAACGCGGGCATCGGTGGTATGAACCGGGGTGGGGGCAGCTTCGGACGCCAAGGGGCGGGTTCCTTCGCCACGCGTCATGGCGGAATTGGCGGCGGGAACATGGGTGGCCGCGGCGCCATTGGAAGCCGGAGCATCGGCTCGAACTCATTCGCCGCACGACATGGTGTGGGCGGCGCCGGCCGCAGCACCTGGGGGCAACGGGCCGGTGGCAACTCATTCGCCGCTCACCATAGTGGCGGGTTCGGACGAGGCATGGGGCAGCGGTCAGGAATCGCGAGCGGCAATTCCTTCGCGGGACGCCACTCGGTCGGCTTCGCCAGTCACAGTCGAGTCGGCACCGGATTCGGTAATCGTTATGGCCTCGGCGGGTATCGCTACGGCGGCTATGGCATCGGTCGTGGGTTCGGCTTAGGCCGCTATGGATATGGTTACGGACGCGGTTTTGGTTGGGGCGGACTGGGCTGGGGTCGCTATGGTTACGGCCGTGGCTTATACGGCTGGGGACGCCGGTTTGGGTATGGTTTCGGCTATCCGTTCTTTGGCTTCGGCTGGCGTGGTATCCTCGGATCACTGTTGTATGGTGGATACGGCGGGTACGGGGGATATGGTTACGGAGGCTACGGAGGTTATGGGTATGGTGGCTATGGAGGAGGATATGGCGGATACGGTTACGGTTACGGTTATCCGAGCTATAGTTACTCCAACTATGGGTACCCCAGCTATGGATACGGCTACACCGATAATTCGAACCTCTATCCTGTGTCCACGACCCTGGTAGGGACCGATCCTACGGTGACCACTCAAGTACCTGATACCGGAGTGATTGATAACTCCACAACTCCGGCAGTCGGCGGATTCTCGGAGCAAGGTGAGGCCGCATTCAAATCCGGCGACTTTAAAGGTGCCGAATATGCCTGGAGGCACGCGGTCGTCGACGATCCTCAGAATCCCGTGCTGGTCATGATGCTCAGCCAGTCATTGTTCGCCAATGGGAAGTTTGACGAAGCCGCAGGTGCGACGCAGGCGGCGATGCAACAGTTGCCGAAAGATCAATGGGGCGTTGTCGTGACGAACTATAAAGATCTGTATGGCAGCATGCAGAGCTATACCGATCAGTTGCGGGCCCTGGAAAAAGCGACCAAAGAGAAGCCGGACAACCCTGCCCTGCGATTCCTGCTAGGATTCCATTATGCCTACTTGGGATTCCCGCAACAGGGGATCACGCAACTCGATAAGGCCGTTAAGCTCGCTCCGCAGGATGAGATGGCTAAACAATTGCGGACACAGCTGCAGACCAAATTACCCACGCCAGCGGTCGTCTCGCCGGCTCAATAATTGTTGATACGGTTCACGCGGGTCATTTGGGAGAGCTCTTCTTAATTTATTAAGAAGAGCTCTTTATTTTTAGCTCCACTTCTTTCCACATCGGACCATAAACCTCTTTATCAAACGGCGGACATCCCGTAGCATATTGTCCCAGAGGATGGTCTTTGGCTCGCATTAACGCCGTGCAATAAGAGAAGGTGCGACAGATCTGCTTGCGACGGAAACGCCCTTCGGTTTCCAACGCCTGAGCAAACTCCGGATGCGACAAGGTGGCGCGGCCGAAGCCGGCGAACGTCACGTCCCCGGCCGCAACATTCGCCGCCGCCGCGTGTGCGGCATAGTCTTGCAGCCAGCTATATCCCCCACCTACAACGGGCACATCGGGTACCGCCGCCTGGATTGCCCGCGCAATCCGGAAATGCCGGCAGACGCCATGCAACGGATGTTCGGGCGAAAAATAGCCATCCACCGGCGGATACTCGGCGGGTCGCACCAGATGCGGATTGCTATAAGGATTTCCCAAGCTGATGCTGATCAGCTGCACGCCCCAGTCCCGCAGGCTCCGGACATATTGCAGCGGTTCGGTCAGATCATCCCGCAAATGATCAGTGAGATCTGTCCCCCACGCCGTCACCAATGGAAGCTGGTGCGGGCAAGGAATCCCAATTGGCTCATCCCCGGTGGCCGCTTTGCGATACGGGATCCCATCAACCGCGTTCATCCGCGTGGCGATCACCAGTCCCGGGCACTCCTGGCGAATGCGTTGCACGACATTGCGGACCAGTCGCGTCCGGTTCTCTAAACTTCCACCATACAGCCCCGGACGATTCCGAGCCGCCAGCAACTCTGACAAGAGATAACGATGGCATTGCTTGATGTCGACAAAGTCATAGCCCAGCTTCGCGCACCAGATGGCGGCCTGCACATACTGATCTTCCAGACGCTTCAAATCGTCATCACTGAGCAACGGGGTGGAGGCATCCACTGCCCGGCCAGTCGTTCGATCACGCGTCAGCGGATCTAAGATCGGATCGTGCGTTGCCAGCAGCGGTTTTTCGACGCTATACCGGCCCGAGTGCGTCAACTGCAGCCCCACCGCCAAGCCGTCGGTCGATCCTGTCGCCGCAGCATGTGACGCCCGACACTGCTCCAGCATCCGTTCCAATCCAGCGGCTGTGTGCTCGGCCACCAGGAGTTGCCGGGTATTGGCGCGCCCTTCGGGACAGACAGCAGCCGCCTCACCCCAAATGAGCTTCGCTCCACCAGCACCAAACCGTTGATAGCGGCGATAGGTCAGTTCATCAGGATTGCCATCGAGGGTCCCGTCGCAACCTTCCATCGGATGAATGGCCAGCCGCCCGCCGACCTTCAACGGCCCCACCATTACGGGTTGAAACAACGGGGCAAAGTCGTGAGACATGGCCAACGTCTCACCCAACGATTCCGCATCGGCAACGACATCTTCGGGAGACTTATATCGAAAGTATCGCGCCATGACATGCAAACCTTTACTAGGTTCTAATCCGCTAACAATGCAGCCGTGACGACCAGTTCAATCCGATACAGCGGCGACGCCAGCTGGGCATGAATGCAGGCTCGCGAGGGAGCGTGTCCCGCCGGCAACCATCCCTCCCACAATTCGTTAAACGCCGCCAAATCAGCAGGTTCCGGCATGTAAATCATGACTTGCAACAAGCGAGTCGGATCACTCCCCACTTGCTGCAATCGCGCCACGACCTGAGCCAAAACCTGCCGAAACTGCCCACTGGCGTCCTGGCTGGGATCATCAGGAACTTCGACAAAATAGGCGACCCCATTATGGACAACCGCATCAGACCATCTGCGGGTCACCCCGTGACGAATAATGTCAGCCAACGATTCATTCCTTCGCTCAGGTAATCAATTATAGAGACGGCACGACCGTGCCTGTTCGATACTATCCCGCCATCCACCAGCACACAAGCACCCGACCGCCCGGGCAACTTTGCCGATACTAACGAAGAAACCGCGGAAGTGCGTTTTCGCCGGACGCCGCCGCCAAGCGCAATTGACATCACAGGCGGAAACGGCCAGAATCTCATCAACAACATTCGATATGTTTGAGCGTATCGAGACGCGGTGTGAACCATCCCACCGGCGTTTCGTTCTCGGACGTCCTTGGCGGCGTCCTAAATTGATGCCTCTATTATGGTTCGGCATATGGCCCAGAATCTCGTTCACCCTCAGTTTTCCCGCCGCGTGGCCCTGCAAGCAGGCTCGCTTGGGCTACTGGGTTTGGGCATGCACGAGCTTCCCGGTTTGCGAGCTGCCGAAGCTGCCGGCAATGGAACGAGTTTCGGTCGGGCCAAGTCGTGTATCTATATCTTCCTCTCCGGAGGTTTAGCGCAACACGAAAGCTTCGATCTTAAGCCAGAAGCCCCCGCCGAAATTCGCGGTGAATTCACCCCCATCGCCACAGCCACCCCGGGCATGGATATCTGCGAGCATCTGCCGCGACTCGCCACGCGGAGTGCACACTGGTCGGTCGTCCGTTCGCTGACGCATCCCACGAACGACCATACGGCCGGCCATTATTACATGCTGACAGGTCGGTCGAAAACGCCGCCAGGATTTGTCGGCGACCGCATGGCCCGCCCTTCCGACTGGCCGTCAATCGCCTCGATTGCCGGTGAAGCCGCCCGGCGGGGGCAAACAGCCGAGCCCGCATCGGCCAACCTCCCCTCGGCCATTGTGCTACCGGAACGCTTGGTGCATTGGTCCGGTGGAGTCATCCCCGGAGCCTACGGCGGACAGATGGGATCCCAGCGAGACCCATTCTTCATCGAGGCCTCACCTTACGGCAATCCGTTCTGGCGCGGTGCTTATCCCGAATACACGTTCGCCAACGAGTCCCGCAAACCGCCGGCAGCAGTCGATTCGCGCACCTATCGCGCCCCCAGCTTGAACCTGCCGCAAGGCCTGAACCTTTCTCGGCTGGACGCGCGTGTCGCTCGATTGAAAGACATTGATTGCCAGCGGCAGGCACTCGAAGATACTGCCACGCGCAACTACGATCATCAGCGAGAAGCCGCCATCGGCCTGCTGGCTGATCCTCAGGTCAGGCAGGCATTTGATGTCACTCAAGCGGACGATAAAACGCAAGAACGCTATGGCCGCAACAGTTTCGGCTGGTCACTGTTGATGGCGCGACGACTAGTAGAAGCCGGGGTGAATCTGGTCCAAGTCAACCTGGGAAACAACGAAACCTGGGACACTCATGGCGATGCCTTCCCACGATTGCGCGATAAATTGCTGCCGCCAACCGATCGTGCACTGAGTGCCTTGATGGACGATCTCCAAGCCACGGGAATGCTCGACAGCACGCTCATCGTGATGGCCGGCGAGTTCGGTCGCACGCCCAAGATTTCGACATTAGCGGCCTCTTACTTCGGCCCCGGTCGCGATCATTGGGGTGCGGTACAATCGGTCTTCTTCGCCGGAGGAGGCACCCGAGGGGGGACCGTCGTCGGAGCCTCCGACCGCGACGGCGCGTATCCCGTGGCCGATCCTCAAACACCAGAATCAATGGCATCCACGATCTATCACGCACTCGGAATTGCCCCAACCGCAGCCTGGCACGACGGGCAGAATCGGCCGCATTTTATTTACAATGCGGAACCGATTGCCGCCCTGATTTAACCAAGCCAATGCCGAGACAAGCCGGCCCCTCGACTACTCGATTCCCAACACGACCTCAACATGATGCTCCTGGTGATCGTCAACCAGGGGCATATAGGGTGTCTGCAATTCGACCCCATCCAGAACCATGCGACTCACGTTGTGTGTCGGTTCGCTCAGGATCGTAAACTCAATCCGGTAGAACGTCTGGTGGAAACGGTAATTGATCTTATAACGTTTCCAGGACACGGGCACACACGGCCGGAACGACAGACGCGTTCCACCTTCTAATCGCAAGCCGAACAGGACCTCGGTGATCAGCCGATACATCCATCCGGCACTCCCCGTGTACCACGTCCAGCCACCGCGCCCCTCTTGTGGCGTGACAGAATAAACGTCAGCCGCAATGACATACGGTTCGACTTTATATACCGTGGCATCCGCTTCATTGCTCGAATGATTCAGCGGATTAATCAGATCGAAACATTCCCAGGCCCGGGCATTGTCACCCAGCAGCGCGTAAGCCATCGTCGTCCAGATCGCGGCGTGCGTGTATTGCCCACCATTCTCGCGAACACCGGGAACATAGCCTTTGATATACCCCGGATCCAACGTCCCCTTATCGAAGGGAGGATCGAACAGCTGAATCAGCTTGGCATCAGTACGGACAAGACGTTCATGGACGGCATCCATGGCCAGCTTCATCCTCTCTGGCTGCCCGGCTCCGGAAATCACCGCCCAACTTTGAGGCAGAGAATCAATCTGGCATTCGACATTCTCGTGCGAACCCAGCGGCTGGCCGTCATCAAAGTAAGCGCGGCGATACCAACCTCCATCCCAAGCCTGCGTCTCGATGTTATCCCGCAACGTCTCGGCTTTTTCGAGACACAACGCGGCGAACTCATCGTCTTTGCGCATCTTCGCCAGCGGTGCAAACTTCCGCAGCACGTCATACAGGAAGAAGGCCAGCCAGACACTTTCCCCCTTCCCTTCTGCACCAACTCGATTCATGCCATCGTTCCAGTCGCCACAGCCCATCAGCGGCAGACCGTGACTTCCGAACCGCAAACCATAGAGCACGGCCCGCTTACAATGCTCATATAATGTCCCCGACTCTCCAGAGATTTGGGGCTGGTTGTAGTAACTTTCTTCTTCGGGCGCGACGGGGCGGTCGGTGAGGAAATGCGCCGTCTCATCCAACACGCCGGTATCCCCGGTCACACTGACATACTGTGCCGCCGCCAGCGGTAACCACAAATAGTCATCCGAGAAGTGAGTGCGAACCCCCTTCCCTGTTGGCGGATGCCACCAGTGCTGCACGTCCCCTTCGCGGAATTGCCGAGCCGCACACCGCAGCAAATGCTCGCGAGTGAGATATCCTGCTGACTGCAGCAATGCCAATGAATCCTGCAACTGATCGCGGAAACCATAAGCCCCGCCCGACTGATAGAAACCGCTACGGCCCCAGATGCGGCACGAGAGCGTTTGATACAACAACCAACCGTTCGTGAGTGCATTGAGTCGCGGATCGGGTGATTCGACATACACCGCACTGAGAGTATGAGTCCAGAAGTTCCAGACTTTTTCTAACGTGCGACGGGCATCGCCCACACGTTTAAATCGCTGCAGCAACCCACTCGCGACCGACGCATCGTCCGCCGCCCCCAACAGCAACATGACTTCGCGTTCCTCGCCGTCCCCCAGTTCCATCCACGTCTGAATCGCACAACAGGGATCGAGCCCTGCCCCGGCCTTACCCGAGAGTCGCTGATTCTTCATCGCGGCAGGTTTGGAAAGTGTTCCGTTGCGACCAATAAATTCGGCTCGATCACATGTAATACTGCGTGTCACTTCGCTCGACTGGAAGAAGACGACAGTCCCTGGGAAATCGATGCTGTAATGATTGCGGGCAAAAATGGCACCCGTCTGCGGATCAATTTCCGTCACCACGTTCGGGGCGGTGCGCGACCGCAATTCTCCTAACACCCACTCGACATAACCCGTCACGCTCAACGAGCGTTTACGGCCGGAATGGTTGCGAATCTTGAGCAACATAAACTTGACCGGCGCATCCACGGCAACAAACGTGGCCATCTCAGTCGTCAGGCCCGTTTCTTCATATTCCCAGACCGAATACCCAAAACCGTGCCGGCAAACATAAGCTCGGGTCCCACGCGCCGGCAGAGGTGTCGGACTAAAGAATCGACCCGTTTCTTCATCACGAACATAAACAGCTTCACCAACTGGATCACTGACCGGATCGTTATGCCAGGGGGTTAACCGGAACTCATGAGCGTTCTTAAACCAGGTGTGTCCGAGCCCCGATTCGGTCACAATCGTCCCGAATTGTTCGTTCGCGATGACATTGCACCACGGCGCGGGCGTTGTCACTCCGTGACGCAGCAGGGTGATATATTCCTTACCGTCGTGAGTGAACCCACCAAACCCGTTATAGAAAATCAGATCCCGACGCGGTGGCGAAGTATCACGTTCTGGTTCACCCTTTTTGGTTCGTGTTGGCCGCAAAAGGGGCAGCGTCACCTCACCACGTGGGCGTCTCTCGAGCTGTTCCGCAAGCGTCCCCAGCGAATCCGCGAGCACAACGGTCGCAATGCTTTCCAGCAGCAATCGATCCTCTTCCGGCATCTGATCGCCGCGACGAATGAAGATCCCTCCCGGCCGGTCCAGTAGAGGTGCGTCATGTCCCGAGGCCACCAAACCCATCAGCGCATCGTGCAGCTGATGTCGATAGCCACCTAAATCCTCATCCCAGATCACCAGATCAATATCGAGACCTTTAAGCCGCCAGTAGGCATGAGCCTGCAACAGACGCCGGACAAAGTTTAATTTCCCAGGGTCAGAGACCTTTACGAGAACGATCGGCAAATCACCACTAATACTATATGACCAGAGATGACTTTGATTGCGTCGATTCTGGGCAATCAGCCGGGATGCCGCGCGATACTGCGAGCCGCGATAGACCAGCGGCCCCGCTAGCTGCGAGAACATTGTCACATCGCTATCCGACGCTCCAAACTGCTTGCGAGCCACTTGTTCGTGTGGCCACGCCAGTTCGAAGACGCGATCGGCCAGGCGGTAGTCCTGATACTTTTCGATGAGAGCCAAGGCAGCCTCACGGGTGGGGGCAATGCCCGTGACATAGTCGATCCGTACGCTCTCTTCGGCATCGATCTGCAATTCGCGTCGGATGCTAAAAATGGGGTCGAGAACCGCTCCCGCGGTATTCGACAGAAGTGCGGTCCCATGCATGGCTGCCGGATCACGCGGCGTTCGATTACGTCCCACAAACTTTAAGCGATCCGTTTCAAAACTGGTCGCACCTTGCCGCGATTTTTCGACGATCATGAGATGAAACACGAACGGCGGCTTCTCATGTTCCGCCCGTGGCCGACGAGTACACAAGATGGCGCATCGATCGGGCAGCAGTTCTGTCGTCACGAACAGGTTCGAAAACGCCCGATGTGCCGCGTCTGCCGAGGGCGGTGCCAGCACCACTTCGCCATAACTCGTTAGGTCGATAGACCGGGGAAGGCGACTAATGTTCTTAATAATCACGCGGCGAACTTCGACATCGTCTTCTGGCGATACACCAATGCTGGTGTGAACCACAAGTTTATTGTCGACCCGGCGGAACTCGGCCTTTCCGGGACTAAATAAGGCGCTGTATTTTTCCGGCCGGCGAGTTGTCGGTTGCGATGTGGAGGACCAGAATTCTCCGGTCCCCAGATCGCGCACATAACAAAACTGACCAAAGTGATCCCGCGTACTATCAGGCAACCAACGAGTAATCGCCAGATCGCTCCAGCGGCTGTAGCCACCGCCGGCATTGCTGACCATGACGTGATATTGGCCATTGCCCAGCAGATGAATTTCCGGCGCCGTGGTATCGGGAGAATCAAAACAACGAATTGTCTCGCCGGTCGCTCCGGTCACGGTTCGCCCCTGCAGATCCGGCGACTCTGCCGGATGCGGATCGACCGGCCGGATAACATGCGGCACGCGTTCCTGCAGCAAGAGGTCGTGCGCCCGTAGCAACGGATCGTTCAAGAAACGCCGTTGCATGGGGTGATCCATTAACACAGCGTCTAAAGCCAGCAGACTCATTCCGCTATGGTGAGCCATATAGGTCTTGCAGATCACGGGCTCATTCGTAGGCCCACTGCGGGCAGGTGTGAAATCGATCGCATCGTAGAAGCCATATTCTCCAAGATATCCCGCCGCATCCATCCGCTCGAGATTCTTGCACGCCTCAACGGGTGCCACCATCGTTCCCATGACGGACGCGTAGGGGGCAATCACCAGATCCTCGCCCAAGCCTCGCTGCAGTCCCAATCCAGGCACACCAAAAGCCCGATACTGATACGTCAAGTTGGCGTCCGTCACGTTATAGCAACTCTCAGAGACACCCCAAGGAACATGCTGCTGACGACCATATTGGATCTGTCGACCGACTGCTCCGCGGCAGGCCAAGTCGATGAGCGTCCCTTCGTACGTGGGCATAATCAGGATCGGCATTAAATATTCGAACATCGATCCCGACCAGCTCAACAGCGTCGGCTCGCCCCCTTGCGTGGTCAGCATACGCCCCAGCGCGAACCAATGCTCACGAGGCAACTGGCCTTGAGAAATGGCCACGAAACTCGCGACGCGGGCCTCCGAGGCCAGCAAATCATAAAAGCTGCTGTCCATGCGCTGGTCGGAAACGTTATAGCCAATGGCCAGTAGATCGCGGTCTTCGTCAAACAGGAAACGGAAGTCCATTAACGCATGATTGCCGCAGCGCAAGGCCAGCAACTGCAAGGCTTGCGTCATCTTGCTGGCTTCCAGTGCCCCTCGTTCAAAGAGAGCGGCATACTGCACCCAATCTTGACGCCCACTGACTGGCAGCTCGCCCGACGGTGACGTCGATGCCCCGGAAACAACTTGTCCGTTGCGGGGCTCCGCGGCATTCGTCGACAACCAATCTTCGATCGCACGCTGGATTTCTCCAGCCCGTCGCGACAGGTCATTCACCGAGCAACCGCCATCCAAGGCCTCGATCAGCTGCAGGATCTGATCGGCTTGGGCTCGTGATTCGTGCGAGGCGTGACCATCAAATTCCAACACCGGATGCGTCACCGCAACCCAAGGAGCTAGCCGCAACAGTTCGCCATCGAAATCGCGGCACTCGGCCTCAAACGCTCGAACCCATTCCTGGATTTTCTGATCACCCGCCGCGGACAAACTACCAGCCAGCTCGGACGCCGTCGTGGCGAGACGGTCCAGCAATCGGTGAGATCGCGACAGTGTGATCGCCGACGGCCGGCATTCCGCCAGCAACCGCTCCAGACGCTGCGTGACTTCCCGCAGATTCGGTGAGGTCAGTGCTCCCTCCCCCGACGAGGAGCGTGCCGACGACAGGTCAAATGCAATGCGAAGCGTATCGGAGAGACCATCAAACACGTCACGGCGAATGATCGGTTGCTCACCCAGATCTTCCAATCCCGCCTTGAGAGTCAGCAACAGCCCCGCGAGGTTACCACTGTCTACGCTCGAGATATAACGGGGCTCAATGGGCTGCAGAGTTCGCGTGTCGTACCAGTTATAAAGATGCCCGCGGAAGTGATCCATCTGCTCCATCACCGATAGCGTGCGGCCGATTCGCTCGACCACCCCGCCGCTGGAAACATATCCCAAATCCCAGGCCGTCAAGTTCGCAATCAGCCCCATGCCAATATTAGTCGGGCTGGTCCGCGTGGCGATTACGCCATTGGGCTCTTCCTGAAAATTATCCGGAGCCAACCAGTGGTCACGTTCGGTCACAAACGTGTCGAAGTAATGCCAGGTGCGGCGGGCGACATTCCGCAGTTGGAGACGTTGTCGTGGTGACAACTTCGCATGTCGCGTTCCGATCGGCTGCGACAATTTCCAGGCAACACCTGGTCCGAGGAGCCACAGCAACAACAGCGGCGCGGCCGCTGGTAGAGCCGCCGGAGCCCATAAAATCACCGCGGCCGTCACCCCCAGACTGGTGACCGTCTGGGCGAACATCAACTCGTAATGGTCTGCGAGATTGCCCGACGCCCGGCGTTCGGCATCGCTGGCCGTCGTCCATTCCAGGAGATGTTTCCGCGACACGCCCATCCGATACAGCGTGCGAATAATGGCGTCCAGATTCCAATGTGCCTCATAAGGCAGCACTGAAAGGACAAACAACTCCTGGAGAAATTGTTTCAACAATTCCCGAACACGAGCCTTGAGATGTAGCCCGAACGGCATCTCGTCTGGCACCCGAACTAGCCCGGGGATCGCAGACAAGATGATGGGCACGAAAATCAAGCTCAGTGCGGCCACGGTCCAGAATACCGCAGCACCGGGGGCCAGTAGCCAAGCCGCAATCAAAACACATAACAACGCCGGCTGCATCAGACTGCGGCGTAGGTTGTCAAACAATTTCCACCACGCCAGCCACGTCAATGGGCTGGGAACTTTCCCTTGCGTATGCGGCACTCGCGGCATCAGCCATCCGAGCAACTGCCAATCCCCCCGCACCCAACGATGTCTGCGACTGGCATCGGCCAGATACCGTGAGGGGAAGCCTTCAAACAATTCCAGCTCGCTCACCAGGCCGCTACGGGCGAAGCAACTTTCAATCAGATCATGACTCAGCACCGCGTTATCGGGGAATCGTCCATGCAGAGCCGATTCAAACGCGTGCAGATCATAAATCCCTTTACCAATAAAGCTCCCTTCACCAAATATATCCTGGTAAACATTGCTGACTTGATTGGTATAAGGATCGATCCCAGGATCGCCGGCAAACATGCGGCTGTATTCGCTGCGTGTCCCCTCGGGAATCGTGACCGCCACGCGCGGCTGCAGGACGGCATAGCCGTGCGACACGCACCCCTTGGCCTTATCGAATCGAGGTCGATTCAGCGGATGAGCCATACAGCCGACCAACCGCTGAGCGGTATCTCGCGGCAGTTGCGTATCTGTGTCCAAGGTGATCACATAGCGAACCGTCGACAGGGGCAGGATGTTGCCCACAATCACGCTAAACGCGTCGGCCCGGCCACCGCATAGCAAGGTATTAAAGTCGGTTAACTTCCCCCGTTTTCGCTCGCGCCCCATCCAAATTCCCTGGAGCTCGTTATACACGCGCGGCCGGTGGAATAAGAAAAAGGTATCTTTACGGTCGCCGGTATATTTCTGATTTAATTGCTCGATACCCTGCCGCGCCAGATCAATCAGTTGTTGATCATCTGGCTGGGTTTCATGCTCCGCATCCCCAAAATCAGTCAGTAGGGCAAAGTACAGATTCCGGTCTCGATTCGCGAGAAACCGGACTTCGAGTAGCTCTAACAAAGACTCTAACCCGCGCGGGCTGGTCAGCATCGTCGGTACGACCACGATGGTCCGGCACTCCACGGGAATTTCTTCACTGAAATCCAGTTGATCAATCGGCCGTGGCGGGGCGAGTAGACCGCAGAGCCAGTTAATGAGAGACACCGCGAATTGCGTCCCATAGACGGCCAACAGCAGCAGCGGAACCAACCACATCGCCGACCATGACGCGTTCAATACTCCCCGCGCACAGGCCACCGTGACAACCACGGCCAACATCGCGGCCCAGATGGCCGACATGCCCCCCAGGAATAACGGCATCCGAAAACGCGAGCCAAATCGCTGGAGGTAATCCAGTATTGTCCGCCGATAGCCGACGCTCTTCTCTAAGAACCGGCGACCGTCATCGACCAGATAATAGCCAATGTGATGATCGGGCTCGCAATCCCGGGTCTTACGATATTCTTCTGCCGATTCGGGGTGGTCCTTCTGAGCTTCTTGCGCCAACTCTACGGCAACGCGGGCGACTTGAATTTCAGAGCGTGGACTCCGCTTAGCAACACGCTCGACGGCATGCCGATAGCGATCTCGACTGGCGAAGCTCATCTTCCGATAGACATCGACGGGATCAGATCGCAGCACGCGATCCACATA
>JAZKFE010000055.1:48062-56837 GCA_040386595.1 Planctomycetota bacterium | reverse complement strand
CTGGTAATACTATTCCCCATCGAGACTTGATCGGCAGCCTGCGTCTGGCTGTTGAGATGCACCAAACGCTCCACGGTCTGGCCATGCTCCAGTAGCCATTGATCGAGCCAATTGACGGCAACTGGCACCTGCCCCACGCGGCCTTGGAGACGCTGCGTATACTCGGCAACAAAACTGTTACTAACACACGGCTCGCTCTTAATTAAATCCGCCAGCACGACGATGACTTGCTTCGGATCACGCTCCAAGGCATCTAGTACGCGCCCCGCCCACATAGCGCCGGTGTCTCGATCCTGCTGCTGCCAGGCAATCCGCACGGCAATCCGCCGCAGGTTTTCCAGCAGCGCCAATCGCAGCATAATAGGAATCGCCCACAGCTCGCCCAGCTTCAACGGAGTGACCGTCTGATAAGCGGCGACGAAATGCCGCAAGTTCTCGGCATCCAGCAGGCCGTCCGCATGTGCAATCAGCTCCATGGCGATGTCATAGACACGCGGCCGCCCATCGGCTGGTCCCCCGACCAACTGCGGCAGTTCCAGACTATAGCCGCGCGGCAAGTGCTGACGTGCCAGCCGCACATGTGTCTCGATGATATAAAAATTATCGAGCAGCCATTCCGCCGCCGGAACGATGGTGCGGCCGTCACTCAACGCGGCATTGGCGAGCTCATACGATTCGCGCAGAACGGCGGCGTTCTCGGCGAGGCTCGGCAAGAGGCGATCTTCACGGGGGCGAGATGCAATCTGATGCCAGTTCGCCAACGTGTGCCCGTGACGCGTCAATTGATCGAGGCTTAAGAACTCGGCTCGCAGCGCTTCATCTTCACGCCCTAAGCGAAAGATTGTCATCCCGCCAGCGGATTTTGTCCGAGCGCCACTGCGCAACTTAGGAGCCTTGGTATCAGTGTCCATAACGCCCCTCAAGCCCTTGTATATCATTCGTCATTTTTCGTCTGGATGAAACCCACTGGCTTCTGAATGAGCCTGCCTGTAAGTGCCATGCAACAGAGATCTGCCCAGCAGTTCGTGCGGCGAACGCTTCACGAAAATACCCGGATCTCCTGAGGAGATTACCGGGTATTAATCACCACGGGACTCGTAACCGCATCGTCGAAATTCGACCGATGGCGGATCTCAAACCACAGGTTTACGGATCCCCTGGACCTGAGTCAGTACCGCGAACAAGACAAGCAAACACAGGCAGATCACATTCGCCACCCCCGCCGCCGCAACCGTGAATTTCCCAACCACAGCGGTCAACATCGCGATCGCGAACAGCAATAAGAGAGTGACTGACATGCCTGAACTCCTTTAAACAATTGCCAAAATTGCAAACTGCAAAAACCTCCGAGCACCACTGAAGCGGCTGAGATCGCGCAATCACACCGCTGGAAGGCAAAGCACGTGGTGTGCCAATCCCACACCGAAACACGGTACATTTGCACAAACCCTTAACCCCATTGGGGAAAATACGGAGCCCACATCACGAAATTCAACTATTGAATTTCAGAAGATTTGTGGAGCGATAATCCTCTTCCCCGCATTCATGATTCGCGGGAGCGCAGGGTGAACGGTCAGAGTCCACGATTGCGGCCAATGATTAAGGCGCAAAGAGTTCGCGGGTGAATCGCTGAGGAAGCTGACGGAAGCCACTCGGATCTGCCCACCCGAACGAGGACGAATCGTCCCCATAAAACGTGGACATTGAACAGGAGCCTCGTTCAAGGAAAACGAATGGTTCGTACGTTCCAATCTCTGTCAGCATGAGCGCAAACGCGGAGTACAACAGGATCAAATTGGCCCGAACGCGTATTTTCGAGATGTACCACGGCCAGCTACGTAGTCACATTGATTTCGGACGGATCTTCAATCTAAGACTGGAGAAGCGGTCCGAGAAGTAGATCGGAACCAGGGCCCCCCCAGAGCCTGGCGACATCGGTTCGATTGAACTTTTCCGCTCCTTAAATCAATCCTGAAAATACGGCTTTCAACGGCCGAAAACACTGGCTTTCAATGTTAAATCTGGTATGATGGCGACTTGTCAAAGTGGTTATAGAACCGTTGATGGTTCTATTTATCAGGCCCGGTCGTGATCGAAAGACGGGCGCAGGGCAACCCGATGGGGCTTAAGGATTCGCGAAGAAGTAGACCAGAGCGGTCGATTTTCACGGATTTCTACACCACATCGGCTTTTAGGGAGTGCCTTAAACGGCTGCGGTAGGATTCTGGAGATGGTGGCCCTAGGGCTCGCACTGCGAGCATCACCCCCATTTCTTGCCACAGGAACCCCGGGCATCGTCAGAAATTTAGAACGCAGCTACCAAGCCGCGTGTGCCTGACAACTGCAAAGTGGGTCTTGGATGCCCCGGAATCTACCCTTCTGATGGATTCGGGGTACGATTTGCCGACTGATCAGCGACGTCGCTGTCACCTGGCGCATCGAATTGGCGGCTACTGGTCTGGGTTCTGGTCTTCCGATTGGGCAGGTACGAATGCGCTCTTCAGCGCCGTGTAATGCCAGATCATGTCGTTGACCGATGCTTGAGGAGAGAACGAGGGCTCGGGAATCGGTAATGCCGATTCGCCGGGGTGAATGTGAAGGGATTAGAACTGCAATGGTCGAAGATGCGAGCCGACCGATTCTGCTCATCCACCGCCATCGCTGCTTTCCGGATTCATAACTTTCCTTCAACACACCCCGCAGGCCATTCAATCCGAATAATCCGTAAATCCTAGCGCCGCCTCAAGCGTACGCCATTCGATCCTTCTCATACGCGGTTCCATGAACGATACCAATTCCCGAGTGCAGCCGTTGCCGATCGACCAGCCGTTGCCTTCGACGGTCGAAGCAATTGACGCACCACGGAAAGATCACTCGGCTCACCCGTATACCACGGCGAGCTGGCTCTTTCCGGGTTTGGGATGTCGATATGTCGGTATGGGACACGACGTCATTGGCCACTTTGCCGTCGCCGACGAATTGATTGCCGAGGCAGAATCGCAGCTGGGTTACGAACTGGCCGAAGTCTGCCTCACCGGCTCGGGACGAAAGCATGTTCCCGCCCGACAGGAAGCACAAGTCATTTACGTTCTGGACTGCGCTTACGCCGCGGTGCTCGGGACGCATGATTGCCATCCCCAAATTGTCGCCGGACACAGCCTCGGCAGCCTGGCTGCCGGCTGGGCTTGCGGAGCCTATGACTTCACGACTGGCCTGCAGTTGGTCACTCACGTGGAAGAGCTGATGGAAGAACTGATCGACGGACGAGGCTTGACGATGGGTGTCGTCATCGGCCTCGACGACGGAGCAGTCCAAACGCTACTAACAGCTACCCCCGAAGTTTGCCTCGCCAATTGGAATTCCCCCCTGCAGCATGTCGTCGCAGGGCCAGCTGCCGCAGTGGACAGCATCTTGGCGAGCGCCACCGCCGCGGGTGCCAAGCAAGCCAAACGGTTCGTCTCTGAACGAGCCATGCACACACCTTATGTGAATGAAGTCGCGACGCGATTCCAACAGCGTCTCGACACGGTTTCCTGGACCGAACCCAAGGTCCCCTTAGTCAACAGCCACGACGCCAGCGTGCTGCGAACGTCCGCAGAGATCCACCAGTTTCTGGGGGGCTTTCTCTCACAACCTGTGTACTGGCAAGCAACGATTGAAACCCTCCGAAAGAATTGGGGGAGTCACTTCGTGGAAGTCGGGCCCGGCAATCTGCTCAGCAGCATGTTGCCGTTCATCGACCGCACGGCTGCGATTAACACAGCATCCGAGATCCTCGACCTAAAGGCCAAACTATAATGTCGCGTTCGCGACTACTACTTTCTGGAAATCAAGCGGTTGCTCGTGGCGCCATGGAAGCTGGCGTCATGATTGCTACCAGCTATCCCGGCACGCCCTGCACCGAGATCCTGGAGACGCTTTCCACCTACAGCTCCGTGCAGGCCATGTGGTCCACCAACGAAAAGGTGGCCTATGAAGTCGCGCTGGGAGCCGCATTCGCCGGCGCCCGCTCGATGGTGTCGATGAAGCACGTGGGCCTGAACGTGGCGGCGGACCCGCTGTTTTCGTCGGTCTACACGGGCATCAACGGCGGACTGGTGGTCGTGGTCGGCGATGATCCTTCCGCCAACAGCTCGCAAAACGAACAAGACAGCCGGCACTATGCGCGGGCCGCCAAGCTGCCGATGCTCGAACCTTCCGACAGCCAGGAAGCGTACGAACTGATTAAGCACGCATTCGAAATGAGTGAACGGTTTGACACACCAGTGTTACTCCGCATGACGACGCGGCTATGTCACTCTAAAACCGTGGTCGAGATCGGCCCGGCTCCGACCGAACGTGCTCGCGCCACCGGTTTTGTTCGCGATTTCGACAAATTCGTGCTGTTGCCGCGACAAGCAATTCAACGCCACGCGGTCATCGAAAACCGCCTGGAAGCGCTGGCCGAGTTCAACGAAGACTCACCGTTCAATCGCATTGAACTACGCGACCGATCCCTAGGTATCATCACGTCGGGCGTACCTTACTGCTATTCGCGAGAAGCCTTCCCGAATGCCTCCGTGCTGAAGCTGGCTCAGACATTCCCACTGCCGACGGAACTCATTCGACAGTTCGCCTCAGAAGTCGAACGCATTCTCGTCATCGAAGAACTCGACCCGTTCCTCGAAGATCAGATCAAGGCACTGGGCATTAAGGTACATGGCAAGGAGTGGATTCCCCGCGTCGGCGAACTCACTCCCGAACGTATCCTGCACAGCGTCGAGCGTCTGTCGCCGCAGCCGCAGGAAAAGGGCGATACAACGATCGCCGCGCGAGCCCCGCGAATCTGTGCCGGCTGCCAATACCTGGGAGTCTACACGGCGATTGCCCGTTTGGGTGTCCGCGTCACCGGAGACATCGGCTGTTATACGCTGGGGGCTCTGGAGCCGTGGAATGCCATCGACAGCGTCGTCTGCATGGGTGCCAGCATTGGCACCGCGTTAGGCATGGAGAAAGCACTGGGCGAGGAATCGCACGGTAAGATCCTGGCAATTATCGGAGACGGGACGCTGCTCCATTCGGGCATCACGTCACTGATGGACTTAGTGTACAACCAGGGACACTGCACCGTCCTGATTATGGATAACTCGACGACCGCCATGACGGGCCTGCAAGGGCACCCGGGCAATGGCACGACTGCCAAGGGACTGGCTGGCCCTGGCGTGAATATCGAAAAGCTGGTGGAAGCGATCGGGGTCGAATGGATCCGCATCGCCAATCCATACGACCTGGAGCAGACCGAGTCGATCCTGCGTGAAGCCCTCGCTCACCCGGGACCATCCGTCGTCATCAGCCGGGCCCCCTGCCTGCTGTTGAAGCCGAAGACTCTCGTGCAACAAGCCCATTTGAAAGCAGAAGCATGTACCGGTTGCGGTGATTGCTTCAAGGTGGGTTGCGTTGCCATTGAACGACAGGATTTGGGCGGCAAGATCGCTCCCAAAATCAATTTGGACCTGTGTGTTGGCTGTACGCTTTGTGTGCAAATGTGCCCCGAGGAGGCACTAGCCCCACAAGCGGTCGCACCCGAACTCGTGGAGATTCGTCAATGGAAGATGCCGCTACCAATTACCCCCTTACCGTATTGATCGCCGGAATGGGGGGCCAAGGTGTTGTGCTGGCCGGAGATACTCTGGCCGAAGCCGCACTCTTGGCGGGTTTGAACGTCAAGAAGAGCGAAATTCACGGCCTGAGCCGACGCTTCGGTAGCGTCTCGTGCCAGGTGCGGATCGGTCGCGACTTGTACTCCCCCCTGCGCGGTCATGGCGGCGTCAGCACGATCCTGAGCTTTGAAGGCTACGAAGGTCTGAAGCACCTGCCGTTCCTGCAGGCCGACGGTGTCGCCCTGATGAATCGATTGTGGAGCAAGCCGGGAGCCCTAACTCCCGCTGAAGCCAACACCCCATCCTGCGTCAACGACAAACGTATCGAATGGTTCGAAGGAACCGCTCTGACACACCAAGCGGAATGCCCTCGCAGCCTGAATTTCTTCATGCTGGGAGTGCTTTCAGCGCGACTAAGCATCGACGCCGGTGCCTGGCAAGAAGCGTTGGAAAACCTGCTCTCGAAGCGTTCACTCGATGTGAACCGTGAGATGTTCTCCGCCGGCCGACGCGTCGCCACAGCGCACATGACGCCCGTGCCAGCACGCCAGTCGGCGGCTGCTCCTCGCCCCACATCGCGTCCCAGCCACGCGAAACACCGCGTTGCAGAGCAAGCCGTCGGCACCACTGCCAACGGCGTTGGGTAAGCATCACAGATACTCGCAATGACAAATCCATAGCCTGACTTTCCAAGTCAGGCTATGGACGTTTTTGGCTTAATGCCGGTAGTCGTTTCGGTTTGACTTCGAAGACAGAAGTTCACTCGCGGCTAATGAAACACTTCAAAATCAACCTGCACCCAAGGCAACTGATTGCGGAGCTTCGCCGCTCCTGCGGGTGTCACGGCCGAGGTGGTCAGGTGGATGTATTCCAGCCCCTTGCACTGACGCAGCGTCTCTAGCCCTGCATCGCTGATCCGCGTCCCGCCGAGATACAGGAATCGCAGTTTTTGCAGCGGAGCCAAGTCCTTAAGGCCCGCATCGGTCACTGTTGTGCCGAACAAATTCAGATAGACCAGTTCTGAGCAAGTCCCAATGGCGGGCAGTCCAGCATCTGTGATTTGGGCATGGGAAATATCCAGAACTCGCAAGCCCGTCTGGTGCTCGAGTTGCTGCAACCCCTGATCGGTCAGAGGACTATCGATGACACGCAGGCCATACTCGGGCAGCTTCAGCAACTCACCGTGGACGTGCGTGAGATGCTCGTCAATTGCCGGGTCGGCCTTGAATTCAATGTTCCAATAGTCCCGGTAGACGGTCTTGTCGCGAAGACTAAACCCGTCCATCCAGGTAACTTCTCCCCCCGCTTGTCGCACCGTTTGCCCGGCCGCCTGCTGAGTCCGCTGCTGCCATACACCGCGACCAATTCCAGCGATACCGATGACAACCAACCCGACCAGAACGACTTGCTGCAGCGACGACAATGACAACGCTCGCCACAAGCTGGCCGCGTCGGGAGTTCGGGTCCGCTCCCACTCGCATTTGAGCCCCAAAGACTGGGCGAGCGAATTCCCGAGTGGCTGCAAAATATTTCTTGCGGTGGACTCATCCGCTTCCCAGCCTTCGGTCGCAATCAGGGGCAAGTCGCGTTCAGCTAATATTAGATCGAGTCGGCAGCCGTACTCGATCTTAGAGATCTTACGAGAGTTATCCTCGCCGGTGTATTCCGTGCGTGTGGTGCCGGAAAGCATGACCCCGCGAATCGCATCAAACGAGAGTTCTTGAAGTTCACTCCCCAACTGAAACAGGATCTGCCGGTTTCGCCAATCGAACTCTACGGACTTCTCTTGCAGTTGATTCCAGGCGATGAATCCCAGGCCACAAGCCCCAATGAGGCCGGAAATGACCAGCACGCCAGGCCACCAGAGAATATGTGGCCCAATCATCGAGTCGAGAACCCCATAGACCGGCCAGCCACCAATGCCCCCTGCAACCAGCGTCCCAAAGACCGCCGCGGTAATAAACACGCCCACCGGAGCCTGCCCGCGAACAAACCGGACACGTTCGCCGGGGATCCAATCCTCAATTTTAGTGAACAATACCTTTTCATTCACCGCGGCAATGTCGACTCGTGCGGCCAGTTGCTGATTCACCGGCGGCAGCTGCCGCACTCCCTGACTTTCCGTCCGACGGTCCAGATCAGGCTGCTCCGAGATTGGCAGGACGACATCCTCATCGGGCAATTCGAGATCCTCGGCAGAATCTTCAACGTCGGCTTCCAAGTCCTCGTCGGGGCCAATCTCCTCGGGATCATCAACTGCAGTTGATTCGGTGGGGTTGGCCGTTATCCGCAGCGCAAGTTGCCAGATGGCCCGCCGCGGCGAATCTTCCTGCACAAGATATCCGCGAGCCAACAGAATCCGGCCGATGGCCAGGAGTAGCTCGCAAGCGTCGCTGCGGGTGTCTTGTCCCCGAACGGTAAATTTCGCATCAAAATAGCGGTGTTTTTCCTGCCGAAAACGGTAACGCAGCGACAGGGAATGCAATAATGGTCCGCGGCCTTCCTGGCCAGCTTCTAAGGAAACCAGATTGATCTGACCGAACGGGATGTCGAGCTTCCGCCGGCCCCAGATCAGGTAGCCGCGACGGTGGGCCGTAAAAAATTGTTCGTTTGCATCGAACGCAATTTCATCCCAGAACCCCAGGCCCTGTCCCAGCAAACGACCACACAGCCACAACAGGTAGGCCGCCAGACAGCCCATGCCTCCTAACAACAAATCCTGGCCGAGATCGCGTGGCCCGGGGGCATTGATTTGCTTCCACGCAGCGTGCCAGACACCATCGTCCCCCGACGTCCAGAGGATAAACGCCAGCAACAGGAACGGCACCGCCAGCCGGATCCAGCGCCAGGGAGCCGGTCCGATCCAAGTCAGTCGCAAGACGGTCCCGGGCGTATCGTCCGTGATTCGCAGGCCGCCGTGTCGTGGGGCCACCGTGGATGCATCAAGGTCTGGTTCTGACATTGCAGCGCTGCCCTTCTCCGACGAGACCTCGAAAACTCAGGTTCGACGCATCTTACTCGGAGACTGCACGCGAGAATATGAGGGAGGGAACGCAAATCGGCCGAGCTAAAACCGTCATCAAGGCCCATGGGAGGGTGAGGCTCCTGCCGAACCGCGAAGTCTACCGGGAACCAT